>CAZLDQ010000110.1:0-19282 GCA_964558295.1 uncultured Planctomycetaceae bacterium | reverse complement strand
CGGAAGCCTATTGGAAGATGGACCTGCACAACCTGCTCCACTTCCTCTATCTGCGGATGGATTCTCACGCTCAACGGGAGATTCGGGAATATGCCCGCACGATCGGAGAAGAGATTGTGCGCCCGTTGTTTCCCATTGCCTGGGAGGCGTTTGTTGATTACCGCCTGCAAGGGATGCACCTGACGCGGCTCGAACAAGGGGTCATTACCCGGCTGGTCGCAGCCGGCAAGGTGCCGGCCAGTGAGGCCGACTTTCTGGCGGCCCAGGATCCGGCATGGGCCGAGTTGCAGCGCTGCCGCGAACGCGATGAGTGCCAGGCAAAGCTGGTACAACTGGGGCTCGTGAAGCAGCCGAATCCGGTGGCCAACGATCCCGTTGCGTGACAGGTGGGAGCCCCCTACCGCATAGCGGCCGAGGCAAGCCGCGCTGCGACGCGGTGCAATGGCCGTCTGGGGCGGTTTCAGGAGCGATCATCGCTTCTCTTCTTGCGGGGCTCGAAGCTGCTCGAGGCGTTGCTCGATCTGGCGACGCTGTTTGACGTGTTCGTACCCCATGTGGCCGGGCGCGGCAATGAGCGTGGCCAACACGGCAAGCGTGGCGACGACCGCCAGGACACGCCAAGGAATCTGGTGGGGCCTATCGAACAGGGTCAGACCGAAGAGCACGCCGAACAGTAACCCGGAGACGTGGGCCGTGTTGGCCACCGGCAGCATGCCGACGTAGCTGAGCAGGATGGCCAGGAAGAGCCAGAAGATCAGGAACTGTACCGTGTTGGCGTCGCAGACCTCGGCCAGATCCCGATGCCATCGGCGGCCGATCAGGAGGATTCCAAACAGCCCATAGATGATCCCCGAGAGGCCGACAATCATCACTGGCCGGGCGGCGTAGGTCGACACGAGGAACTGGGGCAGCATCGACAGATAGCCCAAGAGCACGACGAGTCCCAAGTAGCGATACGATCCAAAGCGTATCTCCAGGACCGGCCCAAAGGAGAGGAAGACCAACACGTTGAACGCGGCGTGGATCAGGTTGCCGTGCATCAGTGTCGTGGTGAAGGGGCGCCAGAGTTGCCCCTCCCAGATCGAGGGAAGGATTCCTAAGTACTGGTTGTAGTAGAAGATACGCCGCGATTCATCCAACGTGAACACCACCTCCAACGCCACGGCAACGGCTGTCAGGATCAGCGAAACCGGGGTACGGCGGAAGTCCATCTCGGGCAGGGCTAACATTGGGCGTGGCTCGTGGGATGTAGGAGGTTCGATTGCCGGTCTACCTTACCGCAAAGATGGTGGGAATCCAACGGCAAGCGGTCCTTATGACGACTAACCCTTGATCACCCAAGCTTGTCGCACCAACCTTTGGGAGGGGGGTGACGAGCTGACCTATGGCAATCCGGCCGAGGTCCGTATAATCGGCACCCAACTTTAGCCAATCTGTGGGTCGATCCGAGGAGAGTAGGATGCACTCGATCGCAATCATGAATCAAAAAGGGGGCGTGGGCAAGACGACCACGGCCGTCAATGTCAGCGCGGCGCTGGCCGCCACCGGGCAACGGGTCTGCCTGATCGACCTCGATCCGCAAGCTCATGCGTCGTTGCACTTTGGGATCGAGCCGCGCCTGGAGGGGCCGTCGGTCTATGACGTGCTGGTACGCGACGTGCCGCTGGCCGAGGTCCGCCGGCAAGTGGACACGAATCTGTGGGTCGTCGGTTCGCATTTGGACTTGGCTGCCGCAGAGGTGGAACTGGCTGGAGTCGTTGGACGCGAGGTAATCCTCCGCGACAAGCTCGCAGAGGATGAAGAGAAGTTCGACTACCTGTTCATCGACTGTCCCCCCTCGCTCGGCATCCTTACGCTCAATGCCCTGACCGCAGTGGAAGAGGTCTTCATCCCCTTGCAGCCGCATTTCCTGGCCCTGCACGGCTTGAGCAAGCTGCTGGAGACGATTGACCTGGTCGCCCGGCGGCTCAACAACCGGCTGCGGCTCAGCGGGGTGGTGCTCTGCATGTTCGACACCAGCACGCGGTTGGCCACCGAGGTGAGCGAAGACGTGGAAGAATTCTTCCGCCGAGGAAACCGCCAGCGTTCAGCCTGGGCCCATGCGCGTACGTTCCAAACGCGGATTCGCCGCAATGTGCGTTTGGCCGAGGCCCCCAGCTTTGGTCAGTCGATCTTCCAGTATGCGCCGACCTCCAACGGTGCGGAAGACTACCGCGCGTTGGCCGAAGAGATTCTGGCACTCAGCGCCGAGCGCGAGTGTCGCGAGAGTGCCCACGAAGAATTGTCACTGCCGCGTTAACTGTTGTTTCGCGACATACGAAAGCCCATCATCACCACCACCGCGGCGTACGGCTCGGGGTGGTTTCTTTTTGCGCGTCCGGTTAGCCCCAGCACAAGTGCCGGGCACTGGCCGGGGAATCGCGGCGGGGCGGTAGAGTTTGCGCACCCGGACATCTCTTGTCAACCGGCAGACTCTTGATTTGTGGCTCCAAGCGTGTGGGGCTGTAGCGGCTGGGCAAAGTGTTCCGCGAACTTTTGCCGGTTCTAGAAAGGCGTCCATTTCCGGTCGGATGCGGTCTTTTGAGGTTCGGGGCGATGACACGGATTACCGGAGCTTCGACCGATCAAAACGTACCTCGCCGTACTGGATTCGCCAAACCTGTTGCGCTGGGGCGTCGATCCGTTAATTGGGATATCGTGTAATGTTCTCGAAACAGGAGTCTGTCGATGCAATACCTCCGCGTCATGATTTGTTTGGGGACGCTCGGGTGGACGTCGGCGGCGTGGGCGCAATACGGGTTGTATGGGTCTCCAGAAATGGTTCGCTTGCCGGCAGTGCAGGCAACCACGTCTCCCGCCTATGGTATGCCAGCCGTCGAGGCTCCGCGTCCGTTCGCTCCGGCGGCCTACACGGTGCCGAGCACTGATGCAACGGTTCAGCCGCCCAATCAGCCGCTGCCGTCACCCCCGCGCACTCCGGAGCTTCCGCCGGCACCGTCCCCTTCGCCGTCGGATCGTCCGACGCCTGCCTTGCCGCCGGTGCCAGAGAAACCGGTGCCAGAGAAACCGGCTTTGGAGCCGATTCCTGAACAAGGGCCCGGGGTGATCAGCCGGATGCTCGAAGAGGCAGGTTGTTATGGACAGGCGGCGATTATAGCACCGGACACGTGTGGCGAGTCCGCCTTTGGGCAAGCGGTCTGTGCCCCCGGCACGGAATGCGCTCCGGCCCCGGTCTGCGACTGCGAGCCGGCGAAATGGTTCGTCACGGCCCGCGGCTTGATGATGACTCGCAACAAGGCCAATCGGCTTTGGACGACCTACGAGACGGGCAATAATCCCAACCAGATCCCGACCGATGCCCATTGGGACTGGAGCGGCGGGGCGGAAATCCGCTTCGGCCGCTGGTTCGGCGGCGGTGGCATGAGCTACTCCGACGTTTCCGATTGCTATCGCGACTGGTGTGCCCCGGACACCTGCAGCCCCTGCGAAACACGCGGCGTTTGGGCGGTTGAAGGCGTCTACTGGTCATTGGCCAACTTCAGCGACGTTGTGAGCCGTTCGCTCTCGGGCGGGACGGTCAGCACGCCGCTGATTGTGGACGAAGTCTTTTTCGGCTCGGGCAACCCGGCAACCAACTACTTCGATAATGCCGCCGAACATCGTGTCTGGCGCGAGTCGGAACTGCACAACGTCGAAATCAACGTTCTGGCTGGGCAACCGCTCTTGGCTCGCGGCGCGTTGGCTGTCGACTGGTTCGTGGGAGCCCGTTACTTCCGCTTTGCCGATGAATTGAGTCTCGGCGCGGTGCAGAACGGTTATACCTGGGGTTCGGAGGGAGGCATCCACGAAGTCTACCTGCGCGATCGGGCAACCAACGACCTGCTCGGCGGCCAGTTCGGCTTCAAGGCCAGCTACCTGTTGGGCCTTAACTTGCGTTTGTTCCTCAACCCGACCTTCGGGATTTATGGGAACCACATCAAAAATCGGTTCGAGCTGTCTCGTGGCGACGGGATGATTCCCACCACGGACCCCTACATGGGGACCTACCCGGTTAGCTCCAGCCGCGATGTGGTGGCTTTTATGACGCAAATCGATGTCGGGTTGGACTGGCAGTTTGCCCCCAACTGGAGTGCGAATATCGGTTATCGCGTGTTGGCTGCTACGGGAATCGCCTTAGCCGACGAACAGATTCCCACGCGGATCAACGATATTCCCGACATTGCCGAGATCGACTACAACGGCAACCTGATCCTTCATGGAGCGTTCGCGGGGTTGACGTTGCAATTCTGAGCCGCGAGCCCCTGGGAACGGACCGCTCGGAGTCTCTCTCTGCTCCGATCGGATGATTGCGTGCGGCTCGATCGGGCAACCATGGGCACATGGTTGCCCGGTTTTTGTGACAGCGGCGTCTCCCAGGATCGTGCAAGTCGCTTCAGCCAAGCCGAATCGTTCGCAGTCGGAGGGCGTTGGTGATCACGGAGACAGAACTAAAACTCATCGCGGCGGCGGCGATGATCGGGCTCAGGAGGATTCCGAAGACGGGATAGAGCACGCCGGCGGCGATCGGGATCGCGACCGTGTTGTAGATGAAGGCCAGGAAAAGGTTCTGACGGATATTGCGCATCACGGCGCGACTCAGGAGGACGGCGCGGACGATCCCACGCAGGTCGCCTTTGACGAGGGTGATGTCGGCGCTTTCCATGGCCACGTCGGTGCCGGTTCCCATGGCGATGCCGATGTCGGCCTCGGCCAAGGCGGGGGCGTCGTTGACCCCGTCGCCGGCCATGGCGACCACGCGCCCCTGTTCCCGCAGCTTGTGTACGTATTCATGCTTGTCCGGGGCGCGAACTTCGGCTTCCACCGAATCGATATTCAGTTTCCAGGCGACCGCCCGGGCTGTGCGGCGGTTGTCACCGGTGAGCATTACCACGTGGAACCCCAGGTCGTGAAGCGTTTGGACCGCTTCTTCGGTGGTGTCTTTAATCGGATCGGCCACGGCGAGCAAACCGGCGGCGACGCCGTCGATGGCGGCGTAGACCACCGTTTGGCCTTCCTGCTGCAACAGGGTGCCCTGTTCAAGGAGAGGTTGCAGGTGGCGGATTCCTTGCTGGCGGAGAAAGGCGGGAGTGCCGACCAGGACTTCCCGCCCGCGAATCCGGCCGACGACGCCACTCCCGGTGACCGCCTCAAATTCCTCGGCGGCGAAAAGTTGCACCTGGCGCTGTTGGGCCTCTTGGGCAATCGCATGGGCCAAGGGGTGCTCGCTCTGGTGTTCGAGGGAGGCTACCAGTCCGAGGAACTCGCTTTCCGGCACCGAGTCCACCGTGGTGACGTGGGTCACGTGCGGCCGGCCTTCGGTAAGGGTGCCCGTCTTGTCGACCACGAGCACTTCGGCTCGTTCGAAGACCTCCAGCGCGGCGGCGTCCTTGACCAACACGCCTTCCTTGGCGCCTCGGCCGATACCGACCATAATCGACATGGGCGTGGCCAACCCCAACGCGCAAGGGCAAGCGATGATCAATACGGCCACCGCCACGATCAAGGCATTGGCCAAGCGGGGCTCCGGACCGACCCAGGCCCAGACGCCGAATGTGATCGCCGCAATGACCATCACGGTGGGGACGAAATAGGCCGAGGCCACGTCAGCCAAACGCTGGATCGGAGCCCGCCTCCGCTGGGCGTCCGCCACCAGGCGGACGATCTGGGCCAACAATGTCTCCTGGCCGACCCGTTCGGCACGCATCACAAACGAACCGGTCTGGTTCACCGTGCCGCCGATCACTTTGGCCCCCACGCCCTTGGACACGGGAATCGACTCCCCGGTAACCATCGACTCGTCGACTGCGCTGCGTCCTTCCGTCACTTCGCCGTCGACGGGCACCTTCTCCCCCGGTCGGACGCGGAGCAGGTCGCCGTGCACGACTTCCCCGAGATGGACTTCCCGTTCTTCCCCTCCACGAATCACGCGGGCCATGGTCGGGGCCAGCGACATCAGTTCACGGATGGCATTGCTGGTACGCGAGCGGGCGCGAAGCTCCAGGACTTGGCCGAGAAGGACCAGGACAGTGATTGCCGCGGCGGCCTCGAAGTAGACCGCCACACGGCCGTGCTCCCAAAAGGCCGGCGGAAACAGCGTGGGAAACAGGACGGCCACAACGCTGAACAGATACGCCGTGCCGACCCCCAACGTGATCAGTGTGAACATGTTCAGGCTGCGATTGAATACCGAACGCACCCCACGGGCCAGGAGTGGCCTGCCGGCCCAGAAGACAACGGGCGTGGCCAACGCCAATTGGAGCCATTGGGAGATCCGCGGCGAGAACCAGTGATCCACAGGAATCCCGAGCATCGGTCCCATGGCGAGCACAAGCACGGGAATCGTCAGCAGCAGGGCAATCTTGAATCGCCGGCCCATGTCGGCCAGTTCTTCGTTTTTCTCCGGCTCGGTTGCGACAAGGTACTTGGGCTCCAAGTCCATTCCACACTTTGGACAGGTCCCCGGCGTCTCCTGCTCGATCTCCGGATGCATGGGGCAGGTATAAATGACGCGCCCTTCTGACGCAACTGGAGCGGCACGCTCCAACGCCATCCCACAGCGTGGACAAGCGCCCGGAGTCTCCCGTTCGACTCCAGGACACATCGGACAGACGTATTGGGGCCCAGAGGGGGAGGCCGGTTCCGCGGCCATCTCAGCATCCTCAGACGGAGGGGGCGTGGGAATCGGTTGAGACACGCCCTCTTCCGCCAAGTCGCTGGATGGAGAGGCTGCTGGCGGCATTTTCAAAAAACGTTGTCGGCAATGCTCACAGCAGAAAAAATAGGTCTTTCCGTCCCGTTCTGCTCGTAGTGGACTCGACTCACGGACCTGCATACCGCAGACAGGATCGATAGCCATAAGGGATTTTTATCCTTTCGATTGGTACGTCACCCTCGCACGAAGTCGCAACGCACGTTCCCGAAGGGCTCCTTCGGACGTTGCCTTTACCGAGGATTCAACCAAAAACCACCCACTCTATCATCCTATGGGTGCCAGACACTGGCGAACAGCGCCCGCTTCACGCCTCAAGCACGCCGCCAGGCATTTATCCCCTATCGAGCCGCGAATAAATACCGATGGATGAGGGCGGCTTCCCTCATGATGGCGGCTATGCGCATTGGGTTGCCCCTAAAATGGATGGAAAAATGCAGATCTGCGGGCCTATGCGGGCGTTCGTCGAGAAGGTCCCTTTTCGACGCCTCGGAACGAACGTGGCAACGGCCGCAGTCCTTTGCCCAGGACAAGGGGTTAGGCAGCCATCCGTTGCGGTTCAACCTCGGTAAACAGGTTCACCGTCCGAAGCATGTTTCCCAGGCTGTCGTAGAACTGGACAATCCCCGCGTTAATGAGCCACATGGCCAGCAGGCCGGCGATGCGGTAAGAGCGTGCGACGTACCGACCATCGTCCAGCAAGATCGTCTCGTCCAGGTCAAGGGGGCTTTCCACGACGACCCCCAGGTCCCCAAAGTTCTTGACGACCAATTCTCGGACTTCATAGGGGTGCGGATCTATCTTCATCCCCGTCACCTCGTTCGGCGCAGTGCTCGATGTGCCCCGCCTATCTCATCGTCTCGGTGTTTGCGTCTTCATTGACAGGAAAGCGCGATCTGTCTTAGCTTTCCAAGGCTGCCTGGATTTCCCAGATTGCGCGGCATCTCGTGCGCCCAAGAGCTATGGATGAGCACAGAGGGGGACGGAAGGAGGAGGAAGGACGGCGCAGGGAGGGGCATTCGGACTTGGGATTTCGTCCTTCCTCGTCCTTTGCTCATGCCGGTGTCCAGGGGAGACAGTCGGCCAGTTCTTCGGCGTCGGTTGGACGTGGGGCGGTGGTTGGGAGAAGATCGCCGTGGAGTTCCACGGCCAGACGACGTTGGCCGACGCCGACGACGTCGCCGGAATGGAGCGGTTGCGGACCAGTGATGCGTTGGCCGTTGACAAACGTGCCGTTCTTGCTGTTGTTGTCGAGGATGGTCCATTGCGATCCATTGAAAAGAAGCTCGCAATGGTGTCGGCTCACCAGGGGGCAAGTGGGCCGCAGATCGCAGTCCTCCGCCCGACCGATGGTAAACCGGGGCGTCAAGACGCGGATTTGCTCTTGGAATTCGGTCCCTACCAAGTCGCGAAGCGTAACGATCATCTCAGGGCACCTGAAGGCTCTGTGCGTTCAAGTACGTCCTTGCAAAATCCGCGGCCGGAATCCTCTTCGCCGCCGGAATCCCAGGCTTCGTCGCTCGTGCCAGAGGGCTTCGCGCGAGTCGTCGATTGCAGGGGGGATACAGACGGATAGTCGGCCACTGTTCTGACGAACCGCCACGGCTTTCCCAGGAAACGTCACAGCAGGCGAGCAGCCAACGGTCGGGCAACAGGCGGTCGCACTCATTGGCCGACGGGGGAGGCGTATCAGGGGGGCTTCGGAAGGCGGGGAAACGTCAATAGCTTATCCTAAGCTCCCCTGACCGGCAAAGGCAAGCCCCAGGACGACAGGTTTTTCACTGGGGCTCGCCGCGGAGGAAGGTGGTCAGGCCAATCCGGACCATCATCACGGCGATTGCTGCCAGGATCAGGCTGGTGATCTTCGACACCGTGCGAATCCCGGTCCGGCCGAGGATCCGGTCAAGGAAGTGGGAGAAGTGAAACACGACTCCGACCAGGGCGATGTTGGCCACGATGGCCAGCACGGTGGGACTGTGCCCATGCTGGTTAGCCAAGAGGATAATCGTGGCCAGAACGGCGGGGCCGACGATCAAGGGGACGCCCAACGGGACCGCCCCCACCGATTGTGGGGATGCCTTTCGGCTCCGTTTGGTCCCCGTATCGTTCAGGTCGATCATCGCAAACACAAACAAGAGCGTGCCGCCGGCCACCATGAAGTCGGCGATCGTAATCCCCAAGAGCCGAAAAACCCATTGGCCGACGAAAAGGAAGACGACCGCCACGACGAAAGCCGTTACGAGCGATTCCACCAGGACCCGGCGTTTCTCCGGCCGATCCAGCCCCTCGGTCAGAGAAAGGTAGATTGGCAAGAGCCCTATGGCGTCCATAGCGACAAACAGGGGGACAAAACATAGCCAGAAAGCTTCCACGGTTTACCCTTCCGATGCTAGCGGCATACCATACCCATGGACCCGGAGCCTTGTGAAGGTTTGCACAAACACCCCTGGACGGTCAAAGGGGGACGTGTTGACGCCCCCCAACGTGCTATAGTTGTGCATTATAGCTGGAGTCCTTGGAAGTGATAAAACGCTATTGGCATCTCCTGACCCCTGCCCTCGTGCTCCTGATCTTTGGGGCCGCCTTGTGGCTTCTGTTCCACGAGTTCCGCCAGTTCAGCTATCGCGACCTGCGGGCGAGCTTCTTTGCCATTCCTCCAGGTTGGGTGATTGGGGGGATTGGCCTGACCGTGTTGAACTATCTGATCCTGATCAACTACGACTGGTTGGCGGTCCGTTACATTGGACACCCGATTTCGCTAGCCCGAATCGCCTTGGCCTCATTCATCGGCTATGTGAGTAGCAACAACTTTGGCATGTTGCTCGGCGGAAGCTCGGTCCGCTATCGGCTGTATTCAGCCTGGGGCCTGTCGGCCGTCGAAGTCCTTGAGCTGATCGCCATGCTGGGGCTGACGTTCTGGATCGGTGTGCTGAGCCTGGCGGGGGTGGTCTTCACATTGGCCCCATTTCCCCTGTCGCCGCGGTTTCACCTGCCGTTTGACAGCGTCTGGCCCTTGGGGCTGGCGTTCTTGATCCTTGTGGCGAGTTACTTGCTTCTCTGTGCGGTCCGTCGTCGGCCGGTCCGCTTGCTGGGCTGGCAATTGCCGCTGCCATCGCTACGTGTGGCCCTGCTGCAACTGGTCACCTCGTCAGCCGATCTGATTGTGGCCGCCGGGGTGTTTTACGTCCTATTGCCGGCCGATCTAGGGCTCCATTATCTCCAGGTCTTAAGCGCGTACTTGCTGGCGATTGTCGTGGCCATGTTCACGCATGTCCCTGGCGGCCTGGGGGTCTTCGAACTGGTGATGCTGGTCATGCTGGCGCCGAGCCAGCCGCGGGAACTGGTCGCTTCGATGCTCGTCTACCGGGCGATCTACTACTTGCTTCCCCTGGGCATCGCGGCGCTGATGCTCGGGGGCAACGAGTTGGCCCTGCGGCGCGAAGCCCTGGGGCGTCTGGCCGAACGATTGGAGTGGATGGGGCGTGCCGGCCGGCTGGCGCCGATCATCGCACCGCGCCTGTTGGCCTTCTTGGTCTTCGCGTGTGGGACCGTCCTGTTGTTTTCCGGATCGTTGCCGATGGGGCACCAGCGGGTTGCCTGGGTCGAACGGCTGCTGCCGCTGCCGATCGTGGAGACGTCCCATTTTCTCGGCAGTGTGGTGGGGATGATGCTGCTCTTGTTAGCCCGCGGCCTGCAACGGCGTTTGGATGCGGCCTATTGGCTGGCGATTGTTTTGCTGGCGGCCGGGGCGGGGCTTTCGCTGCTCAAAGGCTTCGATGTGGAAGAGGCCCTGGTGCTGTTGGGGATGCTTCTTCTCCTCTGGCCGGCCCGACCGTTCTTCTATCGGAAAAGCTCGCTGATGCGTCAGCCGTTGGACGAGGAGCAGTTGGCGGCCGTGACGCTCGTGTTACTCGGTTCGATCTGGCTAGGGTTCTTCGCCCATCACCACGTGGAGTATACCCATGAACTGTGGTGGCAGTTCGCCTTCGACGCCAGTGCCCCGCGATTCATGCGGGCGACGGTAGGGGCCGCCGCGTTGTTGGTGGCCTTTGCCACGGCAAGGCTCTTGCGCCCGGCCGTACCGCGCCCCAAGCTGCCGACGGCGGAAGACCTGGAAGCGGCCCAGAAGATCGCGGCCGCTTCCCCGGAAACGTATGCCGCCCTCGCGCTGTTGGGCGACAAGATGCTGCTGTTTGACGACGAACGCACGGCAATGCTCATGTATGCCGCAAAGGGGCAGAGCTGGGTGGCGCTGGGGGATCCGATCGGCTCGCCTGACCAGCGAGTGGAGTTGGCCTGGCGTTTCCGGGAGATGTGCGACCGTTACGAGATGCGCCCCGTGTTTTACCAGGTCGGACGCGACAATCTGCCGATCTACCTCGATCTGGGACTGACGCTCCTGAAGCTCGGCGAGGAAGCCCGGGTGTCGCTCGGCGACTTTTCGTTGGACGGCGCCTCGCGCCGCGGATTGCGTCAGACCTATCACCGCTTGACGCGGGAAGGCTGCTCGATGGAGGTTGTGCCGGTCGAACAGATCCCCGCGCTTTTGCCCGAGTTTCGCGCGATCTCCGACGCCTGGCTGGCCGGAAAGAACGCCCGGGAAAAGGGCTTTTCGTTGGGACGATTCGACGAGACTTACTTGCAGCACTTCCCCGCGGCCGTGATTCGCGGTCACGGCCGGATCGTGGCCTTCGCCAATCTGCTGGAAGGGGCCAACAAAGAGGAACTCTCGATCGACCTGATGCGCTACTTGCCCGACAGCGTAGACGGTGTGATGGAATATCTCTTCCTCGAACTGATGCTGTGGGGCAAAGCCCAGGGCTACCGCTGGTTCAATCTGGGGATGTCGCCGCTGGCCGGGCTGACCGACGACGCGCTGGCCCCGATCTGGAATCGAATCGGGGTGTTCCTCTTCCGCCATGGCGAGCACTTCTACAACTTCCAGGGGCTGCGGAAGTTCAAAGGGAAGTTCCATCCCCACTGGCGTCCCAAGTATCTTGCCTCGCCAGGCGGGTTGGCTTTGCCGGGAATCCTCACCGATGTGGCTACCCTCATTTCTGGCGGGGTCAAAGGGCTGATCGGGAAGTAGCCCATGGCGCAAACGCGAACGTCGTCGTTCACTCGCTCCTAGCACAATTGAGGGGACGATCAATCCGCATTCTGGCGGGCTTGTCGCTTCGCGCCCCCCCCCTACATGGCCGTTTCTGGCAAGAAAAATCAGATACCTCTCTCCAGCCTTTCCAGCCTCCTTCGGGTAGCAGCCGATGATGGGAGAAGTCCGATCTCAATCGGGGTGGTATCCGGGCGTCCTAGCCACAACGAGGAGCAATGACTGATTCGATCGCAATGCTCGTCCTGCTACTGACCCTCGTCTCCTCCGACACCCGCGGAGGGGATTGGCCGCAATGGGGAGGCCGGGATGACCGCAACATGGTCTCCCAGGAACGGAACCTGCCCACGACGTTCATTGCCGGCTGGAAGCGGGCGGATGGCCGGGGAATCGATATGGGCACTACCCAGAACGTCCGCTGGGCGGTCCAGCTCGGCTCGCAGACCTATTCCAATCCGACCGTGGCCGGTGGTCGGGTCTTCATCGGCACAAACGACTATCGGCTCAAGGATTCCCGCCTCAAGCGAACCGGCGGCGGGGTTCTCAAGTGCCTCGACGCAGCTACAGGCAATCTCCTCTGGCAGTTGGTCGTGCCCCGGCTGATTGTCGATAAGGACAATTGGAACCTCGACCAGTATGAACTGGGCCTTTGCTCGGCGGCTACCGTCGACGGTGACCGGGTTTATCTGGTGACCAACCGGTGCGAGGTCGTCTGTCTGGACGTGCACGGCATGGCCAATGGCAACGATGGGCCGTTTGTCGACGAAGGGCAATACCTAGTTGGGCCGGACGAAACGCCCATTGTCCCCGGACCACACGACGCGGACATTCTCTGGCGCTATGACATGATCCAGGAACTGGGCGTTTGGCCCCATGATGCGGCCAGTTGCTCAGTACTCATTCACGGCGATCTGGTTTACACGAACACCTCGAATGGCGTGGACCGTACGCTGCGGCACGTTCCCGCGCCCCATGCGCCGAGTCTGATCGCGCTGGACAAACACACCGGGCGGCTGGCGGCCCAAGACAATGAGCAGATCGGCACACGGCTTTTTCACGGTCAATGGGCGTCCCCCTCGTTGGCCACGGTCAACGGCAAGCCCTTGATCCTCTTCGGCGGCGGCGACGGGGTCTGTTATGCCTTCGAAGCCTTGGCCAAGACGCCCGAGCGGCCCGTGCCCCTCACCAAAGTCTGGTCGTTCGACTGCAACCCGCCTGAATACCGGTTCAAAGATGGAAAGCCAATCGACTACTACGCCGGCGACGCGCGGTTCAGCAAGGTCAACAAGGGGGACGGGACCTATCTGGGCCCCAGCGAGATCATCGCCACCCCCGTCTGCTGGAACAACCGTGTCTACGTGGCCATCGGGCAAGACCCGCTGCACGGCCGTGGCCGGGGCCTCTTGAACTGCATTGACGCCACGCAGACTGGCGACATCACGACCACCGGCCGGATCTGGGCGTATTCGCAGATCGAACGCAGCCTGTCGACCGTGGCCATCGCCGACGGGCTGTTGTATATCGGCGATGTGGCCGGCACGCTCCACTGTCTCGATCCCGAAACGGGCGCTCGGCACTGGGTCTACGCGACCGGCGAAGAGAGCTGGGCCTCGCCGTTGGTGGCCGATGGCAAGGTCTACTTTGGCACGGAGAAGTATCTCTACACGCTCGCCCACGGGCTGCAGCCGAGACTACTGGGGCAGACGCGGCTCGGCTCGGCCTGTTGGTGCACGCCCGTGGCGGCGAGAGGCGTACTCTATGTGGCGTCGGAGCGGTATCTCTGGGCAGTTGGGAATTGAAGAGGGGGAATGGCGAATGGCAACTTGCACATCTCCCATCCGCCATCCTACACCCGGAGAAAGGTCTTCTTGCGGTACATGTAGCAGAGAATTGCCCAGAGGACGGCGAACGCGCCGACCTGCCGGAGCGGATCGTAGTAGGTGCCGAGAGAGGACTTCAGGTTGCCGATGAAGGCGACAACGATCTGGGAGAAGATCTGATTGACGCCCGGGGTGTGGGTCATCATGTAGGCGGCAATCGCATTCGCGCCGATTACCACGAAAAAAAAGCTCCAGCGACGATAACCGAGTACGTCAATCACCAGGTAGAAGAGGGCCAAGAGCAGATAGCTCCAACCGGCCGCCCAAAGCACCATCGAGCTGGTGAAGAGGTGCTTGATGATCGGGAACCAGTAGCTCCAGCCCCAGGCCGTGCCCAGACAGCCGAGGCCGAGGCCCACCAGTCCCAGGACTTTCTTTGCCGGCGACCAGGGACTACGGAGCAGCTGCCCGGCGTGGACGCCCAAGAGGACCGTGGCCCCGAACGCCAAACTGGCCAAGATCCAGGCATACGTGGTGCCGTCGCGGAAGCGGCCCAGCAGAAGCTCGTCAACATAGAGGGCCAGGTTGAGCTTTTCTTCCAACACGCCCGCCGGATGACCCGGCACGGGAATCCAGGTCATCGCCAGCCAGTAGCCGATCAGCAGCAGGGCCGTGACGCCCACCTGACCGATCACCGGCAGGTGGAGCATTGCGATCGACGCGATCAAATACCCGGCGGCAATGGCCTGTAAGGTGTTGCTATAGAAATGGAGTTTCGACAGGTCATACTCCAATAGGTGTCCCTGGGCGATCATCCCAAAGATCCAGAGGAGAAGCACACGGACGAAGATCTTTCGATAGATGGCCCACTTGCTTTGGCCCTGTTCGAATCGCTTGGCAAACGAGAACGGCATCGCTGCGCCGACGATGAACAGGAACAACGGCATGATCAGGTCATAGGCCGTGAATCCCTCCCAAGGAACATGCTTCATCTGGTCGCTGATCGCCGTAGGGATCGGATAGGCGAACAGGGCCACGAGGGCAAGAAAAACGTAGTTGCCGCCGACGATCCAAAACATGTCGAAGCCGCGCAATGCGTCGATCGACATGATCCGCGTGCTGGCCGGTGCCGGTTGCGTTGAGGATGCCATGGGGTGCTCCGCTCGGGGCTACAACGAGGGGGAACGGACTTCATGGTAGCCGGAGCCGAAGGGGCGGTCAATGGCGAGGGGGAAGGACGAATGACGTAATCAAAATGGCGAAGGAAGCACGCATGACGAAGTACGAAACGCAGGCGGTCATTCGCGCCTTATGCTTCGTCCTTCCCCCATTCCGGGCTCTTGGACTAGACGCCGAACTGCTCGCTGACGAAGGGCCAGTTGACGAGGTTCCAGAAGGCCTCGACATACTTCGGGCGGGCGTTGCGGTAATCGATGTAGTAGGCGTGCTCCCAGACGTCGCAGGTGAGCAAGGCTTTCTTGTTCCTGTCTTGCACGGGCGTCATGGCGTTGCTGGTGCTCTCGACGCTTAGCTTGCCGTCCGGGTTGCGAACCAGCCAAGCCCAGCCGGAGCCGAACTGGGTCACGGCCGCAGTGCTGAAGCGTTCCTTGAACGCGGCGAATGAGCCAAAGTCGCGATGGATCGCTTCGGCCAATGCGCCGGAGGGCTCGCCGCCGCCGTTGTGCGACAGGCAGTTCCAGAAGAACGTGTGGTTCCAGACCTGGGCCGCGTTGTTGAAGATCCCGCCTGAGGCCCGGCGGATAATCTCTTCCAGCGGCAGATCCTCGAACTCGGTGCCCGGGAGGAGCTTGTTCAAGTTGGTTACGTACGCCGCATGGTGCTTGTCGTGGTGGTACTCCAAGGTCTCGGCCGACATGTAGGGTTGGAGCGCGTCCTTGGCGTAGGGCAACGGGGGAAGTTCGTGAATCATAAATCCTCCTGGTTCAAAGCGGCCAACGGGCACCCTGCCCGGCCAGCGTGCATCGAAGTTCCACGATACCGGAATTGGCAAGCACTGCAAGCCCCACGAGGGCGGCTGCTCCAGTGTGGCAAGGGGGGCTGCCGCTGAGAATCGGGAGATTCCCCATCGACAAAAGGGACTGGGATTAGGGATTTCAGAGACGTTCGCGTCAAAACCCTACCCCCTCGGTTGGCAATAGGCAAGGAATAGCCACCGTCCCGTCTAGGGCTTCCACTTGGTGGCCAACCTCGTCGTCATCGCGCTTTGCGTGATGCGCTTCCTCACGGCAGACCACGAGGAGAACCGTGTTGACCATCCGACGGGCAAGAGCCGGCGATGCTTGCTCGTCGCAACATGCGGCCAGCAAGCTCGTCGGCTGAATGGTGCAGGTCGAACGTCGCTCAGACGTCGCAGATCGTGACGGCCTGTTCGAGGCTCTTCAGGGCATCGGGACGCTTGGGGATGAATTCCTGGCCCACGTAGCCGGTGTAGCCGCTGGCGACAATCGCTTGCATCAGCGCGCGGTAGTCGAGCGTCTGGGTCTCGTCGATCTCGTTGCGTCCGGGCAGGCCGCCGGTGTGGTAGTGGCCCCAGCAGTCGGCATGGTTCTTGATGTCGGCCAGCGGGTCTTCCTTCATCATGCCGGCATGGTAGATGTCATAGAGGACCTTGACCCGGGGGGAGCCGACCTGGTGGACGAGCTTTGTACACCATTTGGTCGTGTCGGCCATGTAGTCCTTATGGTTGATCGAGTTGAGAAACTCCATGCAGATCGTGACCTTCTTCTTTTCCGCATAGCCGGCGATCTTTTTCAAACCGATTACGCAGTTGGCGAGCCCCTCTTCGTCGTCCATTCCTTCGCGGTTGCCGGAGAAGCAGATCACGTTGGGGAAGCCGGCGTCGGCCGTGTCGTCAATGCTCTTTCGGATCTTGGCCAGGCATTCCTCATGGTTTTCGGTGCGATTGAGCCCCTTGGGAATGCTGTGGCTGGAAGTCATCGCGCAGATCAGGCCGTGCTTCTTGAGGGTCGGCCATTGATCAGGTCCGACCAGTTCGATCGACTTCAAGCCGAGCTTGGCGGAAAACGCGGCGAACTGGTCGAGGTCCATGCCGTTCTTTTTCAGATAGCCGTGGTAGCACCAGAGGCAGACCGACTGGTTGATCCGCCCCTTGAGCTCGGCAGCCCAACTCAGGTTTCCCAGCGGCAAGGTGGAGGCGGCGGCCGCGCCGGCCAGGCTGCGGAGCAAAGTACGGCGGGTGAACGGGGCAGGTTGGGTAGGCATCAATGGCTCCTTCTCGTCGTGGGCCACCCAAGAGGTTCCGGGGTGGGAATGCGCGTAACCGAACCCCCCCATGCTAATTCAGCCGGACGCGGACCGCAAGTCGCAGGGCCCCAGGATTTCACGCAGCGGCCGCCACGCCGGTTTCGTCAACAACACAGACCGTGCGAATGGACTCCTCCAAATTGCCTTGCCAAACAGCGACGAGGGCGAGACTTCTGCTCGCCACCAGGGAGTCTACCGGATTGGCTGGCCCAATTTCTCGTCTTTTATTTTTTGGGGGGCCCGTTCTGGATGGGAACGTGGCTGGTTTGGGGGGACCACGAAAACACGGAAGAATCGTAGCCGATTGCGGTGGGACTCGCTCGGTCTTCACGCCGTGCAACACCGAGCTCCTTGCAGAGGCTTTTCACACGTCCACACGTGTTTTCTTCGATCCGCTTGTCCCACCCTACAATCTAGTTGGTCAGGTCGAAGGTGAAGCGGCCGTCCCCCTGTTCGGTCACGGTGGCCTGGAGCCCCGAGGTGGCGGCGTCGGCATACTTCTTGGGCAACAGATCGACGATCGGCACCGGGGCGGACGGACCAGGCGCCGTGGGGGCCTCGGGAGACGGCGGCGCGTTGTTCTTCGTCTTGCGGACGACGACCTGGTATTGGCCGGGAATCGCCCCGTCGTTGCTGCCAAAGGTCGACAGCGACGCGGTTCCCTGAGCGTTGGTGACGCCGAAGGCCGGTCTTCCTCCTGTGGTAGAGAGGAACTTCACATGTGCCCCTTCGACCGGCGCTCCCTTCTGGGTTACGACGACGGTCACCGGCACGCGGCGGGGCAAATCACTCCCCTGTCCACCGCAACCGATCAGCATAAGGGCGAGAACAGCGAACGTCAACAAGAACGCGATACGCGACATCCGACGACTCCCAAGGGACTCAATACTCTCATCACATTCCAAGCAACCGGTTTCGCCGCGGCACGTCTGTCGCGCGAGTTTCACCAGTCGGTTCCGGTCGGGCCACGACGATCACTGCGAATTCTCGCCGCCGTTCATCGAACCCAGCGCGCCCCAGACGCCGTAGGGGCTGGGACCGGTAGACACCTGTGCGCCGAGGGAGCCGCAGTTGATCGTCTCGCTGAAAAAGTGGACCGAGCCGTCGACCATCAGGCCGTTGACGCCGCCGGGGTGATAACTCGACGCGCTCCAGATGCCCCAATGATAATCGGCGTTGGAACGGCAGGAGGGGGAGTTGGGGGGGAGCACGGTGCAGACGCCACACCAGTTCGGCCGCCCGTCAGCCCAATACCGGCCTGTACCGTGCGACACGGTAACCCCCGAGGCATATCGGCCGTTCGCCCCGGCAGTGGCCAGGCAGATGGTCGGGTCGGTGTGCATGGTGGTGGCGCTGGCTATGCCAAAGGCCGTGCCGCCGCGAATCAAGTTGTCCCCGTTGGCGATGGCTCGTTCGGCTTGGGCGAGGGTGTTGCTCAACCCATCGGTGATGTCGGCGAAACGGCGGTAGCGTGTACCGGCGAACACCCCGCGCGTTTCGTTATAAGCGTTGTCGTTGATCGTGTCGCCGACACTGAACATGTAGTTGACACGTCCTTGACTGTTGCTTGGATCACGATTGGGCCCCGCCGGGTCCGACGGGCAGAGGAGCCCGGGGACCTGTTGGCGGAAGGGTGGATAATTCGTAGACCACGCCGCGGGGCCAAACGGTGGATACGTCGTGCCGTTGTAGGTGCCGCCTGCCCGAATCTGTTCCCACAGCGGTACTTGTTCCATGAACGGGAGTAACCCGATCCAGCCGCTCAATTGAGTATTGTTGCCATTATTCCAGGGATCGGTCCCTTGCGTGCCGCCGCGCAGCGCCGGCAATCGGTTATACGTATCGTGATAGTTCTGCAGGGCCAAGCCGATCTGCTTGAGATGGTTGGTGCATTGGCTGCGCCGAGCCGCCTCACGCGCGGCCTGGACGGCGGGCAACAACAGCGCGATCAAGATGCCAATGATGGCGATGACCACCAGCAACTCGACGAGGGTAAATGCTGGGCGTTTTGAGGATCGGAACATGCCGAAGGCTCCTTGAGGCTAAAACAGATAAAGAAAATCGAAGAGTTTTTGGGCGATGTTTGTACAGGAAGGCGTGGCGCAATGACCGCCGGGTGGATCGATGCGCCCGCAAATGCCGGTGGGGTTTTGCGAGACAGATCGGTGGACTCCCAGGCACTCCCCAAGGAGCGCCTCTTTGACAATCTTAGCTTGGCGGTCCCGAAGCGTCTTGTTCCTACATGCAAGGGAAAAAACGACAATCGCGGCCCACGGAAGAGGGGGGGCTAATTTCACAGAATCACGGATTCGTGCGGGG
>CAZLDQ010000109.1:0-19328 GCA_964558295.1 uncultured Planctomycetaceae bacterium | reverse complement strand
GGGTCGGGGTTCAGGGGGCAGAATTCCGGGGCCGGATCTAAAGCCCAGGGGGCTGGAGTCGGAGGAGATACTTGCGTGAAAGTCCTGAATCCTGAACCCTGAATTCCGACTTCTAACACCTGAACCCGCAGCCAAGACAAGATAACCATGGACGAATTCAACCTAAGTTGCCCGCTGCCGCTAGACCATCATACGACCGTACAACTGGCCCACGGAGGCGGGGGGCGGTTGATGCGGAGGCTGATTGAACGGATCTTTCTGCCGGCGTTTCAGGGGGACGCGAAGAAACGGCAAGCTCCGCACGATAGTGCGGTGTTGGAAGTGGATGGCACGCGCCTGGCGTTTACCACCGACACGTTCGTGGTCAGTCCCTTGTTCTTTCCTGGCGGCGATATCGGCAAACTGGCGATCTATGGGACGGTGAACGATCTGGCCATGTCCGGGGCCAAGCCGCTTTGGCTGAGTGCGGGCTTCATCCTCGAAGAAGGGCTGCCGATGGACACGCTCCAGCGGATCGTGGCGTCGATGCACGCTGCGGCCGAGGAGGTGGGAGTGGAGATCGTCACCGGCGACACGAAGGTCGTGGACCGGGGCAAGGGGGACGGGATTTTTATCAACACGGCGGGCGTCGGCCGCGTGGCGCCAGGGGTGGACATCGCGCCCGGACGGGTTATGCCCGGCGATGTGATCCTCCTGAGCGGAGACGTGGGCCGGCATGGCATTGCGATCATGTCGGTACGCGAAGGGTTGGAGTTTGAAGGGGCGTTGGCCAGCGATTGTGCGTCGCTGGCGGGGTTGGTGGAGTCGCTGCTCCAGGCCGGCGTGGCGATTCATTGTCTTCGCGATCTGACCCGCGGCGGGCTGGCCGCCGCGCTGAATGAAATTGCTGCGGATGTTCAAGTGGGAATTGAACTTCAGGAGCCTGCCATTCCCGTGACCGCGTCGGTGGCCGGGGCTTGTGAACTCTTGGGACTCGATCCGCTCTACGTGGCCAACGAAGGGCGGATGATTGCGATTGTTCCGGCGGAGGCGGCCCCGCGGGCGCTGGAGGTCATGCAGGCTCATCCGGCGGCGGTCGGTCCGGCTGTGATTGGCACGGTCACTGCGACCCGGCCGGGGACGGTGCTGTTGCGGGGCGCGTTGGGGGCGGGACGTATTCTCGACCTATTATCCGGCGAGCAGATGCCGCGGATTTGCTGAAAGCGCGGCATCACTACCCCTCTCCTCAATACGCTCCGCGTCTGGTCAAAACGCACCAGGGAGTCTTCAGCAGCAACAAGAGATCAACCAGAAAAGTCTGGTGCCGGATGTACCAGAGGTCCATGCGGACCCAGTCTTCAAAGCCAACCTCCGAACGGCCGCTGACTTGCCAGAGGCAGGTCAAGCCGGGCTTGACCGCCAAGCGACGACGTTGCCACGGTTCATACTGCGCGACTTCTTTGGCCAACGGCGGCCGAGGGCCGACCAGCGACATGTGCCCCAAGAGCACGTTGAACAATTGCGGCAACTCGTCGATGCTCGTGGCTCGCAGAAAACGGCCCACTGGCGTAATGCGCGGATCGTGGCGGTTCTTGAAGATCGGACCATTTTTTTCGTTCTGCACCTCGTGCTGCCGTTTGTCCGCGTCGAGACACATACTGCGGAACTTGTACATCACAAATGGGAGACCGCGGTAGCCAAGACGAACCTGCCGGAAAATCGGCTTCCCACCGGTCAACATCAACACGGTCCAGGTAACCAACAGGACCGGCGAGAAGAGCACCAGCAGCACCAAGGCCCCCAGGATGTCGAACCCCCGCTTGGCAACCCGGTAGCCAAGCGACAAATTTCCCTCGGCAGGGACAATCGCCAAACCGACCGCCAGGCGATGATTGGCCAAGGACTTCAGCGGCGGTGGCGCTTTTCGGATTCGCGGCAACGGCTGGACGACCGACGACGCAATGCTCGACATCGAACACGATGCGCCCCCGTCAAATTCCTGACAAATCTTGTGCGCAACGATCTGAATGGCTGAGGAAGCCGGAGGCTCTGTCCCCGCCTGGGCGACCTGACCGGTCGGCGGATTGATGACAGCGCTCGCATGTTGAACAAAAGGTGCTTCTCCCCGAACGGCAATCATCGTTGTCTGATCTCCGAAGTCCAACACAAGACCTGGTTCTGGGAAACCGCAAACCGTGCGCCACGTGTGCTTTCTTCTCGGCCGAGACGACCGAAACACTCTAAGAGCCAACGCGCACAACACTTTCGACGAAAGCCGAGCACGAGTTCTCCGCCCGTCATGATGCACGCAAGCAGCGTGTTGTTGCCTTCAGACAACAACACGCTGGCGAGCCATCCCCCAATCGCAACCAACTAGATCCGCGAGCCGCGAAGAGCAATTCGTGCCAGTGCCTCGCTCAGCGCCGTCCCGTTGCGACGCGAAGAACCATGGGAGTGGCCATTGGCATGCGACCCGTTCTGCAAAACCCTGGACACCGTTGACGGGACGGTCGACGGAGCCAACAGAAACAGCACCCCTACTCCCGTTACCAGCCCACCGGCCAGCCCCGCCACGACGATCACCAGCCGGCCCGGGCCCACCGGGTTGGCGCCCGTATCGGGCGTATCGATTCTGCCGATCAGGCTGGCGGCTTCGGAAGTGGCTTGGCTGATTCGGGCTTCCGAAAGCTTCTGCTCCGCCCGGGCAAGCAGTTCGGTGCGATGTCGTGTCTCCGAGACGAGGTTCGAGTATTCCGCCCGCACGCTCGCCAATTGGCTCAATTTGCCGGTGGCAACCGCCAGTTGTCTCTCGATCACGGCCTTCCGGCTGTCAGCCAGACGCAAATCGACTTCAATCCCTCGGATCGCGTTGGCCAGTTCACCGTGCAAGTGCTGCCGGATCTCCTGTTCGGCTTCCTTCGCAGCTTCGACCAGCGGATGCAGGGCGGAACGACGATCCAACAGTTGGGCCGTATGCAACTTGGCATCAATCAACCCTTCCTTGAGACGCCGCAAGGACGGTTGGGCCTCCAGAAGCGAATTCGGGGTCTCCACCAGTCGGGTGGGATCCTCCTGCGCCTGCTTCAGCAGAGCCAGCAGTTCCTCATTCTGCTTCCGCGAAGTCTCCACCTGACGCAATTCACTTTGAATTTCCGCAATCGTACGTCGCAGCGCACTCTCGCCGCTGCTCGACTCGTGGAGAATCCGCAACTCGGGCAGATCGCTGCCTACCTGTGACTCCAGACGGCTCAAGGCGGCAGTCGATTCGTTCAGATCGTCCTTGGCCAGTTTTACGGCCTTGACCAACTCGTTGACCATGCTTTGGGCCTTGGCGTTCCGCACTTCCTGATAGCTCGTCTCCAATTCGCTGCTGATGGCAGCCACCAGATCGATGGCCCGCTGACGGTCGTTGGCGCGAACCTTCAGATAGAAGACCTCGGTCTTGCCAAACTCGGCCCCTTTCGGCGGCGTAACCTTCAGCGCATCTCGAAGGGAATCAACATCTTTCGCACTCGGCCAAGCAGCCGCCTCGCCTCGGAAATCGGCCGGCGGGCCCACTTTCTTCAAGGCTGCGGCAAGCACGCCACGGCTCTTGACCAATTCCAGGATCGTCTCCTGAACGGTCTTCATCTCGTCCGTGTGAACGAACTTCCCCGGAGCCTCGGAGCTATTGGCCGCCTCGTTGCGAAGGATCAACGCCTGGGTGGCTTCCCAAGTGTCCGAACGAACCAACGCATACACCCCGGCCAACACCGCCACGGCCAAGGCCGGCGCCAGCCAACGCTTCGGATGAGCAAGCAGAAGCGAGAAGACTTGGCTCGGGCTGGGAGTCGACGAGTGGATGGGATTCATAGGACTCGATCCTCAGGAGGTCACGGATGCGTCGCGAGTGAGGTCGCGTGGAAACCGAGGTTTTGCAAACCGGGTGCCAAGCCGCGCAGAGCGTGTCCTTTCTGCCCCATCAACGACCGAACCCCTTGTCGCGTCACACCTTGCAGCGACGCTCCCGCCCCCGGTCCTCCGGCGACACACCGGCCCCTGCATTCGAACGTTGCCCAATTGCCACATCCGTTGCCCTCTGACCACATCCAACCGGCACGAGATCCCAGCTTTTTCCCAATCGCATCGAAAAAACCAGTTGCGTGCGCCACCCTATGAGGGAGAGTTGAGCGGAATGAAGTACGCAGTACGCGGTACGCAGTAGGCAGTAGGCAGTAGGCAGTAGGCTGTAGGCTGTACGCAGACAGCGTCTTCTTCTGTCGACTACCAACTACCGACCGCATACTGAGTACCGCATACTGAGTACCGCATACTGAGTACCGCGTACTGTGTACCGCGTACTGTGTACTGTGTACTGCGTACTGCGTACTGCGTACTGCGTACTGTGTACCGCGTACCGCATACTGTCCACCATCCACCCCAATGAACGTCACCTGCTTCACCACCCTCTCCGAACTGGCCCCTCTGGCCGCCGACTGGGATCGGCTGGCACGGGGGGTGCCGTTTCGCAGTTGGGCTTGGTTGTCGGCCTGGTGGCGTCATTACGGATTGGAACGGTCGGGACGACATCACCAGACGCGGTTGTACGTTCTCGTGGTTTTCAGCCGAACGGGAATGCCGGTGGGGATCGCTCCGTGGTATCGAGACTTCAGCCCGGCCAAAGGCCGAGTGGTGCGATTCCTGGGGCTCGGGGAAGTCTGTTCGGATTATCTGAGCGTACTCTGTCAACCCACAATGGAAGAAACCGTGGCCGAGGCCCTGGCCCTCTGGCTGACAAGAGCCAATCGGCCCGCGCCTGGCATGTCCGTCGACGAGGAGTCACGGGCCTGGGATTGCCTGGAGCTGACCGGGGTCGATGCAGAGGATGGGGCCGTGGGCTTGTTGGCCGAGAAATTGGCAAACTACGGCCACACCGTCCACCGGCGATTCGGGGCCAATTGCTGGCGGATCCAACTGCCCGACACCTGGGACCAGTACTTGGCGCAGCTCTCCAAGAGCCACCGCAAGCAGCTTCGCCGGCTGACAGAGCGGCTCTTGAACCCCGGACGTGCGGTTGTGCATCATGTCGAACGGCTGGCTGATCTGCCCCAGGGACAAGAGATTCTCGTCGATCTGCACCAGCGACGGTGGCAAGCCTTGGGCGAGCCCGGCTGTTTCGCCTCCCCACGCTTCAGCGCCTTCCAACTGGAGGTGATGCCGGAACTCCTCCGAAGCGGCCAGTTGTCGCTCACCTGGATTGAGGTCGACGGCCAACCGGTGGTCGCCGAACATCATCTGAGCGGCCAAGGAGTACTCTACGGCTATCAAGCAGGCATCGAACCAAACGTCCACGATTTCTCCCCAGGCCAACTGGGCAATCTGGTGATGATTCGCTGGGCAATCGAACACGGCTATCGGGCGTTCGACTTCCTTCGCGGCGACGAAGCCTATAAGGCTCATTGGCGCGCTTCGCCGCGTCCCAGCCAGGAGCTCCGCATTATCGCCCCCCGGGTCAGCGCCCAACTGCGGCATACCCTCTGGTGCGCGGGCAGCCGCCTCAGACGCTGGCTCAAAGCCAACCTGAAACCGTCTGGAGAATGATATCCGCTTCCGCATTCCCAGGGCCGATTCGTCCTATGCCTCTCTGGAAACTCCTGCTCCTGCACTTGTACTACTACGGCTCCTACCCGTATCGCTGGTGGGCCAACACCTGCGCTGCGGCCGAACATCGCACGCCCGTGATCGTCCTGTTCTATCACCGCATTGCCGATGATCGAGCCAATTGTTACACCACGTCGAACCGCGCGTTCCGTCAACAGATACGTTGGCTCAAAACCCACTTCGACCTGATCAGCCTCGAAGAGGCTCAGCGGCGGATTCGCAGCGGCGACAACAGCCGCCCCTGCGTCAGTATCACCTTCGACGACGGCTACGCCGAAAACTGCGACCAGGCGATCCCGTTGCTCCTCCAGGAACAAATCCCCTGCACCTACTTCGTCACCCTGCACAACATACTCACCGGCCAGCCGTTCGCACACGACATCGTCCAGGGGCAACACTTTCCGCCGAATACCTTTGAACAAATCCAGGCAATGGCCGACGCGGGAATCGAGATCGGCGCCCACACCTACTCCCATTGCGACCTGGCCCAGATTCACGACGAGGAACGGCTGCACTATGAGATCGTGACGGCCGGCGAGGAACTGCAGCGACGGCTCGGGCGACCAATCCGCTACCTCGCCTTCCCGTTCGGACACTATCAGCACCTCAATCCGCGGGCCTTCGATCTGGCCCACGAGGTTGGCTACGACGGCGTCTGCTCGGCCTACGGCGGCTACAATTTCCCCGGCGGCGACTCCTTCCACCTCCAACGAATCCACGGCGATGAGGAGATGATCCGCCTGAAAAATCGCACGACCATTGATCCCCGCAGGCTGCATACGCCTCGCTTCCTTTACGATCACCGTGACCAATCCCTCCCCGGCTGCCGGGAGAGCGTCCCCGGCATCCTCCGCGACCATCACGAAGAAACCTGACTTCTACTCCCCACTGTCCATCATGTCGCAATCCCTTCCCCCCTCCGTCCAGCAACCCTCAGCGCCGTCGCTGCGTGCCGACACGCTTGCCGATAGCGTCTTGATCCTGCTGACCTTAATGGTCGTGCAGCGGTTGGTAGGCTTCTGCCGGGCGATCCTCTTTTGCCGCTGGATGGATCCCGAGCAGTTGGGGCAGTGGGACATGGCCTTCGGCTTTCTGATGCTCGCCGGGCCCCTCTCGGTCATGGCTCTGACCAGTTCGTTTGGTCGCTATGTGGAATACTATCGTCAGCGACGCCAGCTTCGGGCCCTGCTGCGTCGCGCGGCCGGGGCCTGCGTCGGCTTGGCCCTGACCGCCGTTACCCTGATCAACCTCTTTCCCGGCTGGGTTTCCCAGTTGATCTTCGGCACGTCGAAGCAGGTTTGGCTCGTCGCGTTGGTGTCGCTCACGCTACTGACGGTCATCGCCTTCAACTATTTCGTCGACCTCTTCAACGCACTGCGCAACGTGCGTCTCATCGCCGGGCTACAACTGATCAACAGCCTGGTCTTTGCCGCGTTGGGCATCGGTCTCCTGTTGGGCTGGCGCTGTACGACAGAAAGCGTGGTCCTCGCCTACGGCGGGGCCTGCGCGGTCTCTTCACTCGGCGGAGCCTGGTGGTTGGTGCGTCGCTGGCATGCGTTGCCGGAAGACGGCCCTCCGCCGCCCCATCGCGAATTGTGGACCAAGCTCCTCTCATTCACCACCTGGGTCTGGGTGACCAGCCTCTTGGCCAATCTGTTCGACATCGCCGACCGCTACATGATCGTCCACTTCTCCACCGGAACGCCGGCGGAAGCCCTAACGCAGGTGGGCCACTATCATAGCTCGCGTGTGGTGCCGCTGTTGTTGGTCTCCGTGGCCACGCTGCTCGGGGCCCTGCTCACGCCCCATCTGAGCCACGATTGGGAAACGGGGCGCCGGGATCTGGTCGTCAAGCGGCTCAACCTGTTCATGAAACTGATCGGTTTTCTGCTCTGCGTGGGGGCGGTGGTCGTGCTGTTTGCCAGTCCATTCCTGTTTGGCGTGGCCTTCCGAGGCAAGTTTGCCGGCGGTCTGGCCGTGCTCCCCTGGACGCTTACCTACTGTATCTGGTTCGGGATGTGGACCATCTCCCAAAACTACCTCTGGTGTGCCGAAAAAGCCGGCTGGGGCACCGTCGCCCTGTCCCTCGGCCTGCTGACGAATATCATCCTCAACAGCATCCTCTTGCCACAGCTGGGCTTGCTCGGCGCAGTGCTGGCCACCGCCGCCGCCAACCTCTTGACCTTGCTCTTGATCCTCGCGATCAACCAACGTCTCGGCTTCCGTGTCGACGGAGGTACCTGGGTGATCCTCGCCCTCCCGGCCGTCATTTGGCTCGGCCCTTGGGTGACCCTGCTCATGCTGGTGGGAGTGATGCTCGAAACGCTGGCCGGCAACCGAATCCTCTCGGCCGAAGAAAAGCGTCAACTTTACGACGGCTGGCTCCAATACCGCCAACGCTTCACGAGCTTTCGCGTTGCGGCCAGATCATGAACTGGCGATCGTCATCGACAGCCCAAAGCCACGGCACAGCAGCCGTGTCAGTCCCCACGGCAGCCATTCCAGGACCGGCTCGCACAGCCGCTTCAGTCCGGCTAACCCGCTGCCGCAGAGTACGACCCGGTCTGGCGTAATCACCAGCGGCGTAACGACATGCCTGAAGCCGCATTCCCAGAGCAACTGGCTGACCTCGCGGAGCGTGTATTCCTTCAAATGCAGTCCGCTCGATTCCGTCCGCGGAGGACAAAACGCCCGCGTCACGTCCCAAGGACGCAAATGCCAGGTTGGGGTGATCGTGATCAACTGCCCGCCGGGAACCAGCATCGCGAGAATCCGCCGCAAATAGTCGCGGATCTCGTCGGGTGGAATGTGCTCGAACACGTCGTTCCAATAGACCAGGCTGTACGATCGCTCGGCAATGGGCAATCCGCCATCGAGAAACTCGCCCAGATAGAGGTGCTCCGCCTGCTCTGCCCCCAACAACGCACTGGCCTCGGCGTGCATCGTGGCCGAGACCTCAATCCCGGCCACCGGATACCCCGCATCGCTCACCCCTTTCAGAAGCACGCCGGCACCGTAACCGATCTCAAACAACCGGGGAGCCAGCCCACGCCTTTGTTGTCGCTTGAGCAAGTCCACGACCAGTCGCAGGTACCGCGGATGGAGCCCCAACAATCGCCCTCCCGGCGAAGCCAGCCGCTGGGCCATGTAGATCCGCGTCACCGTCTCATAGGCCAGACCGGTGACTTCCGCCCGCGCCGCCGAACTCTTCGCGGACGCAAGGATCTGCCGGGCAAAGGCTTGCTCCTGCTCCCATTGCAGCGCAAGAAGCTCATCGGCCGTAAGACGGGTCAAATCCTGGCGGCGACCGTTGGCCAACACGACTTCCCCACCCGCCGGTTGGACCGCCGTGGCTGTGGTGCCAACGTCATCGGGCATAAGCGTTTCCAAAACAGTCGGTCTCCGCAGACGAGGAGGACAATAGCCAGCCATGACAACCCTAGCTCTTGAAAGGGGGTTGTCAATCAACCCTTCTTCCCCCCTGTAGGAAACGGCCTCCGTGGCGTTCTTGCTTGCCATCTCCACAGTCCGCCTCGCTTTCCGCCGTCTCTGCCCCCCAAAACACCTATCCTGACCTAGACTATCAAAAGGGAATCAAAGAGCTTCCGCCCAAGGAACAACGAGAGACGTATGCTGCGCTGCCGACGACGCCTGACGCCCTTGGAAGACCGAGGCCCGTTGCGGGTCATGTTCGTGATTACGAGCATGCCGGTCGGGGGAGCCGAGACGCTCCTGGTCGAACTGATCCGCCGTCTCGACCGCTCGCGGTTCCTGCCCGAGTTGTGCTGCCTGAAACGCCTCGGCCCGTTGGGCGAAGTCTTGGCCAACGAGGTCCCCGTCCACACCGGCTTGCTTGCCCAAAAGTATGACTTCGCCGTACTTTGGCGTTTGGCCCGATTGCTCAGACAGCGCCGGATCGATGCTGTTGTCACCGTGGGCACCGGCGGCGACAAGATGTTTTGGGGGCGATTGGCCGGCTGGCTCGTCGGCGTGCCGGTCATCTGTTCGGCCCTTCACTCGACCGGGCTGCCGGACCATGTCGAACTGCCCAACCGGCTCTTGGCCCCACTGACCGACGCTTTCATCGGTGTGGCCGAACCGCACGGCCGCTACCTGGCCGAGCATGAAGGCTGCCCTCCCCACAAAATCCGCGTGATTCCCAACGGTGTCGACGTCGACCGCTTTCATCCCCGCTGGCCCGATCCCAAGTTGCGCGAAGCGTTGGGCCTGCCTGAAGACGCACCAGTCGCGGGGATCGTGGCCGCGTTGCGTCCCGAAAAGAACCACGAACTGTTCCTCCAAGCCGCCGCGTTGGTACACCAGGAAGTGCCGTCCGCCCATTTCATCATCATCGGCGACGGGCCGCAGCGACCGAAGTTGGAGACACTCACCCAAGAACTATCGCTCACCGGCGTCGTCCACTTCCTCGGCACACGGAGCGACATTCCCGAGCTACTCTCCCTGGTCAACGTCCTCGTCCTCAGTTCCCACATGGAAGCTAATCCGGTCTCGATTCTCGAAGCGATGGCCAGCGAGACCCCCGTCGTGGCCACCCGGGTCGGCTCGGTTCCCGAGACGGTCATCGAGGGCCAGACCGGTTATCTTATCACTCCAGGCAACGCCCAAGAGCTTGCCGCCCGCGTGGTGGGACTGTTCCGCAATCCCGAGCAGGCCGCGGCCCTGGGACGTGCCGGACGCGAGCATGTCCTGGCTCACTGGTCAATCCACCACATGGTCGAAGGCTACCAGGACCTGTTGACCTCAATCTATCAGGCGAAGTCTCACCGCTCACCCCCACCGCCCACTACCGAAGCCCCCACCCCGCGTGCCTTCACCGGCTGTTAATCCCCCTCGCCCACGCGACCGGGAGAGGGGGGCGAGCAGCGAGCCGGATAAGGGCCCGACATTGCTCAGGGCTCGCCCCTTTTCGCTCTCCAAGGGGGCTGTAGTCGAATCCGTCCAGGCGCGATATGCTGAGCCGGTAGGTAGACTGATCCCTTCGGGCAATCTGATGAAGACATCCCTCCCTCCACACTCCGCACACGTCGCCGAGCATCTGGCCGAGATCACCGAAGTGATCCGGAAACTGATGGGTAGGGATCTGGCGATGTTGATCCTCTTCGGCTCCTACGCCCGCGGCGATTGGGTCAGCGACCGTTATACGGAAGACGGCATTACCTATACCTACGAAAGCGACCTCGACCTGTTGGTCGTCAGTGAAAAACGCTCCCACGGCACGATGCACGGCGAACTCCGTCTGCGTGGCGAGATCGAGCGCCTTCTGCGTCGCCGGGCTCCAGGCCATCCCAGTTCTTCGGTGATCGTCGAGAGCATCCAGCGACTGAACAAGGCCCTCCAGCGCGGCGACTATTTTTATGCCGACATCCAGAAGGAGGGCGTCCTCCTCTACGACAGCGGCCGCCACATGCTTGCCGAACCCGGCCCCATCGATCCGACCGAAGCCCATCGCTACGCCCGGGAGGATTATGAGCATTGGTACACCAGTGCAAGCGGTTTTCTGAAGATGTATGAAGCTGCGTTGCAGATTCCTGACAATAACATCGTCGCATTCCAACTCTACCAAGCCACCGAGCGATTCTTCCACGCGATCACTCTGACGTTCACCGGCTACAAGGCGAAGACGCACGACATCGAGAGGCTCGACAAGCAGGCAAGCAATCTCCACCCCGATTTGTTTACCGTCTTCCCCCGGGCAACCCCTGAGCAAAAGCGTCTCTTCAACCTGCTCAAAAGCGCCTACATCGACGCACGCTACAAGGCCGACTTCGTGATCACCCGCGAAGAACTCGACTACCTGGCCGCTCGCGTGCGCAGACTCCAAGAACTCACCAAGCGAATCTGCGAAGAGAAGATCGCCAGCATGGCCTAACACGGCAGAGCAGTCCGAGCAGACAAGGGGTATCTCCCCCACAATCCCCACACGAGCGTTCATCAAGAACAAGCCGTTTGGATCAACCTTGAACCGAGCGAGTCGCACCAACCGGTTCCGGTCATATTAGGGTGCGAACGGTGGGGCCAATCGCCGTTAGGCGTCGGCAAACAACTTGGCTATGCGCGGCAACTGCAAGTATCCCCCACCCCCGCCTTTCCCTCCCTTCTCGTCCAACGAACCAAGCCCCCCCTTGGATGCTCCAAAGCGTTAGTGTTTTTGACCGATGGTGTCATTGTGCCGACCTGCGCCATCCCTATACTACAAGAAGATACCGACGGTTGCGGATCAGTGAACAGAGGTGAGGCGTTCTGACCAGTCCGTCGGGTTTGGACCGGTAGTGGTTGGGGTTGGTCGGTTTGCCTCTGGGTATCTCTATCATCCGATATTGGAGGACAGAGTGATGATAACGCAACACCGGGCATTCACCCTTGTCGAGCTCCTGGTAGTCATTGCCATCATCGGCATCTTGATCGCCCTATTGTTACCGGCCGTTCAGGCGGCCCGGGAAGCGGCAAGACGGATGCACTGCACGAACAACCTGAAGCAAATCGGGTTGGCCGGGCACATGTACCATGACTCGCACAACCAATTCCCTCTCGGCTATGGGGTGATCTATGCGGCCAAAGGTTCCGGAGCGGTCACCTCGCGCGATACGACATGGACATGGCTAGCGCGGCTGTTTCCTTTTGTCGAGCAAAAGGCAGCCTCCGACTGCTTCCTCTGGACCGCCCCGCACACACCTTCCGGCAACGCCAGAGAGACCGAGGCGCTCAAACGCCAGTATCCGTTTATGCAATGCCCCTCGGATCGAACCGTGACGGCGAACTGGACCGGGGCAAGCTGGTCTCTGCCTGACGGCTATTCCCGAGGCTCCTATGCAGGCAACTTCGGTCACGGCGATCCGAACGTCCCCAACAGCGCAGGCATGGAGGCCTCTGGGCATATCGACGGCGTCTTCGCCTGGAACTTTGGCATCACCTTGACCGCCGTCAAAGACGGCACCTCTAACACGCTGATGACCTCGGAGTTGATTCCCGGCGGCAGTAGTTGCCTGCGCGGCTGTTGGTGGCAGGACGAAGGGCCCGTCTTCATGCAAGAATACACGCCGAACGATCCCACACCCGACATCGCGCGTACCGGCCGCTGTGGTCCCGCTGATCCTCCCCAGGCCCCCTGCATGGCCGTTCTGAACGTACAGAAATATGTTGTCTACACGGCGCGCAGCTTTCATCCCGGCGGCGTGGTAACGGGGATGTGCGACGGCAGTGTACGGTTTGTCCCCAACACAATCTCTTTGACCGTGTGGCGGGCCATGGGAACTCCCAGCGGCGGAGAACCGATCACGATCGACAACTAGCGAGATTCTGACAATGGCCCACCAGGCACGCAACCTAATTCCAGCGATGCTTCTGCCCCTTATGTTGCTCAGTGGTTGTTCTCGCAGCGATAATCGGCAATCGGCCGGCGGCATCGTAACGCTGGACGGCCAGCCTGTGGTAGGACAAGGCATGATCAGCTTTCGGCCCGTAGCAGACAACAACGGCAACTCGTCCGGCGCCCCGCTGAACCGTGACGGCAGCTTCCTGATTCCCGCTGACAAAGGCTTGAGTCCTGGCAAGTATGCCGTCACCATTCAACTATGGAAGGATACCGGCCGCACGCGCAAGGATCCCAAGACGCAAGAGGTGTTCGCGATCATGGAGCCCGTCCAGTTCAAGGAAGCGGGCCAATTGGAGGCTATCGTGACCAGCAACGCCCCCAATCGATTCGACTTTCACTTGACAAGCGTCCATCATTGAGGCGATTCCAGTAGAGTGAGCCGAGCGGACAAAGGGTATTGACCCTACTGCTACACGAGCGGTCACCAAGACCAAACGGTTTGAATTAATGTCGAACCGAGCGAGTCCCACCAACCGATTCCGATAAGACTCGCGAGGTTTCGTGCAGGGCAACACCGATTCTCCGATACATCGCCGTTCATTCGACAGTTCACTGAACCGACGGAACCGGAACGGCTTCCCCTTGTCGCTGCGCTTCTTGTTCCGCCTTTCCATACGTCCCATAGAACGGGGCATTGGAATCCAACCAGACGAACAACCGCAGCCGCTCCTCGTCCGATAGGTTGGCGCCGGACGCATGGGTCGGATCGGCCAGGATTCGGGTCAGGGGGCTCATATCCGCCCCCTGCTGGCCTGGCGAGGTCGTAATTTGAGCGATGCTTGCTTCGCCCCATTCATACCATCGTACATAGGAGCGCAGATTCTCATACGACCGGCTGAACGTGCCTGCCGGTTCCCCGGTAAGCACCAAGGGGCTCTTGTCCGGTCCCTGGCTGCCGTCGTGGCAACGCACACAGTGCCGATCGAGCACCGGCTGGACCAACCGGGGATAACTAAACGGCCGGGTCCCCTCGGGCCCCGGCGCCAGCGACGAGGGCAGACGCTTGAGGGCCAGCAATTGCCGAGGCGGCGCGCCCGTCTCCGGAGGTTCATGACAGCCGACACACGTGTACCGCTCCCCCGGCTGAAGATAGGTCACACTCCGCATCGTCTGCACAGCCCGGCCCGAAGCGTCAACCGCCTGAAAATAGATCGGCTTTCCCGCCGGCACCCGGAAAGAGGCCGAACCGTCCGCTTCCACCGGAACCGTCCCCAGAAGCAATCGGGCCGGCTCCGCATGGGCATATCCGATTCGTGGCTGATTGCTGACATGCGTCGTCGTTTTCGGCAAAACCTGATAGACACGCAACGACCGCACCGGACGATCCGGCGGCAGGTTTCGCAGACTACGATTGACATCCGCCAGCACCAACTCCCCCTCGTCGCCCAACTGCGGATCGAGCTTGCTGGGGAGGATCGGCGGCGTGGGGCGGCGGGCCAAAGGGATCGGATACATGCAGGAAATCCCCTCCTTTCGATAGAGCAATTCCTGGTTGCCAAACCGATCCAAGTAATAGAGCGCGGTCGTCGTGTCGCGTGGTTCGCCGGGGCCCATGCCCGGCAACGGCTCGAAGCTGAACGATACCAAAAAACATGTCTCCGACAATGGCCAGGGACTGTGGAAGTAACTCTTCGGCCAATCAGGCGCTTCGGGAAAACACACTTCCGGCGTGAGGACTTCGATCGAGTCAAACCGGTCTTCTCCGGTCTTCGGATCCAACGCGACTTTGGTGGGATCAAGCAGCACCAAGGAACCGCCCACCGCCGAGTGATGCCCTCCGGCCACAAACAGGACCCGTTGCGAGCCGGGAATCGCATGGGCCTGGTAACAAGCGTTGATCCGATCGGTGTAATTGCCGAACAGGATTCGGGGACTTGTACCGTCGGGGTTCGTCGTCCAGAGGCCGTGGAAATTCGCCGCTGAACGGTCCACATAGTCCCACCGCGAGTAGACGATCCGGCCGTCGTTCAGGACAAACGGATGCCATTCGTTCGTTTCATGAAACGATAAGGTTCGAACGTTCTCCCCGCTCGCGTCCATCCGATGCAAGGTATAGGCGGGAAGCGGCTCCCAGACATTATGACACCGTCCGAAACCGCCCCGGCGAGTCGACATGAACGCAATTCCACCGTCAGGCAACGGGCACGGATCGAAATCGTCGTTCGGTCCCTCGGTGAGTTGACGCAACTCGCCGCTCGTCAGATCCAAGGCGAACAGATGGAAACAGCGACGTTCCGGCGAGTAGAAGTCTGGCTTCTTCGCCGCACGCTCGCTGAAGGCGAAGTAGACCGTTTGGGCATCGTAGGAAAGAGCCAATGTCGTGTAGTTTCCCCGCGGCAGGCGTCCGGCGATCAAGTCGCGCACCTTGGTCGAACGCCCCGGCTCCTCCAGCACGTAGACGCCGCCCCCCGCAATATCGGCATAATCGTAGTAGTAGCCCATATACTCGTGAAGCATCTGAGTGGTGAACCGCCGGCGTTCAAGAAACACGAGCGGCTGCGCGGTCACCTGCGGGTTCTCCAGCGCGATCGAGCGTGCAAGCCCACGTACCCGGCGATACACCCCCTCGCGCTCTGATGCCGCCAGCTTCTCCACCTTGCCCACCTCGGAACGCAGACACTCCAACTCCCGCTCCTTCCCGTCAAGCGACGGCATTCCGGGAAGCTGCTTCAGGTAGTTCAGAAGCCGCTCGGCACGCCTGAAGGCCTCTTGCGTCGCTTGGGGAGAAGAAGACATACGCCCCCGCCGTGCTTCCTGGGCTTCCCAGTCGCGCTCGACCGTCTTCCGGAACGTGTCCGGATCCGCTTCACCGCGTGCAGATCCCAACGGGCCACTGACCAGCCAGATCCCCATCCATGCAACAACCCAGAACACTCCGACCGACCGATCTCGCATCATCCTCCTCCCGCCCAATAGCCTGAACGACTGCCGCCTTCAATGATACCCCCCCGGAGCCATTGCCGCAAAACTCTTTCCCGATGACCGCTTCATAGTGTCAGATCTTTTGACCCAACATGTCATTGCCTCCCCTGCTCCTGGCGCTATATTGCAGACAGTGCGGGAGGAAAAATCGTCGCAATGGGCACCCAATAGTGTCCGTCACTTGCGGATCGCCCGCCGCCTCATTTGACAATCTCTCGCTGATCACGAACCGCGCACGCGCACAAGGAAATGAGATGAGACACCAGACCGGATACCTACCCATTGTTGTGCTGTTAACCGTGTGCACCATCGCCCAAGGCGCCGGTCAAGACCACGTGTTCAACGTCACCGATTTTGGCGCCGTGCCGGATGGCAAGACAAACAACACGGCGGCGATTCAGAAGGCGATCGACGCCTGCACCGCGGCCGGGGGCGGCACGGTCCGCGTGGCCGGGGGCCCGTTCATGACCTATACCCTCTACCTGCGCTCCAATGTCCGCCTGGAAATCGAAGCCGGCGCGTCGCTTGACGGTGGCCCCGATCCACTGCTCTACCCGGAATTCGAGCCCTCGCCCCATTGGCGCGTCGAATACACCTTACGGCGGAACAAGCGGGCGATGTTCTATGCGGTTGCCCAGAAGAATATCACGATCTGCGGCCGCGGCACGATCAACGGCCACGCCGAACTCTTCCACGAGTCGCCTGGCGAGGGCAAAATGTGGCGCCGCAAACATGACCAGTTGATCACCGGACGTAACATCTTTCTGGTCGGCTGCCAGGACGTCCTTCTCGAAGGATTCATGATGGTCAATCCGGCCGGTTGGAGCATGTGGCTGTTAGACTGCGACCGCGTCAACGTCCGTGGGCTCCGAATTAACATGGACCCGAATATCCCCAACGGCGACGGTATTCACATCGGCTCTTGCCGCGATGTCACCGTCAGCGACTGCCTGGTCGCCAGCGGCGATGATTCCATTATCCTCCGCGCCTATCAGCATCAACTCCACGAACCGAAGGCCTGCGAACGGGTCGTCGTCTCCAACTGCGTGCTGCAAAGCCGCCAGTCGGCCATCCGCATCGGCTGGACGCACGACTACGAGGTCCGCGACTGCCGGTTCAGCAACCTGATCATTCGCGAATCGAACATGGGCATTTCCATGTATTTGCCCGCGTTGGACCACGTCCCGAACGATCCGCCGCGCGGCCCGGACGTGCCTCCCTTGGCGGAAGGCGACGCCGTACGCCCGTTCGGCGTCCAAAACGTGCATTTCAGCGACATCAGCCTGGAGAGCAAGAGGGCCCCGATCAACATCGTCTTCGCTCCCGATGCCAAGATCAGCCAACTGCGCAACATCACCTTCTCGAACATGACGATCCGCTCCCCTGAGTATCCCGTCTTCCAATTGCGCAAAGGGGACCGCGTGAGCGACATTCTCCTCAACAACGTCCGTTTCGAAATCCTCCCCGGCGGCAAGAACGCGTTCGACATCCGCGGAGTGGAACGCCTCACCTTGGACCGAGTGACGTTCACCGCGGCGACGGACGAAGGCAAGCGGTAGTGTCTGTCAAGGTGCGCACATTGGTTTCCAGAGTTGGCATAGGGGCTTGCGTCTCCTGGGTTCCCCCTTGGGGGAACCCAGCTCCGAATGTGAGCATCATGCTGGTTGGGCAGTTAGCTCCTCCACCGACTGCCGCACCACCTCCGCCACGTGCCCTTTGAGCTGGCCCTCGTCGATCCGAATCACCTCCCGAAATTCCCCAACCTTCGTTTCATCTGCTACACTTGTCATCGCGGTTCTCCAGTTCTGGTCGTGACATTACACAACATACATCCACTACCAACTCTAGAACCGCTTTTTTCGTTTGTGCGCAAGACTTCCTACGTTATCGAATTTCGTACCAAAAATCTCCAAATCTCTGGTTAACATACCCCTCTGAGTTAACAGGCCGGTTGCTTTCGAGGCCCGAAAGGAACCCGGTTAAAGCGTAGATGAATTGGCCCTAATTTGGGGTATGATAAAATAGGCATTGCTTTGTTCACCCCGCTGCTGGTTCTGAAAAATGAGAACGACTGAGTAGCTCAGCGGGTTTCTCAGTCTGCTGGTGTTGGTGGTGAAACCTATCCGTAAATGGCGAGAACGGAAAGATTCACACAGAATGAATTCTGCAACACGCCGAAACGTATCGTCGCGGCAAGTACCGTCCGCTGGTTGTTGAGAAAAAGACTGCCGAGGGGCCTAACGCCATCGCCCATTAACTACAGCCATGAAAAACACCATTAAAGCCGTTTTGTTTACGCTTTGCGGCCTGACCGCTTTCGCTTTCAGCGCAGAGAAGGCCCCGAAAACCTCCAGCGACCCTAGAGGATTGTCCGGCACAAAACACAGCGTTGACGCGCGGGTGATCTATCCCAACCGTGCGCTGGACCCCAGCATCCAGGCCGAGCTAGAGCCCGGGCCGTTCACGATTCCCGAAGGTTACAAAGCAGTAGACCTGAAGTTCCGCTGTGGCGATCCGAAGATGGGCTACGAGTCCGACGTTCTGCGTCCGGGCAACATCAAGTGTGTGAAGTCGAAACGGCGACCGACCAAGGAGGACTTCAAACCGGGAATGGAACTTGCGGCTGGCGAGTACCTGCTGATCGTCGGCGGTTTTCCCGGCGCGCAAGGCACGCTTACCTACACGCTTGTGCCCGACGACAGCACGCCCACTCCCGCACCACCGAATGATAAAGGCCACGGAACTGATCGAGGTAAACAGTCGCAACTCGTGTCGGTTCACATGAAGGGCATCAGAATAACCGGCGAGACCGAATTTCCATTCGACTCAACCAGCCAAGCCAAACTCACAATCGCCGGCGAACGGTTCGAGCTTGAATTCGAATTGGAAGCAGTTCGTTCCGAATCGATTGTGTCTGAACATTCAACTATTCGTTGGGAAGGAAAGATTTCGCCTGAAAACGGCAAGTCGCGCGTGAGCGGAACGACGCGTGAAGAGCATGTGTGGAATGACAAGTGGGGCGGCCAAGGTTTTTCTCGTGGAACCGGAACGTTTGAAGGCCGTTTGATTGGCGCCACGTGGAGCGGCTCCATGAAGGAGAACGGAGAAACGAAAGCCTCGCAAGCTGATAAGGCTGAGACCTATCGAATGAAGGCCGAATGGTCGATCGGCGCAGCCGACAAACCCGGTGCAACGGACCAAAAGAAATAGAATTCCAGCGACAATGAAAGACTCCATGGCGGCCGTTCTGTTCACGCTCTGCGTGCTGTTCGCTTTCGATTTCGGCGCTGAGAAGCTCGTCGGCCGCGTTATTTTCGGTTTCTGAAGGATGGCGAACTACGGGATGTCCCAGGGAATGTTAAAACCGACGCTGGCCTCCTGATGAGGTAAATGG
>CAZLDQ010000108.1:0-19533 GCA_964558295.1 uncultured Planctomycetaceae bacterium | reverse complement strand
CGCCCAAAACCCTCAAGCCTGGATGCCCTGGAACTACCGCCAGACTCCGACCGCCACGTCCCCCGCCGCCCTTTGAGCATCGACTGTTCCCGCCGTCTCCACCGCCCGGCGATCAAAGTTTTTCACGCCAGCCGAAAGGACACGTCGCATGGGGCACAGGAATTGCAAGAAACCGAGGGCGTTGCCGTCAATCTCCTGCAAATCTTACTCGACCGCCCGCCTTGTTCCACCCCATCTTTGCCAGGTAGCACACACAATTTCAGGGACGACGAATTACTGCCGCCAAGCTATAGCGATGAATCGCGAATGCATCGAAAGGCAACCGTCCCCGCCGGCGGCAAACCCGCGAATTCCGAGCTGGAGAGCCGGCGTTGATTCTGCCGCGATGGGCTATGCCAGAGTACGATTCAGCCGCCGATGCGTCAACTTTATCCGCCAAAGGAAGCGTTGACGCCTAGTGGCCACCGCAACCGGGGCAACCGCCGCCTTGGGGATAGTTGGGATTGTCAATGGCAAACCCACGTCCCATCGGGCCGTCCTTGAAATCAATCGTCGTACCGTCCAGATGCACGGCGAACTTCTTGGTGGTCACTAACGGCACACCGTATTGCTCATATCGGGCGTCCACCTTCGGATCATACTCAGTGTCGAATCCCAGCGAATACTGCAGACCACTGCAGCCACCGCCAGCAACGCCCATTCGCAGCACGGTATTTTCTTCCAGCTTCTGTGTGTCCATAATCCGCCGAATCTCGGTGGCGGCGGTTTCGGTCAACGTAATTCCCATGAGTCAGTACACTCCAGTCCTAAGAGTTAGAGATCTCTCAAAGCCCTACCAATTTTACAATCTTACGCTTTGGAAATGGACCAGCCAAGATGGGTGGAACTACTTTGACACTCTGGATCCCGAACGCTTCCGCGATGAAGGAGCCCCCTCTGTTGGTGGTGCTGCGCCTAGGCGTTTAGCCGGCAGGCTTGCACGCCGGCGAAATAGTTGTTGGACGATAATCCAACTGCGGACAACGCTGACTTCGTTCCTGCCCACTAATCCTCTCGTGCCTTTCCAAACAAAGCCTGCAAGCAGATCTGCGACCAGCTTTCGAAGCCTGACAAGTCGGCCAGCATGTCTTTGATTGGCCGAAAGCCACACTCTACGATCTCCGACTCACGCGGCTGGACCGCAGGACGCTCCACATCAAACAGATGCACGACTCCCAGGTGTACGCGGCCAACTTCTGTCAGGTCGTCATTGATCAGCCCAACGCATTGGCCATGATAGGGGGTGGCAATCGACACCTCTTCCTCAAGCTCCCGGCGCATCCCTTCTTTGTACGGATCGCCGTGGAGCCCGATTTTCGCGTCAATCGACGAAATATGACCACCGATTCCCACGCTTCGCTTACGGTGCAGCCGCTTCTCGCCCTGGCCCGTGCCGCGGGTGTACTCGAACACACTCTCACATTCCTGGCCGCCGCAATGCCGGAAGATCACGTAGGGGATCAACTGCTTAAAGCTCGGGTCCCGCTCCACCTGTTGCCGTGGTTGGTAGCTGATGTGTTCGGGGCTGAACAGTTCTGGCAGGTAATCGTTCACTCTCCGGGTGAAACCCTGAAAGTAGCCGAGGCGATGAAAGACGTCCGTGGGGACGACGAGGACACGTTCAGTGTGGACATCAGACACAGGTGCTTTCCCTTTCTCCTTTGAGCCGGCTTCCACACAAAAACCAAGCGTGTGGGCAGCGGAAAACCGGTTCCAAAACAGGACCTAAAGAATTAACATCGCATCGCCATAGCTGTAAAACCGATACTCCTCGCGCACGGCCTCTTCGTAGGCCTGCCGGATTAACATGTCGCCGCCAAACGTGCGGACCAATACGAGCAAAGTCGTCTTGGGCAAGTGAAAGTTGGTCAGCAGGGCGTCGGCACCATGGAAGGTGAACGGGGGGCGAATGAACAGATCGGTCTGTCCCGTAAATGGTTTTAGGTATCCCTCGGCGGCCGCCGTCTCCAGAACCCGCAAGGACGTTGTTCCCACAGCAACAACCCGGCCGCCACGGCTCCGACAACCAACGATCGTGTCGACCGTCGCTGCCGACAAATCTGCCCATTCGGCATGCATAGGGTGCTCAGCCAGTACTTCGGTCTCAATCGGTCGAAACGTTCCAGGGCCTACATGAAGGGTCAAATAACAGACCGTGACCCCCTGAGCCTGGAGCTGCGCGAGCAACGGCTCAGTAAAATGCAGACCGGCGGTGGGGGCGGCCACAGCACCCGGGTTTCGCGCATAGACCGTCTGGTAACTTTGCCGGTCGGCCTCTCTCATCTCTCCCTTGCGGATATAAGGAGGAAGCGGGACTCGTCCGACTCGCTCCAACAAGGCAAAGGGCTCTTCGTCCGACTCCGGCCGAACGATCCATACCCCATCAGGTTCCTTCGTACCCAGCCAGAGTCGAATGTCATCATTCCCGTGGCAATTGAGGAGGGTAATCGTCTCCCCAGGGGCCAGTTTTCCCCGAGTTTTGCCGATAATCCGCCAGAGCCGGGTACGGGGATCGCTCTCCAGGAATAACCCTTCCCAACGGCCTCCGGTCTTTGTCCGCCGTCCCACAAGCCGGGCTGGCACCACCCGAGTATCGTTGAGCACTAGGCAGTCGTTTGGCACAAGCAAGTCGGGCAGATCCCGGATGTGACGGTGCTCCAGGCTCTGACTCCGTCGATCAACGACCAGAAGCCTCGCGTCGGCCCGACAAGCAAGCGGGGCCTGGGCGATCAGGTGTCGCGGCAGCTCGTAGTCATATTGGGCGAGTTCCGACATAGCCTTTATTCCAGCACCCAAAAAGATGAGCTTTACCGCTCATCGACAACTGAGTATAAGCCCCGGTCGCGATCCTGGGCAGGGGCAACCCCGCCTGGTATGGCCGAAAATCTATCATCTTAGTTCGCACCTTTTGTGGGTGCGTTTTTCTTAGTGGTGACATTTGAGTATGGCAAAGCGTGATGTTGCACTGTGCATTACAGACCTCGATCTGGGGGGGGCTGAACAGGCGATGGTGGAGTTAGCCACCCGCTTGGAATGGATCCATTTTGAACCGATCATCTACTGTCTTGGCCCCCGGCCTCAAGACGACGAAGCTTCGTGCGTCCCTGCACTCGAAGACGCGGGCCTCGAAGTCCATTTCCTCAATGCCCAATCGGTCTGGCAGATTCAACCCACGATTCGACGGCTTGAAGCCCTCCTTCGCAAGCAACGTCCCGCGTTGATCCAGACCTTTCTGTTTCATGCCAATCTCGTCGGCCGGTTGGCGGCACGCCGTGCCGGCGTCCCACGGGTAGTTGCCGGGCTTCGGGTCGCAGAACGTCGTCGCTGGCACCTTTGGGCCGATCGCCTGACTTCGGCACTCGTCGACCGCTATGTGTGTGTTAGCGAAGGTGTCGCCCGACATGCCGAACGTTACAGCGGCTTGGCCCGCGAGAAACTGGTTGTCATTCCCAATGGGATTGATGTCGAAAAATTCTCGGGAATACCTCCGGTCAATCTGCAAGCCCTTGGCGTTCCCCCAGACCGGCGAGTGGTGACGTACATCGGTCGGTTGGAAGCGCAGAAAGGGGTTCCCTGGCTGCTGACGACGGCTCCCACTTGGCTCAATCGTCTTCCTGACTGTGATTTGCTGATTGTGGGGAAAGGGGCCCAGCAGGCTCGTCTGCAGCAGCTTTGCCAGAAGCGGGGGATCGGTTCCCGAGTCCACTTCGTCGGCTGGCGGGCGGATGTTCCAGAAATCTTGGCAGCCAGCCAACTGTTGGTCCTTCCCTCTCGATGGGAGGGGATGCCCAACGTGATCCTCCAGGCCATGGCTAGTCAGCTCCCCGTGGTTGCTACCGAGGCCGAAGGGGTTCGCGAGCTCCTCGGTCCCGAGGCCGATTTGCAGATCGTGCGATATGGCGATTCGCAAGCCTTTTCTGACAAAGTAGTTAGGATTCTCTCCGATCGCGCGGTGGCCGCCGATCTCGGACGCAAGAATCGGCTCCGGGCCGAATACGAGTTCACCTTTGGGCGAATGGTTGCTGCCTATCAGAACCTTTGGACCTCGTTGCTGGAGACCAGTTAGACCGCTCCCCGAAAAATCCGCACAATACTTACGCCACACAGAATCGCTCGAAGTGCCTTAGCCAATAAGGCCTAGGTCTTTTCGGGATGACGCAGTGGAGAGGGTGTCTCCGAAAGCCCGCTTGACGTGGAGTCGGAACTAGTTATCCTTGGGTTTCAGTGGGGATGAGTGGGGACTTGTGGTGGAACTGTGATGTTGCTGACTGGGACGTTCACCCGCTCGATTGACGAAAAGCTCCGGGTCGCGATCCCTAAACGGTTGCGAGAGATCATGAGCCCCCCGCAGGAGTTGGGGCTTTATGTGGCACCTGGCACGGATCGGACATTAGCGATCTACTCGGAGGGCGCCTTTCGAGAGTTGGCTGAGCGCCTTGCGTTGGCCTCGCCTACGCACCATCAGGTCCGCGATTTTACCCGTTTGTTCTATGCCCGTGCACAGCGTGTGGAGTTGGATTCGCAGGGACGTATTCGGATTCCGCCGGAGCTGGCCAAGTTGGTTGGCCTGGGGAGCGAAGCGGTTCTCGTGGGAGTGCGGGATCATCTCGAACTGTGGGATCGGGCTCACTGGGAGAGTTACCTGACGGAACGGCAGGGGCGGTTTGACGAAATCGCTGAGGCGGCCTTTGGCGGCCCGGCAGGAATGGTTAGCAACGAACGGCAGTCCTAAGGAGAATCATAAGCGTCGTCCGTCCGATGATGTTCGCTTGGCGTGAGAACAGAGACGTCAGTCCCCGGCCACCGACTGACGTCTCTCCTTTGCCTGATGGGTTGAACCGGTTCTCACGCGCCTCAAGGCATGATGCCTTCTGGTTGCGAACTGCGGAATCCTTCGTCGCCTTCGCTGACGAGTTGACCGCTGGCACTCAACCTCGCACGGGCACATGGATGTGCCCGAGGTCGAGTGTTTCTCTCGCCTCTCGTCGGTTCGGGCATTCGTCCTCGTCTTTTTGCACCCTAGGGTCCTGGATTCCGACGCCACGGGCGTCGAATGGCTGCAATGACCACCCCCCCATCGGTTCACGTATCAGTAATGCTCGACGAAGTCCTCCAGTGGTTGGAACCTCGTCCGGGAATGGTTCTGGGGGATGGCACCTTGGGTGGGGGGGGGCACACTCGGGCCTTGGCCGAGCGGGTGGCTCCGTCAGGGCGTGTTATTGCCCTTGATCGCGATTTGGCTGCCGTCGAAGCGGCCACAGTCCGTCTGGCCGAGTTGCCCGTCCAGCCAGTTCAGGCCAACTTCGCCGACCTGGGGGACGTGCTCGATGGTCTTGGCATCGAAGCGGTCGATGGCATATTGCTCGACCTGGGATTGTCGAGCGACCAGTTGGCGGACACTAAGCGAGGTTTCAGTTTCGATGCGACCGGGCCGCTCGATCTGAGATTCGACACGACCGTTGGCGAACCTGCTTCGCGCTTGGTGAATCGGCTGCGGACCGAGCAACTGGCCGATCTGATCTATCAATACGGCGAAGAGCGTTACAGCCGGCGCATTGCCCGCAAAATTGTGGAACGACGTGAGCGGCAACCCATCGAAACGGCGGCCGAGTTGGCTGATTTGGTACGCCGTTGTATCCCCCGGTCGAGAGGGTTGGGCGATCGGATCGACCCGGCAACCCGGACCTTCCAAGCCCTGCGCATCGCTGTCAACGACGAGTTGGGCTCGCTGGAACGAGTACTAGAGCAGATTCCCGACTACCTCCACCCTGGAGGGAGGGTGGCCATCATTAGCTTCCATTCTCTGGAGGACCGACGCGTCAAAGAGGCCTTTCGGCGCGATCCTCGATACGAACCGCTGACAAAAAAGCCGCTCCGTCCCACCGAAAAGGAAATGGCAACAAACCCCCGCTCTAGAAGTGCCAAACTCCGCGTTGCGTCGCGGACATCCCAATCGATTGCTGCTCAAAATCCCATGTAGCGGTGTTTCCAAAAGGATGGAATAATACACGTTCCCGAGACCAAACAAGGACGTTCGGTCGGGATCACCAATCCTCCGGCCAACAACCAAGCAAGGATGCGCAATGGGTAGAAGAGAGTTGCCAAGAGAAGAAGCCGTCGACGAGCGGGTAGAAATTACTCCTGCCACGGAAGTCCTCGAAAGCGAAGGGTTGAGCATGGGCAAGGAGGTCAAGATCGGCTTGGGAGTCATCGTCGTCCTATTGGTCATCTTTAGCGGCGTACTCTACTATCGGCTGAGCGGCCCACCGGCCGACGCGGCCGCGGTCGACAAACAAGAGCCGAAGGAACCGGCTGGCGAGGTTACGGTGGCGAGCGACCCACCCAGCAGTGTTTCGCCGCCGAAGGTTGTCAACGCAACCGCTGGAGCTAAGTCGGATCTCGCGAAGCTGTCCGTTTCCGATATGGCACAATGGAGTCAGAAGCCTGAACTTGGTCGGTCCGGTGACACTCGATCGAAAGATCGTCCCTCGCCTCCGCAGCCGTCTTATATGCCGCGAAACGAGGGCAGAAGCGGTCTGGCAGGGGGGCTCCCTCCCGATCCCTTCCAGCGTCAAACCGTCCAAGTACAGGTCGACATCGGCAATTCGCCGACTGCGGGCGCTGCGGCGACTCCGTCGCCAGCGGTGACAGCCTACGCCGACTCGAACACCGCGGCTGCCTCACCCTCTGCGGCTCCACCTCCCCCGTCTCCGATCCAATCCGTCTCCCAGGAGCCGGCTGGAGGGGTCGCAGTGGGCACTGCGGCGATGAATCCACTCCGCGACCTTTCGGCAGGGACGCCGCCAGGAATGAATGGAATTCCCCCGGCCCCCATTTCCCGGGGGGGCTACGGCTACGCATCCTCTGGCTCCCCGTCGCCGATCAACGCCGATCCCTGGGGACGTCCCAGCCCGCCACCTTTGCCGCCAGCGACCGACCATGGGACTCCTCCTCGATCGGGCTACCGAAGCGCCCCGGAGTCTCCCGCCTATGGCTCGCGGTTTGATATGTCTTCCATGAAGGCCGAACCAAGCAATTCCGGAACTTACGTAATCCAACCCAACGACAACTACTGGGCGATTTCGGAGCGAATCTACGGAAGTGGCAGCTACTTTCGCGCTCTGGCCGAGCACAATCGGGCGAAGTTTCCCGATCCGGATCGGCTCAAGGCGGGTGAAGAAATCGCCACACCCAGTCTCGCCGAATTGGAAAAGAACTATCCGAGTCTCTGCCCGAAGGCCGAGCATCGCGACGCAACCAAACGTCACATGTCCTTGGCCAGCACTCCCGCTCGCCATCACGGCGGCCGCGTGTATATCGTTCAAGAAGGCGACACGCTGTTTGACATTGCTCGCTATGAATTGGGCAAAGCCGCCCGCTGGGCGGAAATCTATGAGCTGAACCGCGAGGCGATCGGGAACGATTTTGATCACCTTAGCCCCGGAATGCGACTTACCCTACCTCAAGATCACGCGCCGGACAAGGTCACGCAACGGCCGTGGGGCCTCCCTCAGCGATAATGACGCCGAGGATCATCTCGGACGGCCAGACGGCCGTCGATCGTGGGGCGTTGGATGGTGCGATCGAACTGAGGCTTCTGCATGGCGGTTGGCACTCTCAGAAAAGCCAATTTCGGGGGATTCAGGCCCTCGCCAAGCAGTGCCTCTTCGTCTTCTCTGCGTTGCCGAACCAAAAATCTCGCTCCTGAACGTGTTGAACGCCAGCCCGTGACATGCCACGGGAAGCCATGACATTTCCCAGGCTGCCTTTGGTATTTCCTCGCGCGATGGCCATTCAGTGACACGTTGCAATCGCAAAGGGCCGTTTTTTCGGCAATTGATATCTTTACGGCCTGCGGCACACGCTTTGCAAATAGGCGTTCGGTAAGTGTGGCGCGGGGCAACGCCTCCTTTGCTGGATCTCCCAGCAAAAATCCGCTTTCCCTGACGCATAGCACCTGAGCACTTGCGGGCGTGTTGGAAGGCTTCATCACTGTTATGGAGAGTTGAACGAATGATCGAAAGCATCACGATTCTCGGAGGCCATGGAAAGTCGCGAGAGCCAGAGCCGGTCGAACGAGTCCACATGCGGATGGGTGACGTTGTGAGCATCGTCGGGCCGACCGGATCGGGGAAGACGACCTTAATCAACGACATCGAACTGTTCGCCGATGGCAACACGCCCACCGGACGACGACTGTTGATCAACGACGCACGTCCACCTATCCATTATCGCGACAATCCGGCCTGCAACCCAATCGCGCTGATCACCCAGCATACCACATTCCTCTCCGACCTGCCGGTTCGCGAGTTCCTCGAAACCCACGCTCGGATTCGCAGTGAAGTCAGCTCGCAAGTGGGAGGGATGCTCGAACAAACGCTCGATTTTGCCAACCAATTGACCGGCGAGCCGATCTTACTGGATAACCGGATGACGGAACTTTCCGGCGGTCAGACGCGAGCTCTCTTGATTGCCGACGCGACGATCATTTGCAACACGCCGATCGTGTTGCTCGATGAAGTGGAAAACGCGGGGATTCATCGGACGCGAGCACTCGAACTCCTGCGCCAGTATCGCAAAATCTTCATCTTCGTTACGCACGATCCGCGGATCGCGCTATTGTCCGACTACCGGCTGGTCATGCAGGGCGGCATGCTCAACAGAGTCCTGTATACCGACGAGCAGGAACGCCTGTGTGCCCGGCAGGTGAGTCGGTTGGATGACCTGCTCTCGCAATTGCGAGAAAAAATCCGCTTGGGGCAGCGCCTCGGCATGGATGAGTTGGAGGCAGCAGCATGAGATTGATTATTTGCGCAGGGCCGGCAACGTCCGGCAAGACGGCTGTGCTCCAACACGTCATTGGCAAGCTTCAGGCCGCCGGTCACCAGACCGCTTTCCTCAAAATCGACGTCCAGTATGCCGAGGAAGACGAGATGCTGGCCAGTGAGTTCGGCATTCCCACCAAGAAAGTCTACTCTGGCGATCTCTGCCCGGATCATTGCAATGTGATGGTTTTGGGGGATGCCCTCACCTGGGCTGGCAAAAACGGATGCCAAGTGCTCGTCGTCGAAACGGCCGGCCTCTGCTTGCGCTGTTCGCCTTACGTGGATGGCGGGCTCGGAATCGTCGTCCTCGAAGCGACCAGCGGCATGAATTTGCCCCTGAAAGTTGGTCCTATGCTCTCCTTGGCCGACGTGGCTGTCGTGACCAAGATCGACCGCGTCTCCCAGGCTGAACGCGAAGTGTTCCGGGCTCGCATTCAGGACGTGGCCCCCAAGGTCCGCATCCGCGAGGTGAACGCCTTGCACGGCATTGGAATCGACCCGTTGGTCGATCAGGTGCTGGCCACTCCGGAAGTCAACGGCCAAATGCTCCTGCGTGGCAACCCGCCCGTGGGAACCTGCACGATCTGTGTGGGAAAGAAGGAAGTCGGCTGGCAGTCGCATTTTGGTATCGTCCGGCCGCTAGAAGACCAGGTGTTTTACCGAGGGGAATGAACTCCGCAAGGCAACAACCGTCTGCCAGGTGTCAGCGCAATCGAAGAACTTATCGCGGCCGACAAATGCCGCAGGAGAGAAGGAATATCTTATGACGACAGTCCGATATGAGGATCTACCCGGCTTGAATTGCGGATTGTGCGGCTACCGTACATGCGCCGAACTGGCCGAACGACTGGAAGTGGAACCCGATCTGGTGAAGCGGTGCATCCATTTGTCGAAAAACCGTCTGCCGGTTCATAATCCGGCGGAAAAGCGTGGCCAGAGCCAAGCCGGCGAGACGGCCGGATGTGTCACCTGCGGCGCGTGCAGTGCCGCCCCTCAAAACCTGCCGGCGACGAATTGGCTCGATAGCCTTGGCCGCCAGATCGACTTTTACCTGGAACACTTTCCCGAAGACCCGGGGCCTCGCGAGATCATCATTCCGCATAACCCGATCATCACCCGGGAATTGAATATCCAGGTCGGCGACGTACTTATTGGCCGGCCCCTGGGAATGTCTTGCGGTTGTCCGATCACCCACGCCGGAGTCGTCATGGAGGTCGATCAGCGTACGGGGGTCATGGTATGGTGCGTCACCGGTCCCTTGCGCCCCCGACAGGAAGGGTATAAGGACCTTGGCTACTACATTGCTGAAGGTTACGAAGGGCTGGTCACTCAGACGCAACATGAGATCAAGATCGGCATGCGCTACTTCTTCCAGCCGCGGATGTGCATGCTCCAGTGGCGTCACAGCGGCTTGGTCAACTTCGTCAACCGTACCCCAGAGGGCCTGCGCGTTCGGCTTGAAGGTCTCTGGATTGGCTGAGGGCTCACGGCTGAATAAGTGGGGCCCTACAGCTGTGGCAGTTTTTCCAGGAACCAGCGGACCTTCTGATAATAATCCTGATCCGGGCTGTCGTTGTGATCAGCCTCAGCGAGCGTATAGAACTCCTTGGGACTGTTGGCCGCCTGAAACAGCCGATGGCCAAACTCGTAGGGGACAATTGAATCGGCGTCACCGTGGCTCTGCAACAGAGGGCCATGGTACGCCGAGATCCTTTTCAGAGAGTCGAATCGGGTTCTCAACAGGAGCTTCACCGGAAGCCAGGGGTAGTGGTAGGCGGCCATCTCCGGAAGCGAGGTGAAGGTGCTCTCCAGAATCAAGGCCCGTGCACCATCCCTCGCGGCTAGATCGACGGCCACTGCTCCACCGAGTGACTCGCCCGCGACGACAATTTCCGTTTCGGGAATCCCCGCTCGTTTGGCCAGCCAAGCCCGAGCAGCCCGGGCATCCATTAACACGCCCTTCTCGTTCGGACGTCCTTCGGAACGGCCATAGCCCCGGTAATCGAATACAAGTACCGACGCGCCGACCACGCGATTCAGGGTCCGGAGCTTGTCGATCCGGTGGGTTATATTGCCCCCGTTGCCGTGGCAAAACAGGATGACCGCTAAAGGGTTCTCGTGCGGCACGTACCAGCCGTGTAAGCGAGTGCTGTCAAGAGCCTGGAACCGAGCATCCTCGAAGGCAAGTCCCTCCGGCTGCCAATCGCCCACCGGATAGGGTAAGGGAAAGTAGATCAACGAATCCTCAAAGAACATTGCGACGCCCACCACAACCAAATAGGCACAAAGGAAGACCAGGACCAGTCGACGAACCCTTTTCCAGCCTGGATGACGGTTGACTCGGGAGGCTTGTCTCACCTGTTCCTCGCTGCGAGCCATCGAAGACTCGTTCGCGTTTTCCATGAGAACTTCCCCAAGCGGTGTGACATCGCGGGAAAACGAAACGACCTCGTACCGTCATTGTCACGGTACGAGGTCGTTGGATCAATAGTGGTTTGCGCTGCAACTAATTCTTGCCCGACTGTTTGAAACCGTAGTTCGGGTTGCGAATGTCGAAATCAGCGTCGGTGAAGTTGTTGTTGATTTTTACGTTCAAGTAGGTGTATTCCTCGATCAACACCGGAGCTCCTCCCTTTTCCGCGGGCCAGTCGTGGGCCTCGTAGCGAATCGGAACGTTCAATTCGTCGTCGACAAAGATTCTCGCTACATGGAAAAGGAAATTGCGGCGCGGGACCGGGTGGACCACCTGGATGCAGGTGCAACTGCGGCCGTTGATCTTCGCCCCCTGATAGAAGTTCACCTCACACTCGCCATACTGCGAGTCCTTCTCACCTACCTCAATCAGTCGGCGCACGAGGTTTTCCATGCCAATTTCTGTGATCGGATAGCGATTCCCTTTCATCGCCAAGGGACTGGTCGGCTCCAGCGAAACCGTGCCGAAAACCTTGCGGACCCCTGTCCCATGGGCCTGTAATCGGCCGTCGTTCTGGTTCTCGACCCAAATCACCTCCTGGCCACGTACGTTGGGCGGGTCGAGAAAATACATATACACGCTCAGCGGCTTGTGACGCACTTTGATGAACATGTATTCGGGATCGCTCAGCGTTCCGTTGACGCGTTCCCGTTTGACCATCGTTGCCGAGTAATCATGAATATTCTGTTGGATATTCTTCAGTCCACTCTGCGCCCAACGCAACGCCGGCATCAAAGGGTGTTCATTGGGCTGTGGAACGCCGAGCTGAACCCGGAAGGGCGGATCCACCGAGGCCACCCGCGGCACGCCGCTAGCCCCCGAAACACTGGGGGAAACCGGCATCTCCTGCAGTGCTTGGACCTGCCGGACCGGGTAGCGCCCTGTGGGCTGCGAGTCCCGAGAGTGCTGCCAGCCGCCGAGGCTTTGGGCCGTGACGATTGAGGCCAGGCAACTGCATCCCAACAGTGCTGGCATCAGGCTGTTACGCAGCAATTTCCAAAAAGACATGTACATCACTCCCTTGTTGAACGCTCCTGGGCGAGATCCTGGCCTACACCGGCTAGCTCGCTGCGGGGGCAAGCTACACGGGGCACGCTACACGTTGAGGCCAGGGACACAGTCGCTGCTATGAAATCCGTTTCTTTACGCAAAGCTCTCTTCGTCGTTATCGTTGATTTGCCCGGGCCCAATTACAATGTTTCATTTGATACGGTAGCTTTATCTATTCGTCACAAATACCGGTGAAAGAACCTCAAAAGTCCCCTACACTTTACCCAATTTCCAACCCGCTGGGGAGGGCAATTCGTGACTCCATCGAAGCTGATTCTCACGACCGTTGTTTCGGAACTCTTTGAAGAGAATTGCTATATTGCCCAAATTAACGGGCGAACCGACTGTCTGGTGATCGATCCGGGCCTGGAGCCGGAGAGGATTCTGGCCGAACTTGATCGGCGAGGACTGGCTCCAGCCGCCATTCTCAATACCCACGGCCACAGCGACCACATTGCTGGCAATGCCGCCCTCAAAGATCGCTGGCCGGACTGCCCGTTGGTTATTGGTGCCGCCGATGCCCCCAAACTCACTGATCCAGTGCTCAACCTCTCCGCTTCCTTCGGCGTCCGGCTTCTGAGCCCTCCGGCAGATCAGCTCGTCAATGATGGCGACGAGTATTCGGCCGCCGGTTTTACGCTCCACGTCTTGGCCATCCCAGGCCACTCTGCGGGACATGTAGCCTATCTGTGGAAAGGCCATACCCCCCATGTTGTCTTTGTGGGGGATGTGGTTTTCGCTGGAAGCATCGGGCGCTCTGATTTCCCCGATGGAGACAGTGAGAGCTTGATCACCGGGATTCGCGCAAAACTCTTCACCCTACCCGAAGACACTGTTCTGTACTCCGGGCACGGCCCGGCAACGACCGTGGGACGGGAACGGCGAACCAATCCGTTTGTCGGTGAGAGGTAGCGTTGCCTAGGCTTCTCGGTAGCCGATTTTGACGGTTACCTGGTATTCTTTGACTTTCCCCTCGGCAATAGCGCCCCGTTGTTCAACTACCTCGAACCAACTCATGTTCTTGACCGTCTCGGCCGCTTTGGGTATGGCCACTGACACAGCGTCGCTGAACGACTGGGTAGAGGTGCCGACCACTTCCATCTTCTTGTACAGATGTTCTGTCATCGTTGGGATTCCTCGTATGGTGTGTTAAACCGTGCCGTTCATGACTCCTCAGGTTGCCAACCCCGTAATCTGCATACTCCGTGCGATGCTCTTCCTCTCGGCCGAGCGCGAGGAGAACCATGTTGACAACCCGACGGGCAACAGCCGCTGCGTCTGTGCCGCGTATTATTTCACGCACGAGCGTCATTCGTCCCAAGAAGTGTAACGCCGTGCATGAGAAAGCCAAGGGAGGTACGTCCTGACGCGAGAATCTGACAGGCCAGTCTGGCTGCTCATATCGACTCGCTATCTGCTTCCGAAGAGGGGCTTCAGAATGCCCGCGTGGCAGAAGCAGCGCCGGGGGCAATCGCGGGGATCTCCAGCGTAAAACGGGTTCCTCGCCCCACGCTGCTCTCGACGGTAATCCGTCCCCCGTGCTCGTTAATGATCTTCTGGCTCACCGGAAGTCCCAAGCCCGTGCCGTGGCTTCCTTTAAAGGAAACGAAGGGGCTGAAGAGCTTGTCCATATGCTCGGGCGGGATTCCGGCTCCGTTGTCGTCCACCCGAATCCGCACCTTCGCCTCCGCGGGAGCGTACTCGGTCAAGACGCGTACGCGACCTCCTTGCTTCGTCTCTGCCGCTGCATCGATCGCATTGGTGACTACATTCAGTACGGCCCGATGAATCCCTTCCGGATCGAAGACTAACGTCGGCATCTGCTCGGCCGGTTGCCAGTGTAGCTCGACTTCGAGATCCTGAGCCCGCGACTGCATCAGTTCGACTACGTCGCCGACCACTTGGTTCATTTCCGAAGGGACCAGGTCGGGTTCGCGTTCCTTGCTGAACGTTAGCATGTCGAGTACGAGGGTCGAGATCTTGTTCTGGTTCTTCTCGACGATGGCCCAACCCTTTTGTACCAGCGATTCGTCATGGTCTGACAGCCCCATTTCGATCAGATAACTGCCGCCGCGGATTCCCTGAAGGATATTCTTGATGTGATGCGACAACGTGGCCACTGTCTGGCCAATCGCCGCCAAACGTTCGGCCTGAACCATGGCCGAGTAGTAGCGGGTATCCTCAACGGCCAACGCCGCCTGATGGGCAATGGCGATCATCAGCTTTAAATGATCTTCGCTGAATTTTGTCGCCCCCCCTTTCTGGATGATGTCCTGGGGTGATGTGGACGTATCGATATAGATTACCCCCACCATGTCGTACCGCCCCTGCATCGGCACGCAGATCGCCTCACGCACCCCCGCCCGCACGATGCTCGCCGCCGGATTCCAGCGGTCGTCTTGCCGGGCGTCGCTGGTCAACACCCCTTCGTTCCGCTCCCTGACGAAATCGAGGATTGTCTTGCTGATCGTAATCTTCTCGTCAGAGCGGACTCCCTGACGAGTGCGGCGAACCTGGGGCACGAGTTGCTTGCTGTCGGGATCGACGAGCATGATGCAACCTCGGTCGGCCTCCACCCATTCGAAGATCAACTCCATGATGCGCTGCAAGAGTTGATCGATGTCCAGCGTATGGCTGACAGCCAACGCGGTGCGATACATCACCTGCAAGTTGCTGTGTGCCCGGGCTAGCCAGCTGTTTGACGCCGTGCCGAGATCGTGGGTAAAAATCCGGCTTCCCTCTTCGTGGGTCACGGAGCGGATGATGTGCGATTGCTCGTCCGACGCCAAGCCCGCTGTGATATGGACCTTGCCGGTCAGGTCGTACTCGACATCTCCCGTCGGACCGGTGAAGAGCATCAACGTGCCGCCAAGTTGGACCTGATCACCACTGGTGAGCGTGCAACGTTGCACCCGTCGTCCGTTGACGTAAGTTCCATTCGAACTGCTCAGATCGATCAGTGTGAAGACGTTGTCCACACGCCGGATTTCGGCATGTTGACGCGAGACTTCCGTGTCGTGAAGTTGGACCGCATTAGACGCATCGCGACCCAGCCCGATCACTTCGTGTTGCAGTTCAAATCGGGCCCCCTGGTCGTTGCCGCGGATCACGAACAAAGAAGGCACGGCGATCACTCCGAGAAATGCGTCGACCTGACGACATGCCGCATCTCGGGAAACCCCCGGCGGTCAGTCGTCAGACGCTCCGGGGACAATAGCCTTCCGGCACGCTGAGTAACTCTTCGATTTTACGAATCAGCGGCCCGTAGTGATAGGGCTTAGAGACAAATTCCCCAGCTTGCCCATCTTTACTGTCGTCAGAGTGGCGACGTAGGTTGCCGAGGATTACCATGGGTGTATGGTGCCCCTGGGCATGTTCAGTAAACGGTGCGCAGACCTCTTCCGGCGCCGAATCGTCTACCTCCAGATCGAGGACAATCAGATCAGGTTGGTGCTGCCGGGCAAGTTCCAGGCCGCGTTGAGCTCGGCTCGCTGCGAAAATCCGCATCCCCCGCCGCTCCAAAGCCGTTCTCAGCACTTCCCGCGTTTCCTCCGAACGATCGACGATCAATACACTGTGATCCTGGTCCAAGTTAACACCCTCCATGGCAACCGACGGCCAGACGTCCCTGTCTGCACCGTTCAGACTTCGTACCAAGCTAGCCCCGCACGAAGGGGTGGTAGCATACCTGGAACTGTCGCCCATGTCAAAGCGAGTTGTTCGGCGATGGCCAGCAAACCCAACAGGCCATTAACCTGTTCAAACCTCGCATCGGGCAGTATCGCCCCCCCCTGCAGGGTGTATAACCTTGTCTTTTCCTTCGATGCTGCCAGAGACAAGACACGCAATATCCTTCTCGGGTATCCTTTTGAGCGGGGGGGATAGGCGTTCATGCGTTACGGCTTCATTCCACCGTCTTCCAAAGGGCAACGCGATGGCTAGTCAACAGCGTGCGCAAAACGGGTTTACGCTGGTCGAACTCCTTGTTGTCATTGCGATCATCGGGATCTTGATCGCGCTGTTGCTGCCTGCTGTCCAGGCCGCTCGGGAAGCCGCGCGGCGGTCGCAGTGCAACAACAATCTCAAGCAACTCGGGCTTGGGTTGCACAACTACGAGTCGGCGGTGAAGTGTTTTCCTCCCGGTTCGCTGGGCCGCACGTTCACGGCCACCGCGAGTGATACTCCCCAGTTGAATTGCTTTGGCCCGCTGGCGAGGATCTTGCCCTATGTTGAACAGCAAACGCTCTACATGACGATCGATTTCAATCAGAGCTTCGCCAATCCAGTGAATCAGTCCATTGCGCTTAACGTCATCCCCGGTTACATCTGTCCCTCCTATTCCGGCAAGACTCTGGGGGATGCCTATCACTATCGCGGCTTCTCCCACTTCAATGCGGCGGTCACCTGTTACCTGGGCGTGATGGGATTCACAACGAGCGGGACCAGGTCGTGTGCACTGAACAGTTCTGGCTCGCCGCAACCGACGGCCGCGCAAACCGGCATGTTCTACGTCGATAGCAAGACCCGGTTCGCTGACATCACCGATGGCACGTCAAATACCTTCATGTACGGCGAATACCGCCCGACCATTATGGAGTCGATCGGCTATTCCAGGTTCGACTACGACAGCCGCTGGAGCCCCTGGGTGATGGGGATTGTCCTTGAAGGCTCCGGGGCCACGAAGGGAATGTTCTACGGTCCGAATCAGGTCTTTGCCCAGGGAGCCTATGCGAGCGATTGGACGTTGCTCCCCTTCAGCTCCCATCATCCCGGTGGGTGTATGATGCTCAATGCGGACGGCAGCACGGTCTTCGTGAGCGACACGATCGACATCAGCATCTGGCGTGCCCGCGCGTCGATAGCCGGTGGCGAGACGAACACCAATCTGTAGCGATGCGAAGGCCGCTTCCCCTGCTTGATCCGCAGACCGTCTCTTTCGGAGGATTCTTGTCGATGGCTCGCCCGATCCGGTTGGTCTTGGTTGCCGCTTCTTTGCTCACGCTGCTGTTTCTGGGCTGCCAGGGGGGCAATTCCCTTCCAATGGCCAAGGTCAGCGGCACCGTATCCTTGGACGGTGCCCCGCTGACCAAGGGCCGGATTCAGTTCATGCCCGACAACAGCAAGGGGACCCGCGGCCCCATGGCCACCGGCCAAATCGCCGCCGACGGCAAGTTCGTCCTGATGACGAGCACTCCAGGCGACGGCGCTCAGGTCGGTTTCTACAAGGTGGTCGTCAATTGCTGGGACGAGACTCCCTTCGATCCCACCAACCCCAAGGTCGCACCGCCGCCCAAGTCGCTAATCCCCGAACGCTACGCCAACGAGCAAACCAGCGGCCTGACCGCCGAGGTCAAAATCGGCTCGCCCAATGAATTCACCTTCGACCTGAAGCGTTAAGCTTACTCCTCGCGAATTGGGCTCGCCCCTCGGAAAGACGCACTGTTCCACTCCAATCCGTCTCCTTCAATCCTTCGCGCTCTTCGCGCCCTTTTCGGTTTATTCCTTTGGGTCTTCAGCAGAATCTGTGGGTGAAAACGGCTGAAGATAGTGAGATGTCTGGTGGTGTTCAGGTTGGATTTTCAGAGGGATGGCAGGGCAAATAAATGGCAGAAGGGAAAAGCAGCCCTGGCGGCGTGAAGTCGCCAGGGCCTACGGGTCATTTACCCGCCCTGGCTTGGCTATTCCTTGTCGGGTTGCGTCCCCGCAGAGCCCGACTCCGCTTCACCAAGCGAGACGAATTGTAGTCGAGGACGGCCAAGGAGAATCGTAGCACCCTGTGGGCCTTTCGGTTATAGATGGATTTGCAACAACAAGCCATCCAACCGGAGACGCCACAGGATGCGACTGAAGACTATCCTCAATCGGATCGAACATTACAAGTCCTTTGTGTACGGAAAAGTCAGAATGTTGGAGGAAGACGGCAAATTGGCCATTGAGGTCGAGGTGGCCGCCCGAGCCAACGGGCGACCGATCTGCTCCGGCTGCGGCCGTCCGGCCCCGGGATACGACCGGGTGACGAAACGGCGATTCGAGTATGTGCCGCTGTGGGGGATCGCCGTGTTGTTCCTCGATGCGATGCGACGGGTTGATTGTCCACAGGGTGGGGTGAAAGGAGAACAAGTTCCGTGGGCAAAGGGAAAAAGTCGGTTGACGACCAGCTACCGATGGTTCTTGGCCCGGTGGGCGAAGCGGCTGTCGTGACAGGAAGTGGCGAGGGTGTTCGGGACGACGTGGGAACACGTGTTTCGCTCGGTACACCACGCTGTTTCCTGGGGGCTGGCATCGAGACTTGGACGACGTTGAAGCGATTGGCGTGGATGAAATCCAGTGGCAGCGTGGGCACAAGTATCTCACGTTGGTGTACCAGATCGACGAGGACTGCCGACGCCTGCTATGGGTTGGAAAGGATCGCACCACGAAGACATTCTTGCGGTTTTTCCGGATGTTCGGCCGTGAGCGTTCGGGCCGGCTTCGGTTCGTATGTAGTGACCTGTGGAAGCCGTATTTGAAGGTGATTGCGAAGAAGGCGGGCCAAGCGGTTCACGTGCGGGACCGGTTCCACGTGATGTCGAAGATGAACAAGGCGATCGACGAGGTTCGTGCGGCGGAGGCGAAGCGGCTGGAGCGTGACGGTTATGAGCCGGTGCTGAAACATTCCCGCTGGTGTCTGTTGAAGCGGAAGGAGAACTTTACGGAGAAGCAGGCGGTGAAGATGTCGGAGTTGCTCCAGTACAATCTGCAATCGGTCCGCAGCCGTCTGATGCGGGAGGACTTTCAGCGGTTCTGGGAGTATTGCTACCCGGCGTGTGCGGCGAAGTTCCTCGCCAGTGGTGTACTCGAACCATGCGATCGAAGATCGGTCCCATGAAGAAAGTGGCCAAGACGTTGCGTCGTCACCGAGCGTTGATTCTCAACTGGTTCCGAGCGGAAGGCGCCATTTCCGCCGGGATTGTGGAGGGTTTGAACAACAAAGCAAAACTCACGATGAGAAAAGCGTATGGCTTTCGGACGGAGAAAGCCATTGCAATCGCCTTATATCACCAACTTGGCGACCTCCCCGAACCAGAATTTACCCACAGATTCTGCTGACGAGTGCTTTGTCACAGCTTGATTTTGGGATAGACCGATTTGAGTTTACAGCGGGCG
>CAZLDQ010000107.1:0-19686 GCA_964558295.1 uncultured Planctomycetaceae bacterium | reverse complement strand
CCAGCCTCCTACGTTGGGAAGGTCGGCTTAGCGGACTTTTTCAACGGGCTACTAGGGGCTGGCGGCTAGGGATTAGGGACTGGGGGCTAGGGACTGAAGAGTCATTGAGCCGGTGGGCTTGCCCACCGCGTTGCCGCGTTACTATACGCTTCCCCGCCGGGTCTTCCCTCGCCCGCGCAGCCGGGAGAGGGTGGCGAGGAACGAGCTGGATGAGGGCCGCCGGCACTTCCACATCGCAGGGGCCTCCGTATGATCGACGACCGGAATACCGTCTGGCTCTATCCCGGCTACCTGGCCTACCGCGTCCTGACGAAAGCTCGCCCAGCGGGATCCGTCAATCAGCTCGGCGAGCTGTTCTTGGCGGATGGGAGACTCTGCCTGATTTCGTGGAAACGTCCCGACGGCCAGACGGCTTACGCCCTCTGGTCTCCCAGGGTTCATCCGCCTAAAGCGTACTGGGTTTCGTGGTAGATAGCTCGGCGTTGGCTTTCGCCTGCAACGCCGTCCGCAGCTTTTCCACCTTCCGCCCCCTCCACCAACGTGGTCACGGTCTCCTTCGAACCAACCCCAACGCCTTGACGTCTTACCCCACAACGGGTCATTTTCCCCCGCTTCCTCAACCCAAATCTATTTCCAACGGCTGAAGTTTCACGGAATTTCCACTTTTCCAAAAAGCGGTCTTGACCCATTCGCCGAAAAGCCGTAATCTCGCGACCTCATGAGTTGCACATCACGTCGCGGATCTGAGATCCGCGGCGATTGAGATTACGAAGCTCCCACGTGGATGGGTCTGCATCCGGGAACGCCGGACGGCGTTCCTGCGGACCACGAAGCGCTCGACGCGGGCAAGGAAGTCTGGCGGCGCGCTTCGCATATAAGTTTGCAGCAGCCCTGCTGCTGCTCGGATCACTGGCCCGAGCGAGTCAGTGGATCTTCGACCAATCGCTCCCGGAAAAGATTAGTGTCCTTTGCCCCCCTGGGACGCGGCCTTTCCGGGAGCTTTTTTTTGCGCTGAATTCTCTCACGGATCGCGGCAAGGCTGTCGGCCCCCTCTGTGGCGATCCCTCAAATACAAAAACCCCGCCACCCCCCCCTCTGCTGTGGGAAGGTCTGATGCTTCACTGGTAGCGGCGTGTCAAGCGACGGGGAACTGGATCGAATCGACGGGCGTTCGGCTTCCTTTCTCTGACCGAATCGGGGCAAGAGGTGGATGACGTGTTTCAGCTTCAAGAAGACGAAAGGTTCACGAAAGCACAACCCAAGGCCCAATGCACGAGCCTACCCCAGTCATCCTCGTTTTTTGTGCTCTCGTGGTTTCGTGATCCTTCCTCTTCTTTCTCTATGGCAAAACACTCGCCTCAGGCTAGTCGAAACCACACGGCCGCGTTAACTGGCGGCTTTGACGGCCTCGAAGAAGTGGTCGGCCCCCTCGGCCTTGGCAATGACGGTCAGGCCGTCGTCGGTCACGGTGAAGCCGCGCCGGCGATCCAGGTCGTGGTCGTAGCCGATCTCGATCCCGGCGGGGATGTTCACGTCTTTGTCGATGATCGCCCGGCGGATCTTGGCGTGCCGGCCGATATCGCAGCGGCCAAAGAGGATCGAGCCTTCGACTTCGGCGAAGCTGTTGATCCGCGTTTGCGGGCCGAGGATCGACTGGGAGACGCGGCCGCCGGAGATGATCGTTCCTAGGCAGACGATGCTATCGACGGCATAACCGCGGCGCGTGGCGTCGTTGAAGACGAACTTTGGCGGTGGAATGTTCGGCTGATAGGTGCGGATCGGCCACTCTTTGTCGTACATGTTCAACTGGGGGTCGACCGAAATCAGGTCCATGTTGGCTTCATAGTAGGCGTCCAATGTCCCTACGTCGCGCCAGTAGGCGTCTTGCTTGCGGTTCTCATCGCGGAAGGGATAGGCGAACACGCGGTTCGTGGAGAGGATCGCCGGGATGATATCCTTGCCGAAGTCGTGGCGGCTGCCGCGCCGCGTGGCGTCGCGACAGAGTTCCTCGAAGAGGAAGCGTGCCGTGAACACATAGATCCCCATCGAGGCGAAGCAGTACTGGTCGTCGCCGGGAATCGGCTTCGGATCGGCCGGCTTTTCCTCGAAGCCGACCACGCGGCTATCGGGCTCGATCTCCATGACGCCGAACTGCAGGGCCGCTTCGGTCCGATGGCGGCGCAAAACGCCGATCGTCGCGTCAGCCCGGTTGGCGATGTGAAACTCCAGCAGTTGGCTATAGTCCATCTTATAGATGTGATCGCCGGCGAGGATCATGACAAACTCGGGGCGTTCCTTTTCCATCGTGTAGATATTCTGGTAGACGGCGTCGGCCGTGCCCTGATACCAGCTCTCGTCGATCCGCTGCTGTGGGGGAACGACGTCGGCGAATTCGCCCAGTTCCCGGCAGAAATAGCGCTGCCAGCCCATGTTGATATGCCGGTCGAGGCTCATCGCCTTGTACTGGGTCAACACAAGGATCTTGCGCAGCCCGCTATTCAGACAGTTCGAGAGGGTAAAGTCGATGATCCGATAGGCACCGCCAAAGGGGACAGCCGGCTTGGCTCGGTCGCGCGTCAGCGGTTCCAATCGTGAGCCTTTTCCTCCGGCCAAGATCACCGTGACCACTTTATCCTTCATGTTGCCTCCTCGTTTGATGCCACCATGCAGTCAGTAAGGTTTTCCGCTTCAGCGTATTTTATCGGGTTTTCCGAATCGTCTGAAGAGGAGTGGGAAGTGGGGCGGAGTCGTTCTCACTACGGATTCGCGCGGTGTCCTCCCGGTTGTTAGCCCCGCCCCCTTTGGATTATTTTTGCACCATAAGAGTGCCAGCAGAGAAGCCGCTGTCTATGTCGGCAATTTGGGGAAGCAAACACGAGACCAGCCCGGCAGTTCCGCGTGTTTCAGTCCACCCAACGTCGCTGCCATAACTCTAATACCAGCAGCGCCCAGAGGCGATAGCTATGGTCAAACAGCCCGGCAAGGTGGGATTCGACAAGCCGTTGAACGACTTCCGGACGAAACAGACCGCGTTCTCTGGTCCGTGAGTCGAGGAGCACTTCCCGGGCGAACCCAGCCAGCGGCCCCCGGAACCAATGGTCCAAGGGAACGCCGAACCCCATCTTCTTACGCCGCTTAACGGCTGGGGGGAGGAGGTCGGGAAACGTCTCCCGCAAGATGCGCTTTCCTTGTCCTCGGCGAAACTTCATGCGCAAGGGGATCCTTGCCGCCAGTTCCACGACCCGATAGTCCAGAAACGGCGCCCGGCACTCCAGTCCGTGGGCCATCGAGGCAATGTCGACTTTCGTCATCAGGTCGCATGGGAGATAGGTCACCAGATCGGTAAGGCTCGTAGCGGTGACGGGGTCGCGGGCGAGGCAACGGCGGTAGGCGGACGCGAGAAACTCCAAGGGGTCGGCGTCAGGAAGTTCGGCGAGAAAGTCGTCTTGGTAGAGTTCCGCCCGACGGGCTTCATTGAAGATCGAAATCCATTCCAAATAGCGCCGTGCCGGGGCTTGGCCCAGCGCTTCCGTGAACCGCTTCAGGCGTCGGAGCACCGATTTCTGCCGCACGCTGCCGGGCAGCTTCTGCCAAAAGCGGCCGGCCAGCAGGTGGCGCAAACCGGCAGGGAGCCGATCGAACCCGTCGGCCAGCCAAACGGCCCGATACCGCGGATAGCCGACAAACAGCTCGTCGCCGCCATCGCCGGTCAAGGCCACGGTGACGTGCTCGCGCGTCAGTTTTGAGACATACCAGGTGGGCACGGCCGAGCTATCGGCAAACGGCTCGTCGTAATGCCACACCAATTGGTCGAGCACGCCCACCGCGTCCGGCTCCACGCAGAACTCCTGATGGATCGTGCCGAACTGCCGAGCCACGGCGGCCGCATAGCGGGTTTCGTCGTACTCGGGCACGGGGAAGCCGATGGAAAACGTGCGTACCGGCTCCTGGCAGAGCTTCTGCATGAGGCCGACGATGATCGTCGAGTCGATCCCGCCGGAGAGAAACGCTCCCAAGGGGACGTCGCTCTGCAGGCGCATCGCCACGGCCGAAGTGAGCAGCGACCGCAGTTCTTCCGCATACTCTTCGGCGGGGCGTTGATCTTCACGGTTGAAGTCGGGTTCCCAATACGGGCGCACCTCGAGTTGCCCATCACGGTAGAGGGCATAATGGGCCGGTGGCAACTTGGCGATCCCGTGAAAGATCGTCCAGGGATGAGGCACGTATTGGTAAGTCAAGTAGAGGTCAATCGCCTGGGGGTCCAACGCGCGCGGAACGCCCGGCACTTCCAGAAGACTCTTCAGTTCGCTGGCAAACAAGAGCCGGCCCGGCTCGTGGCGATAGACGAGCGGTTTCTTGCCCAAGCGGTCGCGGGCCAAAAGCAGTTGGCGCTGGTTGGCGTCCCAAAGGGCCAGGGCAAACATCCCGTTGAGGTGTGCGAGACAGGCCGGTCCTTCGTCTTCATAGAGATGGAGGATCGTCTCCGTGTCACTCTCGGTTTGAAATCGATGCCCAGTGCCTTCCAGACGCCGCCGCAGGTCGCGGTAGTTGTAGATTTCGCCGTTGAAGACCAGCCAGATCGAGCCGTCTTCGTTGGCAAGCGGCTGATGGCCACAGGTCAGATCGATGATTGAGAGGCGGCGGTGGCCGAGGGCCACGCCGGGGGAACCGGTACGGGTGTGCAACTCGGCGGTGTAGGTGCCTCGGTCGTCGGGCCCGCGGTGGCGAAGGACATCGACCATACGCGCAAGCGTCGCCTCGTCGACAGCCCGCTTGGGGTCGGTCCACACGGCACCGGTAATACCACACATCGCCGATTCTCGGGGGGAAGAGGCCAATATCCTGGAGGGGCTCGCGCCGTCAGGGTCTCTGGATGTTGTAGCAGGCAACAACAGCGCCGGGCAAGCCCGGCCGCTTGGGGCGACCAGCGACGTTGGCGGTCGCATGCTCGCTTGATCGGGGATGGAGAAGTCGGCCGGGAGCGCCGCCCTCGCCTGGCGAGTTGTCGCGCACGATCTGGCCGTCGACGATCAGGGCCTTTTTTGTCGCGCGGCGGGGTGGCTTGTCAGGGAGCATAGAATTCAATGCCTGGGATCTGGGGGACAACCGAGATGGCCAACTACAAATACTTGATCATTGGCGGGGGAATGACCGCCGACGCGGCCGTCGAGGGGATTCGCCAAGTAGACCCGGACGGTGCGATCGGTCTGATTGCCGAGGAGTCTCACCCGCCGTACAATCGTCCGCCGCTCTCTAAAGGGCTCTGGAAGGGGCGACCGCTGGAAAGCATCTGGCGTCGTGCGGCGGTCCAAGAAGCAATTCTCACTCCCGGACGCCGCGCGGTGAGAATCGACCGCACCCACCGCCAAGTGACGGACGACCGGAACACAGTCTACAGTTACCAGAAGCTCCTCTTGGCCACCGGCGGCACACCCCGGCGGTTGCCCTTTGACAGCGAGCGTTTGGTCTACTATCGCACGCTGGACGACTACTACCGTCTGCGGGGCTTGGCCGAGCAAGGACAGCGATTTGCCATACTTGGCGGGGGGTTCATCGGCGCGGAGGTGGCGGCGGCCTTGGCGGGCTTTGGCAAGAGTGTGACGATGATCTTTCCCGAGATGGGGATCGGCGCCCAGCGGTTTCCGGCTGAGTTGGCCCTGTTTCTCAACGACTTTTACCGCCACAAGGGGATCGAGGTCCTCGCGGGACAGACTGTGGCCACCATGACGGAGCACAATGGCCGGCTGGCCCTGACCACGGAACAAGGGGAGCGACTGATTGTCGACGGAGTCGTGGTGGGGATCGGCATCGAGCCGAACGTCGAGTTGGCCCTGGCAGCGGGACTGGCCGTAGACAACGGTATTCGCGTGAATCCGGCGCTGCACACGACGGATCCGGACATCTTTGCCGCCGGCGACGTAGCCTCCTTCTACAATTCGGCACTGGACGGCTATCTCCGCTCGGAACACGAAGACAACGCCAACACGATGGGTCAACTGGCCGGCCAGGCGATGGCCGGCCAACGTGTGGCCTACGATTACCTCCCGGTGGTCTACTCCGACTTGTTCGAGATCAGCTACGAAGCTGTCGGCGAGTTGGATCCCCACTTGGAGACCGTGGCCGACTGGCATGAACCGTTTCACCAAGGGGTGATCTATTATCTCCGCGAGGAACGGGTACGCGGGGTACTTCTCTGGAACGTGAAGGAGCAGCTCGCAACTGCCCGCGAACTGATCACCGGCCGACGGTCCTACGAGCGGCGAGCCCTGCACGGATGGATTCCGGTCTGACAGGTTTTTTGAAGGGGGCGTCTGGTCAACAAACCCCCAAAGGCGTTCGAGGAACGTTTCTGTGGAGGGGGCGTCGGCTATTCGTCTTCGAGATCTTTGAGTCCCAGGCGGGCGAGCCAGCGGCCGCGGGCCGGTTTATCGGCGGGGCCGGGCTTTTCCGCTCCGTCGGAGTCGGTCTGGGTGGTTTCCAGGCGTGCTTCGAGTTCTTTGAGTCGATCTTCGATCTGGCTCCGTTCGCGGGCGATCTTGGCGCGTTCGATCGAGATTTCGATTTCGGCCTGGCGGAGCTTTTCCTCCCACTCGGTTTGGAGGCGGCGGAGGTTCTCGCGTTCCTCCTGGATGATCGCGTCCTGGTCTAACACGGCGCCGAGGGCGGCGGCCCCCACGGCGACGGAACCGAGGTTCTTGCTCTGATCCTCCAAAATGCGCTGCAGGCTTTCGATTTCCTGGTCGCGTTCGGCGAGCGCCTGTTCGGTGGTACGGATCACGTCCTGGATCCGGATTCGTTCCTGAACCGCCTCGGGATCCTCGTCGTCTCCCTCGGCTTCGAGGGCGGCCATGATCCGGCGTTTTTCGGCCTCCCAGTCGAGGCCGCCTTTGGACGAGGTCGAAGACGCGGACGGATTGGCCGCACGGGCCTGGGCCAACTGCTTTTCCAGTTCCTGCACGCGAGCTTTCATCTCGCGGACATCGTCCATCGCCAGTTCATAGCGGCGCCGGTATTCGCCTCCACCCGAGGAATCTGCCGGCCCTCGTGCTTCGAGCTCCGCCAGTTGTTTGGCGAGTTGATCGCGTTCGGCCTGGAGGTCTTCGTACTTCTGCCATTCGACCGTGTTGCCTGCCGGCCGTTGGGAAGCCTCCGCTTCGAGCGATTGGCAGCGCTGGCGCAACGATTCGAGTTCATTCTCGAGGGCCTCCTCGCGTTGGCGGGCGGTCTGCAACTCGGCGCGCAGCTGGGTTTCGCGCCGGGCGGCCTCGGCGAGGTTGGCCTCCAACTCGTCGCGCGCAGCGCTGGCTTGCTTCCATTCGCCACGGAGTTTGGCTTCCCGCTCGGCGGCGGCGGCCAGTTGGTTTTCCAGTTCGTTCTGCGCACTCTGGGCGGTCATCAATTCCGCACGGAGTTTTGTCTCGCGTTCACTGGCCGCGCCGAGTTCGCGTTGGAACTGGGCCTGTGCGTCCTGAGCGGCGGTGAGTTCCGCCTGAAGTCTGGTCTCCCGTTGGGCGGCCGTGGCCCGTTCGGTTTCCAGCGCAGCCTGGGCTTCCCGAGCGACGTTCAACTCCTCGCGGAGCTTGCTCTCGCGTTCGTTGGTGGCTTCCAGCTTGGCGTTGAGTTCGGTTTGCAGGGCTTCCAGCTCCGCCTGGCGGCGCTGCATGTACTTGACGTGCGCGGCCCGCTGTTGCTGGAATTCCTCGGCGATTCGGCGGCGCTGGGCTTGGGTATGAATCCGCTGGCTGGCAACCTTTTCCCGTTCCGCATCGAGCGCGGCCAACTCGGCTTCCAAACGCTCCCGCAGACTGGTCACATGCTCGACCTGGGCGGCGTGTTCCTGGCGGGCTAGTTCCAAGGCGTGCTGCTCTTGGTGGACCCGGGCTTCGAGCGCCTCGAGCTCCTTTTGCCGTGTGGCGAAATCCTCCTGTCCGCCGGTACAACCCTGTTGTTGCTGCTGGACCCGTTGGACCAAAGCTTCGTATTGCGCGATGAGCTGCTCTTGCGTCTTCTGCCAGGAGCCTTGGCGGGTGTCGATCTCCTCCTTGAACTGGCTCAGACTCTCCATCTGGCGTTGGAGTTCCGCCGAGCGATGCTCGATCTCTTCCTTTTGGCAGGCGAGTTGGCCCTCACTCCGCGCCAACTCGGCGGTGATCTTCTCGATCTGGGCGGCGAGTTCCGTCTGCGCATGCTGGACCCGTTGCCGTTGCGTTGCCAGATATTGCTGGACTCGGCCACGCTGCTGGCTGAGGGTCTGAACAAACGCTTCGGCCCATGTATCGCGGGAGGATTCGAGCGAGTCCCGGTCGTCCATGGTCACCGCTTTTTCATGCCAAGAGAAGTCGAACCCGATTGGGGGATTGGGAGTTCCACGGCTCTGGAGGAACGCTCACCAAGAGGTCCATCCCCCATGCGCCTACAGTTCTATACGCCATGCTCTGTTCCTGGTCAAAGGACTACCCATTCGGCAGATACCCCCTGTGGACGGGATCCTCCTAAAGCCCACACACGTCGCGATACGGACCAGAGCAAGAGCCCCCCTTTGCGAGTGGGCTGAGAGAGAAAAACCACAAAGGAGGCCCAGAGCGGTTTAGTCGAGCCCAGCCATGAATCGCAAAAACTGGGCCTCGAGCATGCGCCAATCGGACCCGAACACGGCGACGAAATCGGCGGTGCGCGCGGCGGCGGAATAGTTAGTAAAGGGGGAACGTTTGGCTGTGCGGGCCAAAAAGTCGGCATATTTCCGCGGTTGGGTTTCCACCAGATAGAAGGTAAACGCCCACGCCTCGGCATAAGCCAGCCCTGGGGCCACCCGAAAGAGGCTGTCTTTGGCAACCAGTTCCGCCAGCAACTCGGGTCGATGTTTGGGCAGGATCTGTTGGAAACTGCGGAACCGGCCGTAGTTGATCCGATCGCTCCGCTCGCCGTAGCGGCGTGAATCATAGACGCCGGGGGCTTCAAACATCGTTGCCAGGCCCTCAGCCACCCAGACCGGGGGGTGAACATAGCGGCTGTGAATCCCCGTGTTGAAGGCCGTTTGATGGGTGGCCTCGTGGATGATCGTCGCCGCGGTGTCCTGCCACGCGGTCGCGGTGGAGGAACCTCCGTCCATATCGTAGACAACGATCCGGTTGGTCAATGGGGAATAGTAGCCAAGCACGCCACCGGCCGGGATTCCCTCCTTCGCCGCGTAACGACGAAACTCCGCCTGATTGCGGCAGACGATCCCTAAGAGGGGCACGGGCGGCTCGGAAAGCTGGAATCCACGAACCGCGAAGTAATGGACAAACGACCGGTAGAGATCTTCAAACCGCTCGGCCCATTGGTCGCGTTGTCCTTTCGGGTGCGCAACGAGATAGTGACTCGTGCCGCTGACCTCCACGCCCTCGCCCAATTCGCGTAAGAGGATCGCCCGGAGTTCGGAGGTAGAGTAGCTTTGGAAGCGGTTGGATGTCTTTTGATAGTCGCGGGCGTCGCTGGGAGAGAATTCCCAAAGTTGCCCATCGCGTCCCAACAGGTGGACCTGCTCCTGGCTCCAGTGGAGCGGCATTCCTTCGATTGGGCGCCCCTGGAGGGTCAGCTTGAGCATCCAGTTGGAGCCGGTTTCCGCCTGGGCCGAGGTGGCCCCGCAGAAGGCGAGGAGCGCGAAAATCCAGGTCAATCGCATCAATCGGTTTCCCACGGTCGGCGGGGTATCCATCGCGTGCAGGGTCTCTGGCCAGTTCGGATTTTTGGGATATGCCGTCACGGAGGGTGGCGACCCAACGCGAGGCACAAGTGCTGCGGCGATGGTCCGTCGGATTGTCAACACGCTTCGCCTCGCGCTCTGTCGGGAGGAAGAGCAGCACGCAGAGCGTGATGAGTACGAGGAAGACAACCTGCGCAGCTATCAACGGTCGAGGGTCTACGGGAAGTATAGCTTGTCCCGCGGGGGGGCGCCGGGAAACGTGGAGTCCACGAAACTGAGCAGCTACAATGGAGGTAGGACGTCGGCTCATGGTGCGCACGTTAGCGAGTCTTTACCCGTTTGGGAGATCAGACGATGGTTGGGGCCTTGCTCGTTCTCGGAGGAGTCTTGTTTGGACAGGCTGATGCCGCGCCGCGGCCCGATCTGGAGCTTGAAGTCCGACGGTTGGTCCGTCAGCTCAACTCGCCCCGTTTGGCGGAGCGCAACTCGGCCGAAGAGCGGTTGCTCAAGCTCGGGCCGGAGGTGCTCGAGTACCTCCCGGCATCGGGCGACCATATGCCGGCCGAGGTCGAGCAGCGTGTGGCCCGGCTGCGCCAGGTCCTGCAAAAAGAAGTGGCCCGTTCCACGGCGCAGGCGTCGACCGTCACGCTTCGCGGCAACCTGCCGCTCGGGGAGATTCTCTCGGCGATGGAGAAGCAGACGGGAAACAAGATTACCGGTATGGGAGGTTTTGACCCGCACGCGAGCACTCAGCGGTTAGAGGTCCGCTTTGACGAGAAGCCCTTCTGGCAAGCGATCGACGAGGTGGTCGATCAGGCCAACCTGACGGTCTACAACTATGGGCCGGAAAAGGCGGTCACACTCCGCCCGCACAGCGAAGGGCTTGCACCGCGGGTCGGCCGGGCCTGGTATCAGGGCCCCTTCCGCTTTGAAGCGGTGCGGATCGAGGCTGCCCGCGATTTGCGCAATGCGGCTCAGAAGTCGCTCAGTCTGACCGTGGAAGTCGCCTGGGAACCGACACTCGTGCCGATCAGTCTCCTGTTGCCCATGAGCCGCATCGAGGCAATCGACGAAGAGGGCCACCTCCTCCCGCTCGACAGCCCCCAGGCGGAGCTTGAGGTTCCCATCACGGCCGACTCGATGGCCAGCGAGTTGCGCATTCCCCTCGTCCTGCCGCCACGGTCGGTGCAGCAGATTGCGCAACTTCGAGGAGTCATGACGGCGCTGTTGCCGGGCAAGATCGAGACGTTCCGCTTCCAGGATCTGGAAAAGGCCAAGGACGTGGAACAACGAATCGCCGGGGTGACGGTGACACTCGTGGGCGTCCGCAAGAACAATGAACTGTGGGAAGTGCGGCTCCGGGTCCGCTTTGACCATGCGGGCGAAGCGCTCCAGTCGCATCGCGGTTGGATCTTCGACAACGAGGTCTATCTCGAAGGCACCGACGGGAAGCCGATCACCTGGGGCACCTATGAGACCACTCGGCAGACGGAAAACGAAGTCGGGTTGGCCTATATGTTCAGCGTCGAGGGGTCGTTGGCCGGTCACACGTTGGTCTACAAAACGCCCGGGGTGATTCTTACGGCGGAGATTCCCTATCAGGTCAAGGACATCCCGTTGCCGTAGCGGTTGGGGCGGGCAACGTCACTCACTTGGTGCGAGGAGGGCGTGCAGCCCCAGCGGATCGGTCAGATCGAGGGCCAGAAGTTGGTCGATCACTTCGCGGGCCAGATCGGTTTCGCCCAGCTTGTGCAGACTCCAGGCCAAACCCTTGCCGGCTTCGAGAAAGGGGCGGTTCGCTTCGCGGCTGTAGGGAAGCATCCCGACGAAGGTACGGCCAAGGGCCTTGCGGCCCAATTCGTAGGCATAACCGAAGTGGTTGCGGGCAAGCGGCAGGTCATCATCCCCCAACGCGATTTCTCCCAGGATCTTGTGGGCTTCCAGCAGGACACTGCAGCCATCGAGAAGCCAACGCAGTTCGTCGACGGCAATCTCGATCTCGCCGGCCTCCAACATGGCACGGACTTCCTCCAGATCGTCCTGGCGATCGCGTACGCAGCGCGGCGGGACCAGTTCGAAGACGTTTGGTTCGGCAACCCGGCGCAGACTGAACCGATCGGACGAGCGGGGGCGGGGGGCTCGCGGTGAGGATTGTTTCTTTCGCCTCGGTTTTCGTTTGGCAGCCATGCGTGTGTTCCGCTTGGGGAGAAGGTTGCACTATTGAAGTCTCCCATGTTCATCATATCGCTGTCGAGGGAACAGGGGGATGGGGGCCGGAGTGCCTGGATGACACCCCCCGGCGTGAGCCGTGACAACGGCGCGGCCAGCTGCTATTGTGCACGGGTCACCTTGGTGTGAATGATTCGGCCAACGTTCTTTTGCGATCTGCTCATGTCGGCGCGGTTCCGCCCCCATTCCTGTTCGCTGGACTTTCCGGTTCCCCTACCCGACGCGGCCTGGCATCAGGCGTTTCGTCGCCGGCTGCGGGGCTGGTATGCGGCCCACGCGAGGGACTTGCCCTGGCGGCGCACGGGGGACCCGTATGCAATCTGGATCAGCGAGATCATGTTGCAGCAGACCCAGGTGGCCACAGTTCGCCCCTATTTCGAGCGGTTTCTCGACCGGTTCCCAACGATCGCGGCGCTCGCCACGGCCGAGGAGCAGGAAGTGCTCCGGCACTGGGAAGGGTTGGGCTACTACCGCCGCGCGCGGCAACTGCATGCGGCGGCCCAGCGTCTGGTCCGTGAGCATGACGGCGTGTTCCCTCGTGATCCGGAGGTGGTTCGGCGTCTGCCAGGGATTGGTCGTTACACGGCCGGCGCGATCCTGTCGATCGCCTTCGACGCCCGGGAGCCGATCCTCGAAGCGAACACGCTCCGGTTGTTCAGCCGGTTGCTGGCGTATCGCGGCCAGCCGACCGGCAGGGAAGGGCAACGGCTCCTTTGGGCGATGGCCGAGGCGGTTCTGCCGCAACGGCACGTGGGCACGTTTAACCAGGCGCTGATGGAACTGGGGAGCCTGGTCTGTCTGGTGCGTGGGCCGCTTTGTGAGCAATGCCCGGTGGCCGCGCTCTGTCGCGCTCAGGCGGAAGGGCTCCAAGCGACAATCCCGCCGCCAAAGCCGAAGCCGGCGGCCGAAGATCGCCACGAGGTGGCCGTGCTGGTGCGCCACCGTGGCCGGGTGTTGCTGGTCCGTCGTCCGGATGGCGGGCGCTGGGCCGGCTTGTGGGATTTCCCTCGGTTCACCGTTCAGGCCGAGCACGAAACCGATTTGTCTCCGAGACTGGCAGCCCTGGTCCAGGAACAGACGGGTATCGTCATCCAGCCCGGCCGACGTTTGACAACCCTCAAGCATGGCGTGACGCGGTTTCGGATCACGCTGGATTGTTATGACGCAACGTATGTCTCCGGCGCGGAGCGCCGTTCTGGGGGCGTGGAGATGCGCTGGCTCCGGCCGGCGGAACTGGCCGAGTATCCGCTGAGCACGACCGGACGGAAGTTGAGCCGGTTGCTCTAGGTCTGGCCAGCAAGACCGGTCATCGCTTGCGAAGAATCCCCAAGACGGCAGAAGACCCTGTCGAATCTCGATAGCTCAAAGGACGTCGAAACCCATCAGGCTTTCGTCAACAGATGGCGTTTTCTGTTGCGGGAAAGACTCTGTAGGGGGACGGATGGTTTGCCCACGCAAGGGATCTGTGTGAAGCATGATCCTCTCTCCCTTCTAGCCATCAGTCGAATTGCCAAACAACAAATGCGGCGAAGGGGCGCTTCGCCACCGAGAAGCTTAACCGATGGGGTGGCACAATTTCTAGCCGGTATTTCTTATCCGGGGGGTGTACAGCGCGGAACACGGTGAAACCAGCAACGACATGGGGACACCAGACCGAGGCGTGCCGTCATTTCCGCCGCCCGGCACGCCAGCGCGGGCGTTCCCTACCGGCCGAGGAGGGCGTCGACGGCGGCGGCGATGTCGGCCTGGGCCATGAGGGTTTCGCCGACGAGCATCGCGCGGACGCCGGCGGCGGCGAGGCGTTGGACGTCGTCATGGGTGCGGATGCCGCTTTCGCCCACTACGACGCGGTCGCGGGGAATCTGGCGACAAAGCCGCAGGGTGTGATTCAGATCCACCTGGAAGGTGCGCAGATCGCGGTTGTTGATGCCGATCAATCGGGCCCCGATGCCAAGAACCCGGGGGAGATGGTCTGGCTCGTAGAGTTCCACCAGCGCGGTCATGCCCAGGGCGCGGATCGCATCGTAAAGCTCCTGGAGCTGGGGATCAGGCAAGCACTCGGCAATCAGGAGTACGGCGTCGGCCCCGGCCACGCGAGCCTCAAGGACTTGGTACGGATCGACGATGAAGTCTTTGCGCAAGACGGGTAGGTCGATTGCCTGGCGGATCTGGCGCAGGTAGTCGAGGCTGCCCTGGAAGTACTGCTCATCGGTCAGCACGCTCACGCAGCTCGCCCCGTGTTGCTGGTAGATCGTGGCGATCTCGACCGGCTGAAAGTCGGCGCGGATGAGCCCTTTCGAGGGGCTGGCCTTCTTGACCTCGGCGATCAGCCGGATCGGGCCGGGCGCGGCCAAGGCAGCGAAGAAATCGCGGACCGGCGGGGCGGTGGGCAACTGAGCACGAAGAACCGCCTCCGGGATGGTCGCTTTCGCCCGGGCGATCTCTTCGTGCTTGGTGGCGACGATTTTGTCGAGGATGGTGGGCACGGCTGCTCCGGTGAAAACAGCGTCGCCAGGAAGTCACGTTGGGCGCCCCGCACGGCACCAATGCCGCGGCTCAACAGGGCGATGGCTTTAGTGCTTGAAGTGGCGACGGTTGGTAAAGACCATCGGCAAGTTGTACTGGTTGCAGGCGGCAATCACCTGGGCATCGTTGCGTGAGCCGCCGGGTTGGATGATCGCCGTGACGCCAGCCGCAGCGGCGCGCTCGATTGAGTCGGGGAAGGGGAAGAAGGCATCCGAGGCAAGCACGGAGCCGGGGGCCCGCTCGGCCGCCTTCTTGATGGAGATTTCCACCGAGTCGACGCGGCTCATCTGGCCGGCGCCGACGCCGAGAAGCATCCGCTGTTTGGCCAGCACGATGGCGTTCGACTTGACGTGGCGGACAATCTCCCAGGCGAACCGGAGATCGGTCATTTGGCTTTCGGTCGGCTGGGCGGTCGTGACGACTTGCCACGCTTCTTCGGGGTCGTGGAGTACGTCGGCCTCTTGCATGAGCACGCCCCCTTCGATGCAGCGGAACTGCCAGCGTGCCTGATCCTGGCCCAATTCGCCGACCTTCATCAGCCGGACGTTGGCCTTCCATTTCGGCTTCGTGGTGAGGATCTCGATCGCTTCCGGGGAGAAGTCGGGCGCGACAATGGCTTCGACAAAGAGCCCCGGCTCGGCCAAGACTTCGGCGCTGGCGGCGTCCACCACGCGGTTGAGGCCCAGGACCGACCCGAACGCGCTCAACGGGTCGCCGGCCATGGCGTTGCGCAGGGCGTCGGCCAGGGTGTCGGCCGTGGCAGCTCCGCAGGGGTTGTTGTGCTTGATCACGGCGGCGGCCGGCTCACGGAACATGCGCACAATGCCCAGGGCACTGTCGAGGTCAAGGAAGTTGTTGTAGGAGAGTTCTTTGCCGTGCAACTGAATCGCGGCAGCCACACTCGCGGCCTGGCTCTCAGGCCGGGCATAGAGGGCGGCCTGCTGGTGCGGGTTCTCGCCGTAGCGGAGAACGGCCTTGCGATGCAAACTGACGTGCAGCGAGCCCGGGAATGAGCCTTCCGCACGATAACCGGCAAAGTAGGCGGCAATTGCCTCATCGTACTTGGCCGTGTGGGCGAATGCTTCGCCGGCCAGGCGTTCGCGCAACTCAAGGGTCGTCGCGCCATGGGCTTGGATCTGTTCGAGGATCTCGGAGTATTGCCCAGGATTGGTGGCGATCGTGGTGAACTTGTGGTTTTTGGCCGCCGCGCGGACCAGCGACGGGCCGCCGATGTCGATCTGTTCGATCGCCTCGTCCTTGGTCACCCCAGGGCGGGCGACCGTCGCCGCGAAGGGATACAGGTTGACCACGACCAACTCGAAGGTGACGATCTGGTGCGCGGCCAGCGATTGGAGGTCCTCCGGGTTGTCGTGCCGGCAGAGGATACCAGCAAACACCTTGGGATGGAGTGTCTTGACCCGGCCGTCCATCATCTCGGGAAACCCGGTGTAGTCGGCCACATCCCGAACGGTGATCCCTTCGCTCTCCAGGTGCTTGCGTGTGCCGCCGGTACTGTAGATCTCCACGCCCGCATCGACCAATCCACGGGCGAAGCCGGCCAGGCCTAACTTATCGCTAACACTAATGATGGCCCGTTTGATGGGAGGCGATTGCATGGTTTTAGCACCTTTGGGGGAGGTGGGAGGACGGGAAACACCAGTTCAGTCCAAAGGATTTGGTTTACGACGCAGCAGGCCGATGGTCAAGGACCCCCGGACGAACGATGACGAATCTTCACCAAATAGACCAGCGCCAAAAAATCATAGATGGTGTGCGCGACGATGGGTACCAACAAGTTGCCGGAGTCGAGCCAGAGCCAACCGAGGTATAACCCCATCACGGTGGCAATCACGGCATAGCTGAGGCTGAGGAAGTGAGCGAGGCCGAACAACGATGCGGCCGCAGCCAGTCCGACCCATTCACCGAGGGGTCTTCCGACCCCATCCGCGATGGCTTCTTGAATCAGGCCTCGAAACAGGGCCTCTTCGGTGAGTCCGGCGACAAGGGAAAGGACCGCCAATTGCAGCAGACTAGCTTGCCGAAACGAAGGAATCACCTGCTCGTCAAGCAGGCGGAGCAGCTTCCCGAACGGTCCCATGGGAAACCAAACCAGGAGGACGAGGACAAGCAGCGGCGGAAGGCTGGCGACGGCACCCCATCCAATGGAGGGTACTGACCAGTGGATCATCTGGCCGGGCGGATAGCCGAAAAGTCCCCCAAGTCCGATGGCAACGAGTCCCACGATTCCTTCAAAGAGGACGGCCGGGACGATGAGATTGGGTGCTGGTTGGTCATTCACGGGTGTGCTTCCCCTCGGTGGTTTGTGGGGTGATCGTCTTCCTCCTCATTGGTTACTCCTCCTCACGGCCTTCCTTGACGATCGGTGTATCCCCTGATACATTGGTTCATTTCATTTTGGCGTGATTTGCGGATCGTAGGGGGACGAATTTGCCGTCCCCATAAGGCGCGAATGCGCGGCTTAAACCGCATGTTAGAACCCCTAACATAAACTGGCGACCCCACCCACATTTCCGGAGGGTCCGGATTGTGTGAGGGGTTCTTGGTATTTCTCTCGACATCGCAAAGGCTCAACTCATGGCAGAAAAGTACGTTTACAGTTTTGGCCCGAAGGGGACCGACGGCGAAGCGAGCATGCGCGCGCTGCTCGGCGGCAAAGGCGCGAACCTGGCCGAAATGGCCCGCATCGGCCTGCCCGTCCCCGCCGGCTTCACGATCACCACGGAAGTCTGCACCTACTATTACGCCCACGACAAATCCTATCCACCCGAATTGAAGGCCCAGGTTGATGCGGCCCTGCAGAAGATGGAAGAGGAAATGGGCAAGAAGTTCGGTTCGCTGGAGAACCCGCTGTTGGTCTCCTGCCGTTCGGGCGCCCGCGAGTCGATGCCGGGGATGATGGACACGGTGTTGAACATCGGTCTGAACGACAAGACCGTGGAGGCGTTGGCCAAGCAGTCGGGCAACGAGCGGTTTGCCTGGGACTGCTACCGTCGTTTCGTGCAGATGTACGGCGACGTCGTGTTGGACATGAAGCCGAAGAGCAAGGAAGAGCACGACCCGTTCGAAGTCCTCCTCCATGCGAAGAAGAAGGCCGCGGGCGTCGAGTTCGACAACCAGCTCCAGCCGGCCCAGCTCAAGGAATTGGTCAAGGAATTCAAGCAGGCGATTAAGGAGGGAACCGGCAAGGACTTCCCCGAAGAGCCGATGGACCAGCTTTGGGGTGCCGTGGGCGCCGTGTTTGGAAGCTGGATGAACGACCGGGCGATCGTCTACCGTCGCACCTACGGCATCCCGCACGAATGGGGCACCGCGGTCAACGTTCAGTCGATGGTCTTCGGGAACCTTGGCGACGACTGTGCGACGGGCGTGATGCTCACGCGCGACGCGAGCCTCGGCTCGCCGGTGGTCAACGGCGACTATCTGATCAACGCCCAAGGCGAAGACGTGGTGGCCGGCATCCGCAAGACGAAGTCGATCGAGACCGACCTCGTGAAGGACATGCCCGAGGTCCACAAGCAGTTGCTCGAAGTGGCGGCTAAGCTGGAAAACCACTATAAGGACGCGCAGGACATCGAGTTCACCGTGGAGCGGAAGAAGGTCTGGATGCTTCAGACACGTAACGCGAAGCGGACCGGTTTTGCCGCCGTGCGGATCGCGGTGGACATGGTCAACGAAGGCAAGATCACCAAGGAGCAGGCTTTGGAAGCGCGGCGGATTCCGGCCGACGGTCTGACCCAGGTGTTGCAGCCGATCTTCGACCCGGCAGCCAAAAAGGCGGCCCAGAAAGAGAACAAGTTCCTAACCAAGGGTGTCAACGCCGGCCCGGGCGCGGCGACCGGCAAGATCGTCTTCCACGCCAGCGAGGCGGAAGCGATGTTCCTTAAGGACAACAACGTCGAGATGGTTCTCGTCCGCTACGAGACGACCCCGGAAGACATCCGCGGGATGAAGGTGGCCAAGGGCATTTTGACGGCCCAAGGCGGCGCGGCTTCGCACGCCGCGTTGGTCAGCCGCCAAATGGGCAAGGCCTGCGTGGCCGGCTGCAACGAGCTGGACATCAGCTACAAGGATCGCACCGTGACCGTCAAGGGGAAGGTCCTCAAAGAGGGAGACTACATCTCCATCGACGGCTTCACCGGCGAAGTCTTCGAAGGCAAGATCAAGACGATCCCCAGCGAAGTCGTCCAGGTGCTGGTCAAGAAGACGCTGAAGGCCGAGGACGCCCCGATCTATCAGCGTTTCGCCCAATTGATGCAGTGGGCCGACGAGTTCCGCAAGCTGGGCGTGCGCACGAACGCCGACCAGCCGAACCAAGCTCAGGAAGCGGTCGATTTCGGCGCGCAGGGCATCGGCCTGTGTCGGACGGAGCACATGTTCTTCGATCATATCGACGAGTTCCGGGAAATGATCGTGGCCGACCGGCTGGAAGACCGCGAGGCGGCCCTGGCCAAGTTGCTTCCCTTCCAGCGGAACGACTTCGAAGGGCTGTTCAAGGTGATGCAGGGCCGTCCGGTGACGATCCGCCTGTTGGACCCGCCGCTCCACGAGTTCCTTCCCCATCAAGCCGACGCCCAGGAAGACCTGGCGCAGCGGCTGGGCGTGAGCGTTGAGAAGATTCAGACACGGGTCCGGCAGCTTCACGAGTTCAACCCGATGCTGGGGCACCGCGGCTGCCGCTTGGGCATTGTCTATCCCGAGATCACCGCGATGCAAGCCCGAGCGATCTTCGAGGCCGCCTGCAATGTCAAGAAGGCCGGCATCGACGTGCATCCGGAAGTGATGATCCCCTTGGTCGGCTTCGTCACCGAGTTCCGCGATCAGGAGAAGCTGATCCGCGCCACGGCCGAACAGGTCTTCAAGGAAAAGGGGATGAAGGTGGAGTACATGGTCGGCACGATGATCGAAGTGCCGCGCGGTGCGTTGACCGCCGATCAGATCGCCGAAGGCGCCGAGTTCTTCAGCTTCGGCACCAACGACCTGACGCAGACCTGCTTGGGGATCAGCCGCGACGACTACGCCGGCTTCATCAACTACTACCGTGAGCACGATATCGTGCCGAACGACCCCTTCCAGACGATCGACCAGGAAGGTGTCGGCCAGTTGATGCAGATCGGCGTGGAAAAAGGGAAGAAGACCCGGCCGAACATCAAGTTGGGCATCTGCGGCGAGCACGGTGGCGATCCGGCCAGCGTGATGTTCTGCCACAAGATCGGCCTGACCTACGT
>CAZLDQ010000106.1:0-19717 GCA_964558295.1 uncultured Planctomycetaceae bacterium | reverse complement strand
TAAGCCGAATCCGAACCCCCTCTCTGATGCCTCTCTTGACGGGTTACCTGCTGCCGGTTGTTCCTGACGTCTCACTCGACAGCAACCAAACTATAGTACGCATCTCACCTGCAGGGGTTCCAAAAAAAAGGAAAGATTCCCCCGCGTGTTGAGAAGCCCTACAGACTACCCTCCCTACCCTGCAGATTCAACCGCTTGACGGCCAGTTTCCCGCAGAATTGGACGGGGTTTACCCCCACACCGACAAATGGTCATCGTGGGGGACACTTTTGCCTTGCTCGTTCCGGTCCCCGGCGTTGGGCATCCCGCGGCCCCGGCCGAACTTCGCTATCGGATAATCGACAAAACCGGCAAAGATATACAGCCCTTTTTCGTCAATCGCGGCCGGCGGATCGCCCCCCTCACCCCAGCTTTGACCGGGGGTGAACCGTAAGCTAAATCCTGTAGGCGATTTAGTATGCGGAAAGTGGTCCTCACTTGACAAAGCCTCCAATGGATGCACGTTGGCGGCACAACGCAGGGGTTCATTGTGAACATGGTCAGTACAGCGATTGCTTCTTCCAAGGAGACCTGCGCGGGTGATCTGGTTCTGCGAATTCGTGGGACAAGTCGTCATGGTCAGGTCATTCGCCTCCATGCTGAAAAATGCACGATCGGCTCCGGTCCCCGCTGTACGCTTCGGCTGCGTGCCCGGGGCGTGCGCCCCCTGCATTGCCTGATTGTTCGGGGCCCGGCGGCGGCCGTGATCCGGCGGTGGCACCCTGATACGCGCTTGAACGGTCGTGCGTTCACCGAATCGCTGCTTTCGCCCGGCGATCGACTGAGTGTCGGTCCCCTCGAATTTGAGGTGCTCGAGGCGCTCGGCTTGGGCAAGCCGTCCGAATCGGTCGACGTCCCGCCTGCGGGCCTCGAAGAGGAAGACATCGCGGGAGATTCGACCGGCCAGGTCTCGCCTCTTGCAGCAAAGGGCAAGGCGCTCGACGAGGAACGTCGGAAATGGGAGACCGAACGGGCCGCTGCGGAAAAAGCTCTTGCCGCCCAGACCAAACGATTGGAAACGCTCCAGGCGGAACTAACCGCCGCGCGACAGGCGTTGGAGCAACAAACCGACCAGTGGCAAGCCAAACAGGCGGAGGCGGAGAAGCGCCTTCAGGCCCAGCAAGCCGAACTGGCAGCCGCGCGGCAGGCATTCCAAGAACAATGCGACCGATGGAACGCCGCCCGCGCCAAGGCCGAGGAAGACCTGAAAGCCCGGCAGCAATCGCTCGACAACCAACGGCAGCAACAAGCGACCCAGGAAGCAGACGATTCGGCGCAGTCCCGTGTTCGGCTGGAGGAACAGGCGGCCCGGGAGGCGGAATTCGAGGCGCGACAACGAGCCTTCGAGGAACTGCGGCAGCGTTGGGAAATCGAACGGTCGAACTCCGAAACCCAGCTTCACACCCGGCGGGAAGAACTCAAGGTCCAAGAGGCCGAGTGCAAGGCCCGCCAGCGAACGCTGGAGGAACAGCGCGAGCGACAAGAGGCCCAGCGGGCCGAAGCCGAAGAGAGGTTGAACGCGCGGCAGGCCCAACTCGAAGCCTTGCAACATTCGCTCGAAGAACAACGCAAGCGGCAGGAAGCCGAGCGGGCGGAGGCTGAAGAAAAGCTCAACGCGCGGCAGGCCGAATTGGAAGCTCAGCGACAAGCGCTGGAAGAACAACGCACGCAACAAGAGGCCCAATGGGAGGAGAGGGAGCAGGAACTCCTTGACCGCCGTGAGAGCCTCGAGGCCCGAGAAGCGGATCTCGAAGCCGCCCGCAATGCCTTTGAAGAAGAACGTCATCGGTGGGAAGCCGAGCGGGCGAAAGCCGCGCGTTGCGAACCGGGGGACAGGAGGGACGAACCTTCTCAGGGACGTCCATCGTCGAGCCAGTCGCCGCTGAGCAGTCTGGAAGTCCTTCGCCGGATGGGGAACCTGCCGGAGTATGAAGAAGAGGACGAGGAATTCCCCGACACGGTCCAGGTCGCGGCCAAGTCACCTGGTGGCCACGGCCGGGAGACTTCCCCTGGCTCGGCGCACGGGGACCACGAGGAAGAATCGATCGACGATTATATGGCGAGGTTGCTGGAGCGGGTGCGCGGCGTGACCGGCGAAGCGGCCGGTGCTGTCGGGGCGTCGCCCAAACGGCGCGACGAGGACGCGCCCCCTCGGGAGACGATTCCATTTCGGCCCGCCGACGAAACGGCGGCGCAACGTTTTGCGGGCAAGCGACGGGAGCCGGTGGAGATGTCACCGCGGGCGGTGGCGCCGGAGAAATTTGTCAATCTCACGGCGATGCGGGAAGTGGCCAACCTATCGGCGCAGACGGCCATCGATCGCCACAGCCAGCGGCTCTTGCGGCGCGTGGTCGGCTTCAAGCTGCTGGTTGCAGTCTTGGGACTGGTCAGCGGTATCGTCCTGCTTGGGATATGGCGGGTGGCTCCCAGCGGTTTGACATTTAGTGCGGCAATGATCAGTCTCGTCGTAGGCCTGTTTTGGGGAATTCAATTTTTTGTGCTCATGATCCCACGGATCCAATCGCGTCGCAGGGCTCCCGCGCCGGTGGAGCCCCCCGGGGAGGAAAGCTCGCCTGACGAGGCCCCGGCGACGGTGGCCGAGTTGCTCCACGCGGAGTTGACGCCCCCCAACGCAACCGGCCCGGAGTGTGACGCCTGACTCATCCGGTTCGGACGTTTCCCTTGTCGAGTTCCCCTACTCCCGGCGCAACACGCGGATCGGATCAATCCGGGCGGCACGCAAGGCGGGATAAACGCCGGCAATCACGCTCACCAAGGCGGAGAAGAGGACGGTGGCGGCCAAAAGCCAACCGGGAAAGGCGAACAGGGCGAGGTGGCTGGTGACATGCCGCGTCTGGGCATAGTAGCCCACGCCCACCCCGACCCGGGATGCGACGCCCCACCCCAGGGCCAAGCCGCCCAACCCGCCGGCCACGCCAATGATCGCCGCCTCGGTCAGAAAAAGGATCACCAGATCGCCGTCCGATGCGCCGAGGGCCTTGTAGATGCCGATCTCCTGATAGCGTTCCAGGACGGACATCAACAGCGTATTGACGATCCCCAACGCGGCGACCAACAAGGCCACGGTCCCCACCGCCCCGAGTAACACCTCAAGGAACACGAAAAACAGTCGCATCTCCTCAAACCGGCTGAGCACCGTTCGTGTGCGGAAGCCCAACGTGCGGATCTGGGCCTCGACGGCCTCCAAGCGTGCGGGACTCTCGACCCGGACCGTGGCACTCGGGTAGCTCTTGGCGGCGTTGGGCCCCAACTTGTCCAACTGGAGCACGGTCTCGTCGTAGAGTCGGGGGATCTCTTTCATCAGTTCCACTGGCAGGAGCACGGCACGCTGGATATGGCGAGGGAGCAGCGGCGGGACGTCGACCACGCCAACCACGACGACTTGGATTTGACGCCGTTCGAGCACAAACGACGCCCCTTCGGTCGGCAGGAAGCCCGTGGCCTCAATGGTCACCTCCGCGCCAAGTGCCTTCTCCGGCGAGGCAAATCCCAAGTCGGTCACCAGTCGCTTACCCAGCAAGATCTCATGGCTCTCGTTGCTGAAGAACCGCCCCGCGGTTAGGATCTCCTCCGACGTGCCGAACATCAGCGCCTCGCGCGGCATGGCTAAGGCCAGGCCGCTGGCCGTCCGTTTGCCATGGCAGAGTCGCAGGTCCTTGATGCGAAGATCGGGGTAGACGACCTCCACCCCGGGAATTTTCTCCATCCGGGCGAGCATCTGGTCGTCCAATACGGGCGACTTCTTCGCTTTCTCGCCGGTCATCGGCTTGACCTCGATGTTTTTGAACAGATCCAAGAGCCGAAACGGCGTTTCCGCCTGATGCTGCAAGCCAAGGGCGAAGGCGACCATCGTGAACATGGCCCCCGCGGCAATGCTCACCCCGATCGTCGTCAACGCCATGCGCAGCGGCGCGCGGCGAAGTCCCCCGAGGGCGAGTTGCGCAATGCGCCAGGCCCTCATGGTGGGCCCCCCTCGCCGTGGACCAGCCGGCCGTCGCGAAGGTGGATGATCCGATCGGCCACGCGGTCGGCCATCTCCCGGTCATGGGTGACCATGATCACGGTCGTGCCCAACTCGCGGCAAGCCTGGCGGAGGCGGCCCATGACGTCGGCCGCTGTGTCGTGGTCAAGATTCCCCGTTGGTTCGTCGGCCAACAGCAGTGGCGGCTGGTGGACGATCGCCCGGGCAATGGCCACGCGCTGTTGCTCCCCACCGCTCAACTGCCCCGGCCGATGCCTGGCCCGGTGAGAGATCCCGAGCCGCTCGATCGCTTCGGCCGCGCGCCGGCGGCGCTGTTGGCCAAAGGTTCCCTGAAAGGTCAGGGCCAAGGCCACATTCTCTTCGGCCGTCAGGTTCGGCACGAGGTAATACGACTGGAATACGAACCCCACGACCGTGCGCCGGTAGAGGGTCCGCTGGCGCCGGGTCAAGGCGCCCAGATCCTGGTCGCCGACGCGCACCCGGCCCGAGGTTGGCGTATCCAGCGCGCCCAACAGGTGCAGCAGCGTAGACTTCCCCGACCCGCTGACGCCCAAGACGGCCAAGAATTCCCCCCGGCCGATCCGCAGATCCAGGCCGTCCAGCGCGCGGACGTGTGTCTCCCCCACGCGGTATTCACGCACCAGCATCTGGGTTTCTACAAAAACCGTCATGTCGCCGTTGGAATTCATTCTTCCCCAGCAAGTCAGGTCCGCTGCCTCGGAATGGCACCGACGTCCTCATTGTCCTGGGTGAACCGCAACCTGACAAGGCGGGCTGCCGAAGAGGCCCCCACACGGTTCCGTACAGGGCGATCCTTTAAGAATTGCATCCTCTGCTGCCGGAGCTTAGCATGATAGGACAGCTATCGGTCCTACACACACTCTCTGAAAAGGAATGCGTCGTGAAGCGAGCCCTGCACCCCTGTTCGATGTTGGCTTGTGGTCTCCTCGTGCTCAGTTGCGCGGCGAGCAGTTCGGCCCAGACGGAGGCCGCCGCAGACCTGGAGCAAGCCCGCAACCAGTTTATCCGCAACTTCCAACGGATCGGCCTGAATACGGCCCCCGGCGATGCGGCCTTTTTGCGAATCCTGGTCGAGGCCTCCGGGGCGAAACGTGGCGTGGAGGTCGGCACAGCAACCGGCTACGGAGCCATGCTGATGGGCCTTGGGTTTGAACGCAACGGAGGACAACTAATCACCGTCGACATCGACCCCCGGATGGTCGCTGCCGCCCGGGAGAATCTCCAGAAGATGCAGTTGGACAAAGTGGTCACCGTGGTTGAAGGCGACGCCCTCCAGGTCCTGCCAACCCTCGAAGGGCCGATCGATTTCGTCTTCATCGATGCGGTCAAACGCGACTACCTGAAATACTTCAAGGCACTTGAACCGAAGCTCAAACCGGGCGCGGTGATCGTGGCCGACAACGTCATCAAGTCGGCCCAGAGCATGCAGGATTTCCTCGACACGCTTCAGAACGATCCGAACTACCACATGGTGATCATTCGGGCGTCGGAGCTTAAGGGGGACGGCATGGCAGTGATCTATAAGCTGAAGTAGCCGCAGTAGCACACTAGTGGCCAACCTCCGCGTAGCGGTGTCGCATTTTCGGGGGGAACTTGCCCCCGGTGCGGCGGCATAATGGTTGACGGACCTGGTTCTAGTTCCCTATTTACCTCCCGGACGAAGTTCTCATGACTCGCTTAACCCGCCGCGCAATGCTCGAAGAATCGCTCCTCGCCATGACCGCGATGGCCGCCGCGCCAGTAGCCAACGTGTGGGGCGCAGAAAAACCCTCGACCAGTCCCAATGAACGGCTCAACGTGGCCGTAATCGGCGTGCGCGGCCGGGGCAGCGACCATGCCCAGGCCTTTGCCTCCCGGCCCGACTGCCAGGTGACCTACCTCTGCGATTGCGACCGGGAAATCGGGCAACGGGTAGCGGCCAAGTTCTCCGCCCAAAGCCAACCGGCCAAGTTCGTCGAGGACATGCGGAGAATCTTCGACGACCCGTCGGTCGATATCGTCTCGATCGCCACGCCCAACCATTGGCACTCCCTGGCGGCGATCTGGGCGATGCAGGCCGGCAAGGACGTCTATGTGGAGAAGCCGGTCAGCCACAATGTGAGCGAAGGCCGGCGCATGATCGAGGTCTCGCGCAAGTACAACCGGATTTGCCAGGGGGGCACGCAGCACCGCTCGGCCGGGCACAACCGCGAGGCGGCCCGCTATGTGCGGGAAGGCAAACTCGGCGAGATTAAGCTGGCCCGCACCGCCATGTACCGTCCGCGCCGCTCGATAGGCGCGGCCGGCCAGTACAGCGTACCGGCCAGCGTCAACTACGATCTCTGGGCTGGCCCGGCCCCCATGGCACCTATAACCAGCAAGTCGTTCCACTTCGACTGGCACTGGTTCTGTGTCTACGGCAACGGCGAATTGGGCAACAACAGCATCCACGCGATCGACGTATTGCGTCTGATTCTCGACCTCAACGGGCTCGGCCGCGGCGTGATGTGCTACGGCGGGCGCCAGTTTGACGACGCGGGCCAAACGCCCAACACCCAGGTGGTGATCCACGACTTCGGCCCGCTTACCGTGGTCAACGAGGTCCGCAACCTGAAGACCACCGCCCCGCGTCTGGGCGGCGCCGTGTTGATCGTCGGCAGCGAGGGGTACATCGCCAGCGGTCTGACCTCCTGCTCCCTTTACGATCCCGACGGGAAGCTCGTCCGCAAGTTCTCCGAACCCGGCCAGAACCATTTTGACAACTTCGTCAAGGCCGTGCGGAGCCGCAAACGCGAAGACCAGAACGCCGACATCGTCGAAGGCCACACCTCGACGGCCATGTGCCACCTGGGCAACATCTCCTACCGTCTCGGTCGGCCGGCCTCGCCGGCCCAGATCGCCAAGCAACTCGAAACGCTCCGCGTCAACGACAACGTCCAAGAGACGTTCGCCCAGGTCCAGGAGCACTTGAAAGCAAACGGCATCGATCTGGAGAAGCAGCGTCTGAACCTGGGCCCCTGGCTGACACTCAAAGACGATCAGGAGACGTTTGTCGACAACGCTGAGGCCAACGCCCTGCTGACCCGCGAGTACCGCAAGCCATACGTTGTACCGGCAGCGGATGAGATCTAAAGCGTTCCTCCCCCAAAAAAAATTGCCCTCGTTGCTGGGGCAGGGAGCAACGAGGGCGGGGCAGAGTGAGGGTTTCCCCTCACATGTCAGTAAGATAGCAAGCTATTCCGGTTATATGCAAGAGGGGAAGGCTAGTCTGCGCGATCACAAACCGTTTTGACAAGCCATCCACCTGTTGGTACTACTCCTTCTAGGGCAATTCCATCGTCTTTCTCAAGTCTTCGACCTTTTCACCCAGTCGGGCGAGCACGTCGGCCAGCGGCAAGGTCGCCTCTGGTCCGGGCGCCATTGCGGCCAGCGGCGTGGCGTAGAACTTGTCCTCGATTGCCTTGGCCTCGACCGTAAACTCCTTCGGACGACGCCAGGGAGACTTGTCGCCCGCGGCTAGCCGCTTTTCGACCCAGGCCCAGTAGACGGCCAGCTCCGGTCGATACACGTGGCGAACCAGTTCATAGTGGTGGCTGCGGCAGTAGTCGTTTTCGGCATTCGACTTGAGGGTCTGCTCGCTATGCGCGTTGATCGTCGGTTCTACGCCGCCTATGGGTTGGGCCCGGCGGAGCCGTTGGAGCGAGGCGTTCATGGAAAACTCCTCGGACTGGGCCAGCACGTCACCCAGGCTGGTCAACAGGTCTTGGCTCAACGCGGCCAGCTTCCGGACCCGTGTGGCCTCGGCCTTGCCCTCGCGCCAAGCTTCCATATCAAGCGAGGCCCGCATGAGGCTGGCCAGCAAGGCCCGGCTGGCGATTGTTCGTCCCATGTCCAAGGCATCGCGCCGCCACTCGGGATTGTCCTGGTTGGCGCTGGCCATCGCCGCCAGTCGCGTAAGCACGGCGGGGGCCGGTTTCAAGCTGGGGGCAATCCGATCGTATTCCGACCGGAGCCCCACCAGCCGCTCCGGGGTGAGGCTGGAGAAGGTGCTGCTGTGGAGCATCCGGAACTGGGGCTCGCCGAACGAATTCCAGCGTCCGCCTCCTTTGCCCCATTCATGACTCCAGTGGACGCTCTGTGAGGTGGTCAAGAAATCCCTCCAGACCGGCTCCATCGCCGCCGCCAGCTTCTCCGCATAGCGGCCCCGGCAGAACCGCTCGATCGCCGCCGGCAGTTCTTCGGTCGGCTTCCAGCTGTTGGCCCCCAAATACTCCAACAAGAACGTATCGCTATGCGAGATTTCTGACCAGACGAACAGTCCCCGGCACTTCTCGTCGGCCGACGCCATGCGCACCCGCTCGGCAAGAAGCGCGTAGTCTTCGTGCACGTCGCTATTGCGGGCGTACGAATGGAAGATCCCAAACAGCCAGGGAAAGTTGTTCAGCAGGTTCCAGTCGCGGAAGGTCAACTTCTCGGCGTCGTCGGCCGTGTAGTCGAAAACCAGCGTCTTGGTCGGATCGAACTCTCCGAGCAGACGCCGCACGTCGGCATCCTTCCACCAGGCAATGAAGTCCCAGCCGGCAATGATCAGCGGGGCGTCGGGATAATGCTCGCGCAGCATCTGCTGCGTTTTGTGGTAGACGTAGAGTTTGCGTTGAAGATTGTCGCGGGCATCCTTGCCAAACGTCCGTTCGGCCAGACCGATCGTATGGAACATCTGCGGGCAGCCAAACTCGCGGATGTGAGTGGCCGTCAGTTGCCAGTACGCGTCCCACGCCCGCTGGTCTTCAATGTCCCAAATCTGCGCGGTCAACAGGTGGTAGCCGCTCTTCTGATCGGTCGTCACCGGAAACCCGGGACGATTCTTGAAAAACGCACTTGGCGTGTGGGAATACCAATGCGTCGGCGTGCCGGTATCTTCCGGATGCACCATTCCCCGATCGCGGGCATAACGGAGCACGGCCTTGCGCAACTCCCCACGATACCGCAACGGCCAGAACGACGTGCGGTCGTCGTAGGAGCGGTCGATGCCGTCCGGGTCCTTGTCGTCGGTCGGCGGATAGGGAACATCGGCAAAGGCCCGCTGGAACAGATCGTCGATCCCGATCCGGAGCATGAACAGATTGAACCGCTTCTTGAGCATCCAATCGATTTCCCGCTTCCAATCGTCCAAGTCCCAGTGCTCGGCCTGGAAACGGTGCAGGCCCCGATGGGCGAAATAGCGCAGGCCGCGGTACTGGAAATGGGGTTTCTCGTTGACATTCAGATGGTCGTAGGCCAGTTGGCTCCGTTTGGGGATCACGTCGCCGTCCCAAAAATACTCCACCCCGGCCTGACGGCGGAAGAAGTCGTAGACCGCGTAGAGCGTCGAACGCCCGCAGCCGCCGGCCAGAATCAGGAAACGGCGCCCCCGGTAGCCGACGCAGAGGATCCGGTAGCCGTCGCCGCCGTACTGGAGGTCGAGGGTTTCCAACGCCCCGTCGAGAATCAACCGATGGACCAGCGGATGGACGGCGTCGGAACCGATCAGCGCCACGTCGCCGGCGGGAAGGCCATCGAACGACGCCTTGTCCCAGGTCTTTTGCGGCAACCGCTCGTCGGTCACCTTTTGCCAGAGGTCGATGAACGCCTCCCCGGCAAGTTGATAGGCCTTTTCCCCAACCGGCGGCGTCAACACGGTGAGGGGTTCAGCCCGGGCAGGCCCCACAACATACAGGAGGAGTCCGGCAGCGGCAAGCAGCTTCTTCATGGGCGTACTCCAGCTAGAACAACGCTAGAACAATACTGGAACAATGGGCAAAATAATCGAAACCGTTCCCCGCGTCAAGCACCGCAGGCGTCTTTTGTACGGGCGGGCCTTGCCCTCGAAGAGTCGTGCGGGGAGGGAATGTGCTGCAGGGCGTTCCGGGCTATCCGTGATTCCTCGTGCTCAACTTCAGCAAAGCAGCCTGCACTGCAAAACCGGCAGGCTAGGACGACGGGAAGGTCAGCCAGTCGATCTCGTCGCCGGCATGTCCCACCTTGATCCCCAAGGCCTGCGGGTGCGGCAAGAGTCCCCGATATTCCAGTACAGGCGACTGCCTGTGTGTAGCTTGGGCCTCGCGTCTGAAGCGTACTCTGTGTCTCCGCGACCAGGCAGGATGCCTGGCCGACACGACACAAGCGAGACGCTTATGCTACGACGTGGGCAGGATGCCTGGCCAACACCACCCAAGCGGGGTGCTTCTGCTACGACGTAGACAGGCCGCCTGGCCGACACGACACAAGCGAGACGCTTATGCTACGACGTGGGCAGGATGCCTGGCCAACACCACCCAAGCGGGGTGCTTCTGCTACGACGTAGGCAGGCCGCCTGGCTAATGCCACCCAAGCGGGGAGATTATGCTACGACGTGGGCAGGAGACCTGTGTCGACCGTTGCCGGGAAGATTTGCCCCCCAGCCCTGTCGCTGAATTGACAAGTTTTCCCAAGACGCCTACTGTAAAAGGTTTGGGGCTTCACGGCCAACCTCGTGCGTCAAAGGATCGTGACGGATGTTGAAGAGGCTTCTGCTCGTGGTGTTGGGGCTGGTGATTCTCGTCGGTGGTTGTGAGAAGACGCGTCGGAGCGGCAACGCGCAGACGAAATCCGCACAGCGTGCCAGCTCGTACAGGGACAAAACGCCCGAAGAGTGGCTCAAGTATCTGCGCAGCGGCGATGTCCGGCGGCGCAATCGGGCGGCCGACGCGCTGGTGCAGTACGGTCCTGCCCAGATCCCGGCGATTATCGAGATTTTGGAGGGGCCTTCGCACGAGGGCGCACGCCTTTCCGCCGCACAAGCCTTGGGGGCCTATGGGCCGAAGGCTGAAGCAGCCGTGCCCGCGCTGGTGGCCGCCTTGAAAGACACCAAATGGAATGGACGCGACGGAGCGGCCAGCGCTTTAGGACGAATCCGTCAACGTCCCGAGGAGGCCGTCCCCGCCTTGCTCGACGCCCTCAAAGCCGATCCCGACGAAACGGTCCGCGCCGCGGCGGCCGAGGCCTTGGGCAAGATTGGCGAGGCGAGCAGCCCGGTGGTAACCGGCTTGATCCAGGCCCTCGACGACAAAGCGATCAACGTCCGGGCGGAAGCGGCCGAAGCCCTGCAGAAACTTGGCCCACAAGCCAAGGCCGCCCTGCCGGCCCTCGAAAAAGCCGCCCAAAGCCGCGAATTTATCGTCAGCCAAGCCGCCGAAGAGGCCGTCAAGGCGATCCGCGGCCAATAGCCCGCCGCTTGTCTGTTCGTCCGACTGCCCAAGGCGCATTTCCCAACATTCGGCGGCAGCCGGTCGCACGGCGCAACCGTGGGTCGGCACGTTCCTGCGTTCCGAAACCAGGCCGCCTTGTCGCTGGACTCCGCAACCGCAGGTCCCCCACGCCTCAATCCATTCCCCGCCACCCCTCGATCACACCCAGCGCCGTCTCGATCTTCCCAAACGGCGCACTGACCTGAATCCCCGCCACGCGCTGGTGAATTCGGGCGACCATCTCCTGGGCGATCCGCACTCCCATGGCCATCTGCTCCTCGCGTCCCTGGGCCGAGGCCATCCGCTGCATCACACCTTCGGGAATCACTACTCCGGGAACTTCGTTCTGCATGAATTGGGCGTTGCGTAGGCTGGCCAACGGCCAAACGCCGGCGAGGATCGGAATGCCGAAATCCTGGACTTTGTCCAAGAACCGCAACAAGGCTTCGGGGTCGAACACCGGCTGGGTAATCGCATACTCGGCCCCCGCCTCGACCTTCTGGCGGAAACGTTCCACCTCGCGCTGTTGATCCAAGGCCGTCGGGTCGAGCCCCACGCCAATCAGGGCCGCTGTGGGCGGGTCGACGGCCTGGCCGCCCAAGTCAAGCCCGCCGTTGAGTTGCCGCTGGACGCCGACCATGCCGATCGAGTCGGTGTCGAACACGCCGGTCGCATGGGGATAGTCGCCCAGCTTGGGTGGATCCCCCGTGATAAACAGCAGGTTGTGGATTCCGCAGGCCGCGCAAGCCAACAGATCGGCCTGCATCCCGATCAGGTTGCGGTCGCGGCAGCAAACGTGGAGGATCGTCTCGATCTGCGCCCCCTGCTGAATGCGATCGGCGGTAATGAGCGGGGAGATCCGTGCCGAGGCCCGCGGACCGTCGGGCACATTGACCGCATCGACGCCATGCTCGGCCAGCGTGCGGCTCTTGGCGATTGTCGAGGCCAGGTCGTAGCCGCGCGGCGGCACCAGTTCCACGCTCGTCACCCACTCGCGGTTGGCCAGGCGCCGGGCGAATCGCGAACGCTCGGCCAAGGGGACGGGCTCTTTCGGCGGGGTGGTCTGGGCGGGGGTGATCACGTGCGGCTTCGAGCGGGCCGCCCGGGCCAACGGCTTGACCGCATTGGCCAGCTCGCGTATGTGCTCGGGGGTTGTCCCGCAGCAGCCCCCCACGGCCGCCGCGCCCAGATCCACATAACGCAGCGCATAGGTCGTCAGATATTCGGGCGAACAGAGATAAATCCGCCGGCTGTCAACCTCCTTGGGCATCCCTGCATTGGGCTGCACGATCAGCGGCAACGAAGTCAGCCGGACGGCTTTCTCCACGGCCCCCAGCAGTCCATCCGGCCCCATGCCGCAGTTGAGTCCCCAGGCCACCGGTTGCGGATCGTTGTTGGCAAACGGCGCCATCATCCGCTCCAATGGCTCGCCGTTGGCCGTCTCGTTGGGACGAACCAGAACGAATGAGAGCACAAACGGCACACTCGGCAGACGCCGCATCGCCAGTACACACGCCTCCAGGGCCGGACGATTCGGCTGGGTCTCAAAGAGGATCACGTCGGCCCCACCGGCCATCAGGCTTTCCACCTGCTCGACGATCATCTCGGCCAACTGGTCGTGATACTGCAACTGCATGGGCAGCGGCCCAACAGACCCGGCCACAAAGATTGGACGCGGAGCCCCGTCGGCCACTTCCCGGGCCAATCGCGCGCCGGCCTGGTTGATCTCGCTCACTTTGTCGGCCAAACCAAACTTGCCGAGCGTAATCCGATTGGCCCCGAACGTATTGGTCGTCAGGACATCGGCCCCGGCACTCGCATAGTCGGCATGGATCTGCCGGATCAGTTTCGGCTCCGAGAGACACAGTTCGTCAAACGAGCGATTGGTGAAGACATGATGCCGGTTGAGCGCGGGGCCCATGGCAGCGTCGAAGACCAACACGCCGTCTTTGAGGGCCTGGGCTAATGTCGTGGTCGCTGCCATTGAGGAAAGATCCCTTCGGGGAAGTCGCTGTGCGCGCGTCTGGTCCGTCCCACCTGCCGCGCAGCTGAGCCCGCTTGCCAAACCCGTCATTGTACCGCCAAACACGCATTCCTGCCGAGCCGCTACCGGATGGCCGGAGTCCACCCCGTCAGGGGTCTGTCATACCGTGAGCAAGCAGGCTGGGGGTGGACGATTCGCGCGGAACCGTGTCGCGAAGCAGCACGTGCCCTGTAGTCAGAACGACGACAGCTCAAGGCCGTTTTTTGGGGACGACGCAACGGAGAAAATGGTTTAAGTTGTTTGGCAGACCATGGTTGTGGCTTGTAGCGTGCTAGCACGGCATGCTTCCTGCGGATGGATTTTCTTCAGTAACGCTGACGACCGCAGCCCGCAACAAGCAGCCGAGCCTTTTCCTCACCTCCAAGAAGGAGCCTCCCCCATGCAACGCATCCTCCTGTGCCTGACCGGTTTGGCCATCCTGGGCCTGATGACCGACGCCGCCTTGGCGGGCCCTCCGCCCCATCAGGACGCGCACGTCACATTCTCGATGGCCTCTCACCACGGCCCTCACGGCCCTCACGGCCCTCACGGCCCTCACGGCCACCATGGCCACCATGGCCACCATGGCCACCATGGTCATGGCGGTCCTCACTACGGGTATCACTTCATGCCCCCTCGGCCGCCGGCGGTGGTCGTGGTTCCGGCGCCGGTTTACCGGCCGCCGGTCGTGGTCCCGGTCGTGCCAACTTACCCACCGTACTATTACTATGAACCCCAGCCGAGCGGCAGCATCGGCATTTACGGCCGGAAGTTCGGTTTATCCATCGATTTCTGATCGAGTCACGGGAAATCTCGAAAAAAACGCGACCCAGGCGGCGGTCATGTGACGATCGCCGCCTGGTTCTTTTTACTCCCGGCGCGAGGACTCCTGATCGTGTACGTCGGGTGGAAGCCGGGCATCCATCGAGTGGCCGCTTGTCAGGCAGTCGCACCGAGCCGGCAAGACAAGTTGACGTGGTGCACGCAAGCCGCTTCCACGCGGGTTGGCAGATGAACGGCGTTTTGGCTCCGCCTGACAACCCGGGAACGCGGCTTCTCCACCATCGACCAATTCCTCGTGACCGTTGGCATTTCGTTTGCGGCCAGAGAGCTCTTGTGATGGCATGCGGTCGTCGTATGGGATCGTCGATGCCAAGCAGTGAATCTGGAGATCTTCAAACCATCTGGAGGAATGGAAGGATGAAACGGATCATGCTCGTCTTGGTCGCGTTGGCCCTGCTGGGCTTCTCGACAAACGCGGCTTTGGCTGATAACGGCGCCCCGACGCCAGATCACGGAGCGCTGCTCCAAACCGCAGTTCTCCACGCCGACAACAACGCGCAGGTCCAGCCGGTTTGCTGGGGCTGCCGAGGCGGCTACCGAGGTTGGGGTTGGGGTTGCGGCTACAGCGGCTGGGGTTGGAGGAGCGGTTACTGGGGCTGGGGTGGCTGGCGCGGGGGTTATTGGCCGTATTACAGCTATTACTACGGCGGCTCTCCGTACTACAGCGGCTACTGGTCGTATCCCTACTACTCCTACTCGTACTACCCGTACTCTGGCTGTGGGAGTTGCTGCTACTAAATCCTGCCATGGAACAGCGCGCACGTTGGCCACGGGGAATGACAGCGGGGCTGTCGTCTCCGTGGCCTTCTTTTTCCGTTCCTCCACAGAATCTTGGGGCAGTCGCCCTTCCGAAGACTCGCCCTCTTCCTGGCATACAAGTTGCATGAGAAGAGTGAAGAGTGGCAACAAAACTTGAAGGGATGAGCCTGTGGCTCAATATACATTTATTTCTGTCATCTTCTCTTCGAATGGAGACCCGCAAATGAGAAACCTTTGGATCTTTCTGGCCGCAATGGCCACCTTGGGATTGACAACGAGTCTTGCCTGGGCAGACCCGGGAACCGCGATTCCCGCCAAGACACTCGACACCAGCGTACAATCGGCCGTACTTTCCACCTACAGCGCGCAGGGCCAGGTGCAAGACGTCCGCTGGCCGCGTTACTGGGGATACCGGGGTTACTATCCGTACCCGGGCTACCGGACCTATTACTATGGCGGCTACTATCGCCCCTATTACGGCGGCTACTATCCCTATTACGGCTACCGTCCGTATTACTACAGGGGATACTATTACCCCTACTACGGCGGTTACTGGTGGTATTAATCGCTAAGTCTCCGTCTGTTCGCCCATGACCGCCGTTGATCGTAGGCAAACAATCGTTCGGGGCGACAGATGAACTGTCGCCCCGTCGCCGCTGGCATCACGGCGATCCTGATTGGCAGCGGAGGGGAAGTGCGGTTTGCCCGCATTGCGACTCCGATCGTCGGATGCGTTTTTTCCCGTCCGGTCTCAAAGATGCACGAGGGAACCGCTACGGTTTTCGCACGTTTCCCAACATCGGAAGGACACGGACGATCATGAAGACGATTCTTTTTGTTGGATTACTGGCGCTCGTTGGCCTTTGGGTGACAACCGGCTTGGCGCAACCGCCGGGAATGCCAGGAGCTGGGCCGCCTATGCCCGGACCAGGTTATGGGTTTCCACGGCCCAGGCCGGTAGTCTACGATCCATATTACTTGCCCTATTATCGTTTCCGGCTCTATCTATTTACCCCACACCCCGTGCCTGCTGGGACCGGTCCCATGTCCTCGGCCTCTTTCCCTCCATGTCCTCCGGCTCCCAGGCGGTTCTAAGCGGTATCTTCCGACTCGGCAGAAGAGAGTGCTCCGCGGGCGACCGCCCGCTATCGTCTTCACGGGCGATTTGCTAAAACACGATCAGACACCTGGGTTTGGAGATCCACATGCTCGATCACGAAACATATTTCACCACCCCGGACGGCTTGCGCCTTTTCCAACGCAACTGGTTACCGGAGCAGGAACCCACGGGGACCATGCTCGTCGTGCATGGGTTCACCGAACACTCCGGCCGTTATTGGGAATTGGCGAAGCGTTTGAACCAACAAGGCCTGGCCGTCTATAGTCTGGACCTGCGGGGCCATGGTCGCTCCGAAGGGGCCCGGGCATGGATTGCTTCGTTCGACGAATACATTCTTGACGTCCAGACCCTCTTGGAACGAGTCCAGCGGCACCAACCCGAGAGGCCGCTTTTTCTGTTCGGACATAGCATGGGCGGCTTGATTGCCTTGAAGCTGGCCCTGAAACGTCAGGCGGAGCTGCGCGGGCTGATCGTCAGCGGTGCGGCCGTGCGTCTTGGGGCTCAAGTGTTCCCCTGGCTGCGACACCTGGCGAGCGTCGCCGGCCGGCTCTTGCCCCGATTGCGTTTGTTCCGCATGGGCAGCCGCATGCTTTCCCGCGACCCGATCGTGGTAGACGACTTCCGCCACGATCCGTTGGTCTTTCGCGGCCGGTTTCCCCTGCGCACGGGAGCCGAGATAATCCGTGCAGGCCGGCAGGTCGAAGCCCGGCTGGGCGAGTTCCACCTACCCCTGTTGATCCTGCACGGAACGGCTGATGCGGTTACGGATCCACAAGGCAGTCGCCGGTTATACGACGAGGCCAGTTCCTCCGATAAGACGCTCAAGCTCTACGACGGGCTCTACCATGCCCTGCTCCATGAGCCGGAACGGGAAGCAATTCTCGACGATCTGGCGGGCTGGGTGCGGGAACGAATCAGCCCACCGTGCACATCCCCCGTGCTGCGAGGGGCTCGGAAGTGAGCGTGGTTTGCATCGCGTCGTAGAGCTCCTGGCGATAGATCGCCTTCTGCTTGGGCGCTTGGATGCCCAGGGCCACGCGGCCGCCGCCGGCGTCGAGCACGGTAATCACGATATTCTCATCTACGACAACCGATTGGCCGATTTTGCGACTCAGCACAAGCATTGCGATTCCCTCCGACAAGTATCTTGGGGCACTCCGTGCCATGCTGGTGCCCGTTGTTCAACCCTTACGCCTCAGAAGTCACTTCGGTTCGCGCGAACCATGCCGCCAGATTGACCAGATTGTGTACCAGGTTTTACGCGATTTCTGAGAATCGAGGAATCAGGGCAGTCCCCAGAAATCCCTAGGTGAACACCCTATGGGACTCAGGGGTTAATTGGCCATCGAACCGGTGATTGGGGCCGGAAGACTCCCTAAAATGACCGACGGCGGGTTACTTGCTGGGGTGGGGGACGTCTCCGCTGCCGTTGCCTCAGCGGCCTCCCCTTTGACGAACGACGTCACCTTTTCGGGACTCTGAGCCCCAAGCAATACCCCGCTGATCCAACCCGACGGACGCCGTTCAAACCGGATCAATTGGGGAATCGATCGGGCGCGGGCCAAGACTTCGGCCAGCTTCGACTGGCGGTCAATGTCCACATACGAAAACTCCACATCCTTTAGGCCTCCCTGCTCGCTGACCTTTGGGAGAATCGAATTCTTCATGGTCAGGCAGGCCGGGCACCAATCGGCCCCCAACAACACGACCAGGGGACGGCCCGAGTCGAGACTCTTCTGATACGCAACCGAGTAATCCTGCTCGGGAGCGGCCAAAAGGACGGCTTGAAGGGCAACGGTTAGTGCGAGACTTGTCATTGATGGTTCCTCCTGACTCCTGGAAAGACCCTGCGACCATGGTGGACCGTACCACGCTGGCCGTTTACACATTCCTTACGCTGTGTGCTAATTGTCCGGTGTTAGGCAAGTCCCGTACCCAAACCGACACCAAAGCAGTTGCCTTCTCGTAAGTATTCACTCCGCCCCAAGATAGGCTGACGGGGGTTTTGTCGCGCGACCGTTGGAGTGTTGGGAAAAGTGTTCAACCGCTGTCGACAAATGTCCACTCGCCCAGCCTAGCTGAACAGATGTGTCCAGGGCGTGATGCATGGGCCGATGGTAGTATGCGGTTGTGGGGGCGACGAGAGACTCCCACCCCACGTCCCAATAGCCTTTCGATTCCCCAATCGGGGAGGAATAATACGGGCGTTCTGCGGTCCTACTCGCCTGGGAAACACTCTCGCCATGCCGCGCCGTTTGTTTGCCGCGTTGTTGAGCTGCTTGTCGTGATCCATGCGGTCATGGCCGAGCCTCCGCTGCCGATTATCAAGCCGCGGGTTCGCATCGTGGACCTCAACCTCGGCGATTCACTGGAGGTGGAATTGGCCGATGGCAAACGGGTCATGGTCAAGGTGCTTCAGTTGAAAGAAACCCGCGACCTGCTCCGCGATGCAGTGCGCATGGGTCAGGTGCAAGTAGACGTCGATGGAAAGACGGCGTGGCTCACGTCGGCCCACTACGAGTTACCCCAAACGGTTGGAAGCGTACAGATCGACTGCGCGATCATGAAAGGTGACCTGGCCAACTCCAGCAATCAGGCGTGGGCCTTGGACAAGGACGTCCGGCTGTGGTTCTGGCCGGCCGGCTCGCCCTGGTCGGCCGTTGCGATGGTTTGCCCGGCCGCATCAAGTGGCCTGGGCGGACGATTCGGTCCAACTCGAAGCCTCGCGCTCGTGGAGCGTCTCCGGTCCGAGCGCCCGCTTTGAGTGGCCCTTCACCAACGGCACAACGGCTGAAGGGAAAAAGGTGGAGCGAGGTTTGGAATTGCGAGGCAACGGCGGGCAAGCCCGGCCTTCTCTCCCCCAGAAGACTACTTTTCCGGCCCCGGATCATCCGGCCCGAACCGGCCGCGGTATTCGGGGGCCGGATACTTGCGGATGTTCTTGACCATCTTGTCCCGCACGGCGGTCGAGAGATCCAATCCCAATTCATTGGCCATCGCCAGGATGTAGCAGAGCACGTCGGCCACTTCCTCGCCCACCTCGCGGAGCTTTTCTGGCTCGTCGGCCAGCGCCCGCGACTGCTCTGGTGTGAGCCACTGAAAATGCTCCATCAGCTCGGCCGTTTCGATGGCCATGGCCATGGCCAAGTTCTTCGGCGTGTGGAACTGGTGCCAATCGCGCTCGGAGACGAACGCCTCAACAATCTCACGCAATTGGGCAACGGTGGTTTCTGTGTCAGACATGGGAGTAGCTGGCAGTGGGCAGTGGGCAAGAAGATCCGGGACGCGGCAGGGACTTGTTCGCCGCTCCAGAGCAATTCCGCTATTCAGTATTCATCATCCTGCATTCTCCTCCCCCTTACTCTTCCAACAGCTTCTGGCGGAGGATCTCGGCGATGTGTTCGTTGTACTCACCCGAGATGGTGCGTGGCGGGATCCAGTGCTCGTAGTCGAACTCCGGATCGTGCAGGGGCTCGCTGAGCTTGCGATGGTAGACGTAGAAGTCGTGGACCCGGGCGGCCGTCTCGGCGTCGTCATACTGGCCAAGGTGGAGGGGCGGCTCTTGCGTGGTCTCGGGGCGTGGGGCAACATAGGCCCGTTGCGGCACAGGTTGGACCATCTGCTCCAGGCCGCAGCCGACGTAGATGTGAAACTGCTTGAAGTCG
>CAZLDQ010000105.1:0-19900 GCA_964558295.1 uncultured Planctomycetaceae bacterium | reverse complement strand
CCAGCCCCTCGTCCACCACCCATGCGACCACTTCGGCCAGGCCGTCTTCGTCATGGCCGGGAGCGACGCGATCAGCGGCGGCCTTGACGGCCGGTTGCGCGTTGCCCATCGCCACGCCTAGGCCCGCGGCGCGGATCATCGGAATGTCGTTCACGTCGTCGCCGACGGCGCAAATTTCCGCGTCGGCGATGTCCCAGTCGCGGGCAAGCCGCTGGATGGCCGACCATTTGGTTACGCCCGCCGGAACGATTTCGGTAAAGTAGCCGATGTATTTCGGCGGACGGAGCACATTCGTGTGCAATTGGTTTGGCAACGCATCGTGCAAGGCCGCTTCCAAGCGGTTCATCTGTTCTTGCGTGCCCGTGCAGAATACGGAAAACACGCCCGGCGGCGGATCGGCCGTCAATCGCGGCCAAAGCCGCCCCCGCTCGGGATTGTGCGCGAGATAATAGGCCAGCTCGGGCGTCCGCGCCTCGAAGCTGCCAAGATAATAATCGAATCCCTGCTCGAACGAGTCGGTGCAGACGACCGGATCGAAGCCCAAACGGTCGGCAAGGGCCAGCGACCGGCGAAGCGCGACCGGCTCGAATCGGGCCTGATAAAGCGTGCGGTGGTCGAGCGGGTCTTTCACCAGCGCCCCGCTGGCGGTCACCAGCGGCACGTCGATTCCCAGCGGTTCGACCAGCGGCAGGGCGTGGCTGTAGCGCCGGCCGGTGGCCAGGACGATTCGGAGGCCCGCTTCACCCGCCCGGCGCAACGCCGAGCGAACGGCCGGCGTCAATTCGTGCCGGCTGTTGACGAGCGTTCCGTCGATGTCGATGGCCAGAAGGCGGAACATGGCGAAGGGTGAGGGGTGAGGGGCGTGGGGGGAGAGAGATTGGGTGATATCGTCTGTTTTGTAGGCTGTTTTATTCACCCTTTCGGGCCGCGATGAGCATCTCGAAATCGTCGGGCGTCAGGACGTGGTCGCGGCTGAACTCGCCCAGGCGGGCGCCAAAGATATCGACCGAGGCGAACCCCGCCGTTTGCAAGAGCCACCGCATTTCGGTCGGCGTGTAGTAGCGTTCGTTGGTTTGGACCGCATGCGATTGGCCCGCGTCGTCGGTGAACTCCAATACCGTGCTCTCGCGGAACGTCATCAAATCAAAAGTCAACGCGCCGGACTTCGCGCCGGATTCGCTTTTCTGGGCGTCGTAAAAATCCTTGACGGAATGAAACAGCGGAAACAAGGCGTTCAGGGTGGTCATCAGCAACAGCCCGCCGGGCCGCAGGGCCGCCGCGGCGTGAACGAGGATCGCGTGGTTCTTCGCGTCGGTCTCCATCAAGGGGAATGCGCCTTCGCAAAACATCACGGCCGCGTCGAACTCTTGTTGGAAATGCGGCTCCGTCGCGTCGCGCCGCTGGAAGTCGACCGAAACGCCGGCGGCGGCCGCTTTCTCGCGGGCGGCCCGCAATTGGGCCTCCGAGAGATCGAAGCCGGTTACCCGATAGCCGCGCCGGGCTAGTTCGACGGCGTGCCGGCCCGTGCCGCACCCGATGTCCAGAATGCGTTTCGCGCGGTCGAAGTTCAATTCCCGCTCCACGAAATCCGCCTCGCCCAGGGTTCCCTGGGTGAACGATTCCTTGTCGTAAGTTTTCGCATAATTCGCAAACAGCGATTCGTACCATTGCGCCATCGGAGGGCTTCCGTAGGTTGAAGTCGAAGCAGAGGCGCCAGCATAGCAGATGGGCCGTTGGACCGCAATTCATTGCTGGGGACGTCCATCGAATCGTTCGATGACGGTCGTAGAACGGATTTCAATCCGTTCCCCGAACGACGCCTGGTTCTGGAACGGAATAAATTCCGTTTTACGGATTGCCGTGCCGCGAAGCAACGTCACGCATCAAGAAATTGCGACAAGCGCGCCTCGAAGGCTTCTTGCCCTTCTTGGAATACGATTTCGACGCCGACGGCCCAAAGCGGACGGCCGCCGATTCCGTCGGGCGGCAGTTTGACCAAATCCTTCCGCGTGCAGAGAACGGCCGAGGCGCCGAGGCGTTCGGCCCAGGCGGCTAATTCCAACCAATCCGCTTGGCGGTAGGCGTAATGATCGGGAAACGCGCGGAAGCCGGCGACGCGGCATCCGCAGGCCGCGAGCGTGCGTTGGAAGCCCGCCGGATTGCCGATCCCGCAAAAGGCCGCCACGGATAGGTCTCGAATCGCACCGAGCGGCTCCCGCCGGCCGTCGGGCGAGAGCAACGCGCACGGGGCGTGAATCGCTTCGACCCGAATCGCTCGCGGGGCATAAGCGTCAAGGCTTTGCCATAACGCGGCCCGCGCGGCGGCGTCGAGTGCATCGGCCCGGCTTAAAACGAGCACATCGGCCCGGCTTAAACCCTCCATCGGTTCGCGCAACGTGCCGCGCGGGAAGACGCGGCCGAAACCGAAGGGTTCCATCGCGTCGATCAGCACGATGTCGAGATCGCGGGCAAGCCGGCGGTGCTGAAAGCCGTCGTCCAAGACGATCAATCGGCAGCCGTGCTTTTCGACGGCCTCGCGGGCGGCCTCCGCGCGGTCGGGATTCTGGACATGCGGCACGCCGGGCAGAGATAATTGCAGTTCAAGGGCCTCGTCGTTCGGCCGGTCGCCGCACGATCCGTAACCTCGACTGACCACGCCAACGCGGACGTTCTTTGCAGCAAACCAACGGGCGAGCCATTCGACCATCGGCGTTTTGCCCGTGCCGCCGAGCGTCAGGTTGCCGACACTCAGCACGGGCACGGCCGCGCGATGGATTTTCGCCGCGCCGCGGTCGAATCGGCGGTTCCGGCGGCGGACGGCGGCGGCATAAAAGAACTCGCACACCCCGAAAACGCCGCGCATCAAGCTCGCGACGACGCCGCGCCGACGGCCGCTGACGATGTCGTGGAATGCGGATGGGGAGAAATACCCGGCGCAGGAATGTACAGGGGGCTGACGCCCCCCGCTCGCCAAAGCATTGCTCGCCAAAGCATTGCTCGCCAAAGCATTGCTCGCCAAAGCATTGCTCGCCAAAGCCTTGCTCGCCAAAGCATTGCTCGCCGAGGCACTGTTCGCCGAGGCGCCGTCTGTCGCAACGGCATCTTGCGATGGAGTCATTTCGCCAGCGTAAAACCTTTCAAGTACCAGCCGGTCGGCTCGCTCGTGGCTTGCAGGCCGGCGGGGCCGAGATGCCGGCGGACGACCTGGTAGTCGGGCAATTGGCTGCCGTCGATCTTCTGGGGGCGGACGGCTCCCTTCTTGCCCGGGCCGAACAGTCCGTTGAGCAGCCGGGCCAGCATCGTCTCGCTCTGCGGCAACTTGTTTTGGCGAATCAGTTCATAGGTCGGGTAATACTCTTCGTCGGTCCGTGAAAAAACGCGGACGCATTTTTCCTTCGTCCGAAACTTCTCGATCTGTTCGCCGACCAAGACGTAATCGACGTCGTTGTTGAGTTTGTCGGGCGCGCCGGCCGGGTCGATGACCTTCAAAAGGAAGTCGATGTGCGAGGCGACCAGCAGATGCCCTTTCCAAACCGTCACCGCCGCGTGAGGCAGCAGCGGATGATCTTCCGGCTCTTCTTCCTCTTCCTCGTCGAGGCCGTCTTCCGATTTCTTGGCGTGTTTTTGCGGCGCCCGATACGGCGCGATCGTCGGCGCGGCGTCGAAGGTGATTTGCACGGGGTCGGGCATCGCCGCTTCTTCCTCGGCGTATTCCCAGACCACATGTCCGTTAATGACCCGCGGCGGCTGCTTGAAATCCGGATTGTTTTTCAACAGCTTTTCGACGCCCTTGGCGGCGGCCTCTTCGTTGGTCAACTCAATGGCGAACAAAAGTCGCTCACTGGCCGTGGTGATCGGCGTTTGATAGTCGGTCAACATGGTGATCCGCCGACCCAGATGGGCGATCAGCTCCTCGCGGAGATTGATCTTGGGGCCGTCGGGCGTTTTTTCCAGATGATCCAGCGTGTCTTGCCACGCGCCTTGTTCGCCCTGGGCGACGATCTCCTCAAACAGCGGACCGAAATGGTCGAAGGCGTTGCCGATGTCGAAATACAGGGTCGTATACGTGGCGATGTCGCGCGGCACCCAAGGCTGCGGGGCAAAATCGTCGGCGTTGGGCAACACCAGCATCTTCATGGCCTTTTCGTAAGGCGGCGGGGCATGGACCGCCGTCCGATGCACCCACTCGAATCCTTCGGAGGAGAAGTCGATGAATCCGCCGATGCCTTGCACGGCCGCCACGCCCTGATTCCGCATCACTTCCAAGATGCTTTTGCCCTTGCGCCGTTTCGAGGGGGGCGTCGATGCCCGCGCCGCCTCGGCGTAACCCAGCGGATGGATGAACCACCGGGCCTGCGGCACGACCTTCTCGCCGTAATCGGCCTTGCATCGGGCCATGACGGCCTGGAACCCCGGCTGGTCGGCCAGGCTGTCGCCCCCGTGGCCCATCGCGCGGCTCAGGATGCCCGCCAAAACGTCGAAATCATCCGAAACGACCAGCAGATCGCCCGTCCAACAATAAAACGCCTGCCGTTGCGACGCCGGGGTGGGCATGGGAACCTCTCCGGCATTTTGGGCGGCCAGCTTCTCGGCCTCCGACTTCGCACTACCCCGCAAGGTGCTTCGGACGGCTTCCTTTTCCTCTTCCGGCTCAGGTAAATCGAACTGAATGATTGGGTCGGGGCAGCCCTTGACGCGACGCTGGCTCTCCCGCGCGCCGCGATTCCGTTGCGCCGCCGAAACCTTTTCGAGCATCTCTTTCGTTTCGGCATGTTTGCCCGAAACATCGACCACGATCGCCAGCGCCGCCTTGCCCGGGGCGGGACCGACCAGGGCAATCGCCAGGTCTCCGCCGGGCACGCCCTTCATGTCGTCGAGGGTCAATCCCAAACGATCATGGACGGCCGACCAGCGATTCTCGAACTGTCGCCGAATATCCTTCGTAAACGGTTCCATGACCGGATCGGCCATCAAGTGGCCAAGTTGCGTGGCATTCCAGTGCTCCTTGAGTTGGTCGACGTTCGTAATGGCGAAGAAGCCCTGCGTGGTTCCCGGCAGAAGGGTTTCCGATTGTCCAATCGCCTGGGCGGAAACACTCCCCCAACCGGTCGCCGTCATCCAAAATCCGACATAGCAAGCCACCCAAATCCAGAAACGAGGCACTGCACAACTCCTTGCGTCAAAACGACACTGGAACGGTTCATCTAATCGGTAAAACATACGCAAGCATCAGAGTTTAGACTGATAGCCTAACTTACGCTAGATCGGCTGGGAAAATCGACAAAATGAAACGGATTGGTCAATAATCCGGCTGGAAGAAATGATGTAACCTCGCAAAGCGGCGCATATTGCCTATCCTTGAGGATGGTTGGGGTGTGTGGGGGATTTAGGCAGGGCTTTGGCATTTTTCCGTCCAATTTCTGGAATTCCTCCTGGAGATGCCTTTCCATGACCCTTGACCGTTGACAGAACCCCCCAGTGGCCGAAACAATGAGGAGATTGACTTCAAGTAACATTTTTTTCGCCGTTTGCGGTCATCCATTTATTTGTTGAGCAACCGACGGCGCGTCGGCCGGCAAGGGGCTTCACTGTTTAGCGGCCGACGGCACGTCGGCCTTCGATGGACCTCGGAACTGCTTCATGCATTTTTATTCCTTCGTTCTGAAAAACGTAATCCGCCGCCGCGTGCGATCCGGTCTGACCATCATCGGCATGGCCGTGGCTGTTGGCGCGGTCGTGGCCCTGGTGGGCGTCTCCAACAGCACGGAACGCTCGTTCATGGAAGTCTATCGCCAACACCAAGTCGCCATCATCGTGCAACAGCGCGGCGCCAAGCAGCGGTTGACCAGCGTGATGGATTTCGACCTTGGCGCGAAAATCAAGGCGATCCCTGGCGTCAAGGACGTCAATCCCGGGCTGGTCGATTTCACCTCGCTCGAGGAACTCGGCTCCGACGCCGTGGTCGTGCAAGGCTGGGAGGCCGGCGCCCCGCTGATGCGTAAACTCGATATCCTGCCCGGCGGCCGGCTCTTGAAGGCCGACGATGTTTCCTGCGTCCTGCTGGGCGAACGGCTGGCCGAGGCCCTCGGAAAGAAGGTCGGCGATAAAATCCCCCTCTTTGAAAGCGGCGACTTCACCGTGGTCGGCGTTTTCCAAAGCCCCATCAGCTATGAAACCAGCAGCATGGTGCTCTTGTTGCCCGACTTGCAGCGGTTCATGGGCCGGCAGGGCAAGGTCAGCGGCTTCGCCGTCTTCGTCGATCACCCCGAGGATCAAGAGGAAGTCCGTCGCATCTGCAAAGAAATCATGGAGCTCGGGCCGAGGATCGAGGCGAAAAGCGCCGACGAGTCGGTCAGCTCGACCACCGAAATCCGCTTCATTCGCGCCACCTCCTGGGTCACGTCGGCCATCGCCATCATCATCGGCACGGTCGGCATGTTGAACACCATGATTATGTCCGTCTCCGAGCGGACCAAGGAAATCGGCATCCTTCGGGCGATCGGCTGGCGGCAGACCCGCATCATCCGCATGATCTTGATTGAATCGGTTTTGATGAGCTTGTGCGGCGGCGTGCTGGGCACGATCGGGGCCGTGGGCCTGACGCGGCTCTTGGGCCGGCATCCCGCCGTCGCCGGGCTGATCGACACGCGCATCACCCCGGAAATCCTCGCGTTCGGCCTCTTCAGCGCGCTGTGCGTGGGGCTGATCGGGGCCGCCTATCCGGCTTACAGGGGCGCTCAACTTCTTCCGACGGAGGCGCTCCGCCATGAATAGCCGCGGCCGCGATCCCTTTCTGTTCCGCACCGAGCGCGTCTCGAAACTCTATCCCGACGGGCAAGTCCACGCCGTCGAAGACGTGACGATCGACATCCGCCGCGGCGAGTACGTGGCCATCATGGGCCCCAGCGGCAGCGGCAAATCGACGTTGCTGAACCTGCTTGGCGCGCTCGATGCGCCCACCGCCGGCGAAGTCTATTTCGACGGCCAACCGCTCTCGAAAATGCGCCGGCTCGACCGGCTCCGGGTCGAAAAGTTCGGCTTCGTCTTCCAGTCGTTCCACCTGCTGCCGATTCTTACGTCGCTTGAAAACGTCCAGGTGCCGATGTTCGAAAGTCGGCTCTCGGCCTCGGCCCGCGCGAAAAAGGCGAAAGAACTGCTCGAACTGGTCGGCATGGACCACCGGGCGAACCACCTGCCGCAGAAACTTTCGGTCGGTGAGCGGCAGCGCGTGGCCATCGCCCGGTCGCTGGCCAACGACCCGATCGCGCTGTTGGCCGACGAGCCGACCGGCAATCTCGATTCCGTCTCGGCCGAGGGCGTCTTCGAGTTGTTCGCCCATCTGCACCGCGAGCGGGGCATGACCATCGTGCTAATCACGCACGACGAAGAATTCGGCCATCGCGCCCAACGGACGATCCGCATGCAGGACGGCCGCGTCCGCTCCGACGTCGTTTCCGAGCGCCGCCGCATTCGCACGCCCCTGCCGCCCTTCGCCGTCTAACCCGCATTTCTACTTCGTTTCCGTTGCGGAAAGTTCTCTGTCAGCCGGCCGGCCCGTTCTGCATCAGATACTACTTCCGATGATCGCCGATCTCCGGCATGTTCGGATGCACGGCGGGGCCGAAATAACGCAGACCCACCAGCGGCTCCCCGCCGGTGTTTTCAATCTCAATTCCGGCGACCGCCGCATCGTGGGTAATAAAAACCTCGTCCCACGGCTCCTCGCCGAAATGGATCATCACCGGGGCCTGAATCGCCAGCCGGCCCATCCGGCCCGCGCCTTGGACCGTGATCCAGCCGCTCGCGCCGGGATCCTTCAATACGCATTTGGCCCCGGGCATTACGGTCAATTCCTTGGCCGAAACCAACTGCTCGCCGTCGAACCGGCCGTAGTCGATCCAGCGGTCGGTATAACCCGGGCCGGATTTCTCCTTGTCGACGATCGGCTCAATGTAATTGTGCCGGCCGAAATACGGATCGACGTTTTTCTCCCAGTCAAGCTGCTCGACGATGAAATCGAGGTCGCGCTGTTTTTCTTTGGGCACGTCTTTGACGAGCAAGTCCCAAGGCACTTCGCGGCCCTCGACCAGCGATTGAAACATGCCGAACACGTCGGAGCCCCACTGCGGCTCGTAGGTGCACATCGAGCCGGGGGCGTGGAGCACGCCGGCGGGGATCATCCAGCCGGTACCCGGCTTGAGGCGGTAGGCCTTGGAAAGGTCGAGGATGCAGTTGTCCCCCTTGTTCCAATTTTCCAGGCATCGGATCACGTCCTGTTTGGTCGTGCCGGGCTCCAGGCCCATGAAAGTGTAATCAAAGTGATTTTCCGCGGCATTCAATTGCGGCGGGAAGTAGTAGCATTCGGGCTTCCCCTGCTGGCCGGTCAGGGCCGCGTGCTCGGCCTTCTGGTGGATGTGGTGCGGGATGGGACCCATGTTATCGAAGAACTTGGAGTAGACCGGCCATCGCTTGTACTTCTCCCAGATTGCCTGACCGACAATCCGGCCTTGGCCTTCCTCGACCGCGTCTTTGAGTAAGAACCGCTGGCCTTCGAAAACACAGTAGCTGAGCCCTTCATCGTCAGCACGACCTTCGTTGGCCGCTTCAGTCGTACTGGCGAACCAGCGCTCATCGATGCCGCCGCGATGCGTGCCGAGGGCGTACCAGTCGGTCGGCGCGAGCTTGATCCGCTTGCCCGGATGGAGGAAGCTGCGCGGAACCCAGTTGGGCGTGAGACGTAGGACGCCTTTCCCGGCATTCATCGCCTTTTCCAGAATAGCCCCGACGTTATCGCGTTTTACAACGGGAGATGCGCACATGGTTCACCGCTCCAATTGAATGGTGTGTAAGTCTGAAAGCCTTGTTGTATTCGCTTCTGAATCCCCTGACAAGCAGCCGCCGCCTGGGATTGCGAAGGAAATTCGGGGGCAAGCTGGACGTGAATAAAACGGCAGGAGGCAACGGAACTCCCCCTAAGGGTGTGCCCCACGGGACCGTTCGGCCAGAGCGTGGTCTGCTGACAATGGCGGGAATCGAGAGATTTCAAGAGACTGCGGAACTCAGAAAGAGCGGCTCACCGCGCCACCCAAGAGACAGTCCGAAACGCGAATACCTGGGCGCAGGAAGCCATCGTAGACCGTAGTTCATCTTTTCTCCACTATTTCTAGGCAATTTTCCTCGCGGCCCAAGACGGCTGCCTCCGGCGAACAAACCTGAGAAGAACTAGACCGCTGGAAAATCCCGCCACGAAAACGTACATTGACCACAACACGAACGCCTACCCCTTATATCGGAGGAGAACGCACCGATGGCCAAGAAGACCTGGATTCTTACGGATGTGGATAGCGATCAGTACTTGGAGTCGCTCACGGTTACGCCTCGCCTCGTTGATGGGCCGGCCACGGGGTATGCGGTAACCAAGCGGACTTTGCGGGGTGGACGCCGTGAGGGGGTCGACGTCGTTGAGGTCGACAACGGCACCTTCCGCTATGTGCTTGTCCCCACCCGGGGGATGGGACTCTGGAAGGCCTCGCTCGGACCGCTTCAACTAGGCTGGCAGTCGCCGGTCAAGGGGCCGGTCCATCCGGCCTGGGTCCACTTGGACGAGGCTAGTGGCATTGGTTGGCTCGACGGCTTCGATGAACTCTTGGTCCGCTGTGGTCTGGAGAGCAACGGGGCACCCGAGTTCAACGAAAAGGGAGGCGTCCGCTATCCGCTCCACGGCAAGATCGCCAACCTCCCGGCTCACAAGGTCGAACTGACCGTCGACGGCGACACGGGCCAGATCAGCGTCACGGGCGAAGTCGACGAAGCCCGACTATTTGGCAACAAGGTCCGGCTCACCTCGACTGTCACGACCCGGGTGAACCAGCCGGGGCTGACGATCGTCGACACGGTCACCAATCTCTCCAGCGAAATCAGCGAGTTGCAACTGCTCTACCATACGAACTTCGGCCTGCCGCTGGTCAGCGCGGGAGCGAAGATCGTCCTGCCGGTGGCGAAGATGGCGCCGCGTGATGCGGTGGCCGTCGGCAACTTGGGCGAATGGGACGTCTACGGCCCCGAAACGCCGGGCTTGACAGAAGCGGTGTTCTTCTTTGACCTGGCTGCCGGGGAAGACGGTTTCACGCAGGCCTTGCTGCACAATGCGGCCGCCGATCAGGGGGTGAGCCTGAAGTTCACTAAGCACCAACTTCCGTACTTCACCCTCTGGAAAAACCGCCAGGCGGCCGCTGACGGCTACGTGACCGGCCTGGAACCGGCGTTGAACTTCCCCAACGTCAAGTCGTTCGAGAAGAAGCAGGGACGCGTAGCCCTTCTGGCCCCGGGCGAATCGCGGACGTTCGAACTCACCATCGAGGTCCACCCAAACGCCGCCAGTGTGGCCGGCGCAGCGCAGAAGATCGCTGCTCTACAAAAGGATGTTACGCCGACGATCCTCTCCCAGCCCGATCCACAGTGGTCACCGGTGTGAGTCAGGGAAGATTCCTGGGAAAGGACGCTGTAGGCCGTGGTGCGTATGAGGGAGGGTTGACGCTTCGTTCGATGGGAGGACTGCCGTGAGACTCCGTTGTTGCCTTGGAATCGTTGTCGTGGGATGTGTGGTCCTGATGCATGTGCTGCCCGGTCTGGCGGACGACAAACCGCAAGGAATTCAAGGGTGGCTTTCGCAACCGGCGGAGGTTGAGCCCAAACTGCTGGCCTGGGCCAAAGCGTATCCGGAGCTCGTCACGCTGGAGACGGAAAAGACACTCGGTGGCCATACGGCTTATGCGATCACGGTAACCAATCGGAAGATCGATGAGGCAACAAAGCGGACGTTGATTATCGCCCAGCCGCATGCCCATGAGCCGGCTTCAACGGCCGGAATGATGGACTTCCTGTCGGAACTGCTCGATGGGACGCACGCCGACGGCCGGCCGACGGATCTCGACCGGCAGCGCATCCTCGACGGCTATGTGCTCAGCTTCATTCCGATCGGCAACCCGGACGGCCGTGCCCGGGCCCCGGTCGCCTGCTGGGATGGCACAAAGTACACCAACGAGGAGTTTCTCAAGTACGCCTTTGGCCGCACGCCGACCGGAGAGCGATGTGTGCGTGTGGACCGGTGGAGCATCAAGGACCAGCAGCCGGCGTTTATTGGGATCGTCTACGAGCGGATCAACGACCACGAGTACGTGGAGCCGAATCGCGACACGGGTTCGACGTTCTTCAAGCTCGTACACCGGCTGTTTGCCCAGCGGAAGTACGAGTTGTTTGTGGACATCCACCAGACCGAGTTCGAGCGGTCGAAGCACAACGTGATGATCCTTTTGCCGTTCCTCCAGAAGCAGCTTCCCGCACCGATCCAAAAAGCCAACGAAGAGGCCGGCCGCGCGGTGATCGCCGCATGGCAGCAGCTTGGAGCCAATCCGATCCCTGAGCCTCAGGCTTTGGCCTACGGCGAAGATCAGATCCGCTACTTCCGCAAGTGCTGGGGGGCGTACTACCAGACGATGCCCTACATCTGCATCGAGATCCAGAACAACAACCAGCGTACTCCCCCGGCCATGCAGCTTCGGCTCGCCGAAACGTCGATCCGCGCCGGAATCGACATCGTCGCCAAGTGGGAGAAGTAGGGACTGGTAACTAGGGCTAGGGACCGGGGGCTCCGTTTAGCCCACGACACTTGTGCCCGGCGTTTGGAAAAGGTAGAAGGCTCTGTCAGCGCACCGCGTGGCCCGTCACTCCACGTTCTTCCGATCGCTCGTTTCGTCGCTCGTGCGGGGGCGTTCGTGAGGGCCGTCATGGCGCAGATGGAGCTTGCGCTTGGGGAATTCCGTGGTCGACGGCTGGGGAACTTCCCGCCCCAAGCCCAGGCGTTGCAGGCTCGGCCAGAGCAGGTGGGCGTTGTCGCGAAGATACTGCCAGCGGAAATAGAAGTGCAGAAAACACTTGGTGTGGCGGTATTGGAGCTGCTCGGGGGTCAGGTGGTCACACCGCATCACGGGCCGATAAACCGTGTACTGTTCAAACGGCGCGCCGAGGAGCCGCTCCTTGCTCTGTTCGTAGAACTCCGTGCCCGGATAGGGGGTGACAATGTTGAAATTTGCGAACGTGGGGTTGAGCATCTTGGCATACGCTTCCACGTCGCGGATCGACTGTTCCGTGTCGCCGGGAAAGCCGATGAGGAAGCCGGCCACCGTGCGGATTCCCATGCCGCGGCACAAGGCAATGAAGTCCCTTTGCCGGTCATCGCTGATCGTGGTCCGGTGATACGCGCGGAGCTTGGTCTGATCGGGGGTTTCCACGCCGATGGTGATGCTCGTCAGGCCGACGCGCTTGAGCACCCGGAGGATCTCCGGACGCATCAGGTCCACCCGCGTCTCGATGGAGAATTGAATCTTCTGCGGCAGGCGTTCGAGTTGTTCGACGAGCTGGAAGATGCGGTTCCGGTCGAGGCCGAAGAGTGGGTCGCGGAATTTGAAGGAGCGGAAACCCCATTGTTCGATCCCGTAGCGGATTTCGTCGGCCACGGCCTCGGGACTGCGGTGACGCACGCCCGCTTCGAGGACGAGGTACGGGCAGTAGTTGCAGTGAAACGCGCAGCCCCGGCTCTGCTGGATGAGGGCCGTGGGAAATTTCCAAAAATCATAGCCGATGCGGAATCGCCACGGTTCGAACGGCGACCAATCAGGAAAGGGCAACGCGTCGAGGTCTTCGATCGTACCGAGTTGAATCGTCGCGTCAGGCCGGGCCAGCACATCGTCGAGCTTCCAAAGGAGTTGCTCAGCTTCGCCTTTGACGACCGTTACGTCCAGCTCGGCGAAAGCCTCGGGCATGACCGAGGCCACGGTGCCGACGACCAACACTCGCTCGGGGGCGGCCTGTTTACGTACCCGGGCCATCGCCTGGCGCTCCAGATCGAGGGTAATCAGCGAGGGACAGAAGACGTAGAGGTCCGCGCGGACATCGGTGCGGTCGAGTACGTACTGGACGGTGTGTCCCAAGCGGCGGAAGATGGCGGCCAGATGGGCGTAGAGCAATCCTACCGGGCGCCAATCGCGGGTGAAACAATGGCGAATCAAACGGCCACGCAAGCCGCCGTAGCCGGGATACTGGCCCACGCCAAAGCCGCCGGCAAAATCCTTGGAAACATCCAGTCTCCGCGTATCCCACAAAACAATGTGCATTGTCGTCCTACTCAATGCCCAAGGGTGCGTTGGTTTCGGGGCTGATGGAAACGGCCGTCACGCCGCCTTGCGTTCGACCAACAGCGCCGCATCCAACAGGGGGTAAGTCTCTTCCGACCGTTCGACTTCCGCCGGAAGATCGTTGCGTCGCAGCAAGGCAATCCGTCCCCCGCGAAACAACCGATAGGTGATTCCACGCCAGGTAATCTCTCGACCGAGGAGTGAAGCGACTAGCTCGACCCCATTGACCAGGGTGATCAGGGGGCCGGCCCAGCGGTCGAACCGGCCGGCCTTGCGAATCGCCTCGCTTGCTTCGGGGAAATATTCGAGCGCCAGGTCTTGGCGAATCAAGCCACGGAGGCCGTTCAACAGATGCACGGCGGTACACAGGCACACGGGCATCCAGACCCACGGCGCGCCGGTAGCCAGCCCCCAAACCGTCAACCCCAAACTGCCGAGGAACACGAGGTTGGCGTAGGCGATCAATACGAATCCCAAGACCCAGGCCAACGGCACGTATACCCGGCCGATCAAGTATTGACGGCGAACGAAGCGGAACATCTCCGGCAAGTCAAAGTCGAGCGGTGAAGCAACCATGCAGGCGGGCTCGAACACGACCCGGCGGCCAGCCGCATAAACCACGCGCGTCGCCACGAAATCGTCACTCAGCGTGCCTTGCCAAGCCTCGCGAATCTTCAATGCCTCGAACACCTCGCGGCGAACCGCCCAGGAACCGCCCCAGATCACGTTCGGGCCCCGGAGACTGAAGAGCATCGCCACGTTGCAGTTCAGACTATAAAGCAGATGATTGGCCAGCGTGGGCCGCTGGGGAATGAACCAACGATACCCGGTGGCCGCGCCAACGCCTGGCTGGTCAAGCCAAGCCAAAAGCGAGCAAAGCCAATGCGGAGCAGGCCGCGCATCCACATCGACAAACGCCAGATACTCGATCTCCTTCGAGAGATGCTCCGTCGCCACCAGCAAATTGTGAACCTTCTGGCCGCTCTCGACGGCCTGACCGGCAAAGATCAACCGTGAACGAACCCAAGGATAGGCCCCACACAGACGCCGGATCACGTCACACGCCGGATCGTGCGGCGTTTCGAGGATGAACCAGAGTTCGTAGTTGTCGTAGTCTTGAACGAACAACCGACGGAGGTTTTCCTCCAGGCCTTCATCCAATCCACGGCAGGGAACCAACACAACGGCCCGCCCTGTGGGGCGAGGGGTTTGAGCACAGCGACTGCGCAGGCGACTCCGCGCGAACCGTCGGTGCTCCCAGGTCTGAAGCCCGATCAGGAACCCCTGCAAGACTGTCAAGCCGGCCACCAGCAAGCCGATTCCCATCCACCAGTTGCCCATTCGTCTGCTGCGTTATCCCTCCCTAAAGTCTCCGTCTGCCGTCTGGCACATGACGCCAGGACGGGGAGAATAGCGTATTCCACCAATGGGGTCAATCGCAGTAGCACCCCGGTTTGTGGGGGCGGCTGGACATACGGCGCAAACGACTATTCTCGGATCACGTCTTGGACGGTCATCCCGGCAGGGATCATGGGGAGAACGTGTTCCTGATAGGGAACCGCCACGTCGAGCAGGAAGGGACCGGGGGCGGCGATCATCTCTTCGAGTCCGCCGACCAGATCGGCCTTATGACGCACATGGCGAGCCCGCCACCCGAAGCCCTGAGCGATGCTTACGAAATCGGGATAACGCTCCTCCGGGCCAATCCCAGTGCCTTGGCCGATCGCCTCAGGATGGTCAATCGGACCAAGATAGGTGTGAGCCCGATTGGAGGCGTGGAAGCGGTCTTCCCATTGGACCACCATGCCCAGGTGCTGGTTGTTCAGCAGGAGGACCTTCACTGGGATCTTCTCGCAGTAGCAGGTCGCCATCTCCTGAATGTTCATCAGCAGACTGCCGTCACCGTCAATGTCGACGACCAGCTTGTCGGGATGGGCCAGTTTGGCCCCCATGGCCGCCGGCAGACCGAATCCCATCGTCCCCAGTCCGGCGCTGGACAGCCATGTGCGTGGACGGCGGAATTTGTAGAACTGAGCGCTCCACATCTGATGCTGCCCTACGCCGGTGGCGATAATCGTATCGCGATCCTTGGTTAATTCCCAGAGCGTGCGGATGGCGTGCTGCGGGAGAATGTCCTTGGCGTCCTGGTCGTAGTGGAACGGGTCGGCCTTCTTCCAGGCTTGAATCTTTTCGATCCATGTGTCCAGCGAGGCTTCGGGGGGTTGAACAATCTTGTTCAACTCGGCCAAAGCGTAGTGCACGTCACTGACCACGGGAATATCAGCCTGCTTGACCTTGTTGATCTCCGAAGGATCGATGTCCACATGCACGATCTTGCCATGCTTGGCAAACTCGGCCACTTTGCCGGTCACCCGATCGTCGAACCGCACGCCGAACGCCAACAACAAGTCGGCCTCGCTCACCGCGTAGTTGGCATAAACGCTCCCGTGCATCCCGAGCATGTCGAGCGACAGCGGATGGTCACCAGGAAAACCGCTGATCCCCATCAAGGTCGTGGTGACAGGGATTCCCGTCTTTTCCACGAGTTTGAACAACTCGTCGGCCGCTTCCGAAGCGATCACTCCACCGCCGGCGTAGATTACCGGCCGCTTGGCTTGGCGAATAGCGTCGGCAATGGCCTGAATTTGCCAAGCCTTGGCCCGCCGTTTCTCGCCCCGATAGCCAGGCAGATCCATCGGCGCATCGTAGTTGGCGACAACCTGGGCAATCTGGACATTCTTGGGGATATCGACCAGCACCGGACCGGGCCGGCCTGTGCTGGCCACATAAAAGGCCTCGTGGATCACGCGGGCCAGATCGTTCGGGTCAGTCACCAGGTAATGGTGTTTGGTCACGCTCCGGCAAACCTCAACGATCGGCGTCTCTTGGAAGGCGTCGCTGCCAATCACCGAGGTAGGTACCTGACCGGTAATAGCCACCAGGGGGATGCTATCGAGCTTGGCGTCGGCGATGGCTGTCACCAGGTTCGTTGCTCCTGGACCGCTAGTGGCCATGCAAACGCCGACCTTGCCAGTTGACCGGGCGTAGCCCTGGGCGGCAAAGCCGCCCCCCTGTTCGTGCCGAGGCAGGACCACCCGAATCCGCCCGCGGAAGCGGGTCAGGGCTTGATGTAACGGAATACACGCCCCCCCTGGATAGGCGAACACCACTTCCACCCCATGGTTGACCAAGGCCTGTACCACGACGTCGGCTCCGCTGGTCAGCTCTTTCGGGGCTTGCGTGCGAAGGGCATCAGGTTGGTGCTTGGCGATGGTCACAAAGAGACTCCTCAAAAAAATACAGAAAAGGGGGATCAATGACTCTGTCTCAGCAAGACACTTCAGGATATGGATCAATCCGCCCCAATTCAAGCCAAGCAGTGGATTCCCCTTAAGGACGTCTCTGGCGAAACCAAAGTTCGTCCCAGCCTCCTAGGGGGAAGCCTCCCAGATGACCCGCTAACCCCCCGTTCGATACTCGACCTGCATCGGATACGTCGTCAGCGTTCCCTGCCAAACAAAGCACTCCCCCTTGAGAGTCTTTTCGCGGGAGTAGGAACCCAGAGAGGTCCGTCTTGCTGAGAAGCTCGCCGCGAGCCTGGACGACCACCCAGGCGGCTTCCACGGATTTACAAGATGTCGAAGCTACGGAATCCCTTTTCACGTCAAGGGACCGTGCCCGTCGGCGTGCCGGCCGCATCCCTTTCGGCGACGGCGAATATCGGTAAAATCAGTTGGTTCGGAGCACGGTCTTCAAATGCTCGCCGGTGAAGTTTCCTTCCACAGCGGCAATTTGCTCGGGGGTACCGGTGGCCACGACGTAGCCGCCGCGTTCGCCCCCTTCCGGGCCGAGGTCGATGAGCCAATCGGCCGTCTTGATCACGTCGAGATTGTGTTCGATGACGATCACTGTGTTGCCCAGATCAACTAGGCGGGCGAGCACGTCCAAGAGTTTTTTGATGTCGTCGAAGTGCAACCCGGTCGTCGGCTCGTCGAGAATGTAGACCGTGTTGCCGGTCGCCACGCGGGCTAGTTCGGCGGCCAACTTGATGCGTTGGGCCTCGCCGCCGGAGAGGGTCGTCGACGACTGGCCAAGCGTAAGGTAGCCCAGGCCCACTTCCTGCAAGCTGCCCAAGAGCCGGTCGATCACCGGGAAGTTTTCGAAAAATGTTCGGGCATCGTCGACCCGCATGTCGAGTACGTCGGCGATCGATTTGTCGCGATAGAGGACTTCGAGTGTCTGCTGGTTGAAGCGTTTTCCTTCGCAGGTGGGGCAGGTGACATAGAGGTCAGGCAGAAAGTTCATTTCGATCTTCTGCAGTCCTTGTCCCTGACACTCCTCACACCGGCCGCCTTTGACATTGAAGCTGAACCGCCCGGCCGTATAGCCCCGCCGCTTAGCTTCCCGCGTACCAGCAAACACCTTGCGAATCTCATCGAACGCGCCGACGTAGGTCGCCGGATTGCTGCGCGGCGAACGGCCGATTGGCGACTGGTCGATCTGTACCACCTTGTCGGTCGAGCCAGTGCCGCGGAGACTCGCATAGGGGCCCGTCTTGGGCGCCAGGCCGCCGAGGCGGGGTATCTAGGCGGGGGCAAGCGTTTCGTTCAACTCCGTGCTCTTGCCCGAGACGCTCACGCCGGTTACGCAGACCAACGCCGACAGGGGAAAATGGACCGTAACATTCTTGAGATTGTTGGTGCGCACGCCTTCCAGGACAATCGAACGGCTCTTGGCGGTCCGCCGTCGCGTGGAGGGAACAGGAATCGAGAGTGACCCGCCCAGATAGCGGCCGGTCAGCGACTTGGGATTCTGGCTGATCTCGGCCGGTGTCCCCTGGGCGACGATCTGCCCGCCGTGCCGTCCGGCCCCAGGGCCCAGATCGATCAACCAATCGGCCTGCCGCATGATGGCCTCGTCGTGCTCCACGACGACCACCGTATTACCGCGGGTCTGCAACTCGCGTATGGCCTGGATCAGACGATCGTTGTCGCGCGGGTGCAGACCGATCGAGGGCTCGTCGAGCACGTAGCAGACGCCGATCAGCCCCGAGCCGAGTCCCGTGGCCAAGCGGACCCGCTGTAATTCGCCGCCGCTGAGTGTGTCGGCCGGGCGATTGAGGGTCAGGTACTCCAAGCCCACCCGATCGAGAAACTCCAGCCGCGAGCCGACCTCGGAGATCAGCGGCTTGGCGATCGGCTCTTCGTCTTCATCAAACGAGAGGGAAGCGAAGAACTCGCGGGCTTGCTTGATCGTCAGGGCTGTCACCTCGTGAATTGCCTTCTGGCCAACGCGAATGGCACGCGCCTCGGGACGCAGGCGGGCCCCACCGCACTCCGGACAAGTAACCGGCCCTCGGAACGATTCCAGCCATTGCTTGGTGGTCTCGTTCGTCGTGGTGACGTACTCTTTTTCGAGCAGCACGAGCAGGCCGGCGAATCGCTTCCCGTCACCGTGGAGCAACTGCTCGAAAGCCTTGGGCTTGAACTGCTCCAGCGGTGTCTCCCAATCGACGCCGGCGCCGGCAAGAAATTCCTCCAGCTTTCGGCGGTGCTTTTGTAGCAACGTGGCACTGGCCTTTTTCCAGGGGGCCACCGCTCCGTGGGCCAACGCGAGCGAGCAATCGGGCACGACCAACTCGGGGTCAAACTGGAGCAACACGCCCAGCCCTTCGCACTTCGGGCAGGCCCCATAGGGACTGTTGAAACTGAACGTGCGCGGCTCCAACTCCTCGTAGCTAATCTTGCAGTCCGGGCAGGCGTATTGGGTACTGAACAACATGTCGTGCCAAAGACTCTGACCATTGGCCGTCTTCTCTTCGTAGGTGGCCAACACCAAATCGTCGCCGTGCTTGATCGCCAGGTTGATCGATTCGGCCAGCCGATTGCGGGCCCCCGGCCGGACTACGATCCGATCGATCACCGCCTCGATGTGGTGCGACTTCTGACGTGCCAGTTCCGGCGGATCGTCGAGATCGACCACGACGCCATCGACCCGGGCACGGTTGAAGCCGGCCTTGCGAATTGCCTCGAAGACTTCTTTGTGTTGCCCTTTGCGCCCCCGGACCAAAGGCGCGAGGAGCATCATCCGCGTGCCGTCGGCCAATGCGAGGAGCGTATCGAGAATCTGCTCAGGCGACTGTTGACGGATTGTCGCCCCGCATTGATAGCAGCGGGCTTCGCCCACACGGGCGTACAATAGCCGGAGGTAGTCGTAGATCTCGGTCACCGTGGCGACCGTGCTGCGGGGATTGCGAATCCCGGCGCGCTGGTCGATCGACACGGTCGGCTGGAGCCCCTCGATTAGGTCGACGTCGGGACGTTCCAACTGGTTGAAAAACTGCCGGGAATAGACCGACAGGCTCTCGATATACTGGCGTTGTCCTTCCGCATAGAGGGTGTCAAAAGCCAGAGAACTCTTCCCCGAGCCACTGGGGCCCGTCACGACCACCAGCTGATTGTGGGGGATATCGAGATTCAGATTCTGCAGGTTATGAACCCGCGCCCCGCGAATGCGGATCTGTTCGCTCGTCTCAGGCACCCGTACTTGACCGTTCCCGCTCATCCGTTCCCCAGGCGGCGTAACCAAGGAGATCCCAAACTATCCAAGTTACCAAATCGGGGACGGGAGGGCAAGCAAGAATGTCTGACCGTAGCCCAAGCATCCCGCTTGCGTAGCCCAGCTCAGGCATCCTGCCTGACCGTAGC
>CAZLDQ010000104.1:3505-19914 GCA_964558295.1 uncultured Planctomycetaceae bacterium | reverse complement strand
ACGGTGGCGATCCGGCCAGCGTGATGTTCTGCCACAAGATCGGCCTGACCTACGTCAGCTGCTCACCGGCCCGCGTCCCAGTCGCCCGCTTGGCTGCCGCCCAGGCCGCCGTGGCTGACAAGGCCAAGAAGTAACCCCGGTCCGGCCAGAACCGGAATACAGAACCGGAATAAGGACGAGGGACGGCAGCGGAAGCTGCCGTCCTTTTTTTTGTTGGCTCGTGATTGCGATGCATCACAAAACGCACGGCATAAGTGCCATGGCTAACCGGGTTGATTCGTATTCCCCACTTTCCTTGACAATCGGTTCGAGCGTCAGGCCCATCGGAAGGCACCCTGATTGGAGGCGTGCGGTGTCTGGTGATCTGTTATAATAGGAAGGCGTGTCGCACGAGACACACTCCTCTTCTTGGGGGGAGATGATCGAGGCCTTGATCCCCTGCCTGTTGGGCCGACCATGATGTCCGGTGTGAGCATCACCTGTTTCGCCGCCAGCTATGCGGTAGCCTTGGTCTTGGAAATCACCCGGCTGTTCTTTCGCAGCGGGGTTCGCGGTGCGTTGATGCTTGGGTTTGCCGGAGCGGGCCTGTTCGCCCATACGGTGTTTTTGGTCTACCGAGCGGCCGAGGCGGTTGGATCGCCGCTTTCGAGCAAGCAAGACTGGTATCTAATCGCTGCTTGGGTGCTGGCAGTGATCTATCTCTGCGTGACGGCCTACCATCCGACCAAATCGACGGGGATCTTCGTGCTGCCGTTAGTTCTCGGGTTGATCGGCGTCGGAGCCCTGTTGGCCGACGCGGCGCCGTTCGCGCGGGAACCCGCTTCACAGGTCTGGGGAACAATCCACGGAATCTCGATTCTCTTGGCCACCGTCGCGGTGCTCATTGGGTTCGCCGCCGGTCTGATGTATCTCGGCCAAGCCTATCGGCTTAAGCACAAGCTCTCAATGCAGGAAGGGCTGCGACTGCCCAGTCTCGAATGGCTGCAACGGGTCAACAGCCGGGCGATTCTCTGGGCAATGCTCCTGTTGGGCATCGGAATTGTCTCGGGCGTGATCCTCAACCTGATCAACTATCGTCACCACGCGAACCGCGTCCCGTGGAACGATCCATTCGTCGTTAGCACGCTGACGATGTTCGGATGGCTCCTGCTGTCCAGTGGGATTGGTTTCTGGTATCGTCCCGCCCGGGCGGGACGGAAGGTAGCCTACCTGACGGTCGTAAGCTTCCTCTTTCTGGTCATCGCCTTAGGGGTTGGCCTCCTGGTTGACACGCAACATGGCGGCTCGCGCACGACACCCGAGGGACAAAGTCGCATGCGATTACACCCCCAGGAAGTAGTGCCGACCTGGACAGTTGCGAAACGAGAACCACTGCGGCTCGGAGTGAGCTGGCCGGAGGACTTCCCCTCGATGGATCTAAGTGATACCAACCCGGAAAGTCTAACTCCGAGGAGCCGTATCCGATGATCCTCCAGGTGCTCGGCTGTAGTCATCGGAACGCACCGATCGCGGTTCGCGAGCAGTTGGCGTTCAGCGATGCGCAGACGGTCGCGGCCTTGACTCGCTTGCAGGAGACGTTTCCCGAGGTGGAAGCCGTGCTCTTGTCGACCTGCAACCGCGTGGAGTTGTACACGGCCGCAGCGGAGGTCCAAGGGCCGAGCCAGGAGGAGCTGGTCGAGTTTTTGTCGGCGTTTCATGGGCTGAAAGCAAGTTGCATCGCCCCGCACCTCTATGCGCATGTCGGCAACGAGGCGGTGCAGCATCTGTTCACCGTGGCCTCGAGTCTCGACAGCATGGTGCTCGGCGAGCCGCAGATTCTGGCACAAGTGAAGCGGGCCTATCAATTGGCCACCGAGCAAGGGATAGCCGGTCCGCTGATTCATGCAGTGTTTCAGACGGCGGTGCACGTGGCGCGGCGGGTGGCCAACGAAACGACGATCCACCAGCGGCGGGTGAGCATCCCGAGCGTGGCGGTGGCCGACTTCGCCTTGCAGATTTTCGAACAGTTCGACGACAAGCAGACGCTGGTCCTCGGTGCTGGGGAGATGGCCGAGGAAACGCTGCAATATCTGCGGAACCACGGGGCGCAGGAGGTGGTGGTCGTCAATCGCCACTTGGAACGGGCGGAACAGTTGGCCCGGCGTTGTCAGGGCCGGGCGCTTCCCTGGGAACGCCGGATGGAAGCCTTGGCCGCCGCCGATCTGGTGATCAGCACGACCGGGGCCAAGGAACCGGTTGTCACGCTCGAACAGTTTCTTCGCCTGGAACCGCTCCGCTACGAACGTCCGTTGTTCGTACTGGACCTGGCCGTGCCCCGCGATTTCGAACCGGCGATCGGCGAGCGGGCTGGGGTTTTCCTCTACTCGATCGATGATCTTCGCCAGGTTTGCGAGCGTAACCGCCGCGAACGAGACCGCGAACTTCCCGCTGGGCTCCGGATCATTGAGCAAGAGACCCAGCGTTTCATGGCCGAGTGGCACCACCGGACGACGTCCCCGGTGATCCAGCAGTTGCGCGAAGGGTGGGAACAGTCGAAGGCCGAGGAATTGCAGCGTCTGTTCCACAAGCTCCCGGAGTTGGATGACCACGCGCGCGAGCAGATTTGCCAAGCCTTCGATCGGCTGGTCAATAAGCTCTTGCATCCACCAATGGCTTCGCTGCGCAACGAAGCGCGCAATGGCATCCCCAGCGCGCTGTTGGAGGCGTTGGCGAAGCTCTTCCAGTTAAAGGATTGACCAACGAAAACGGGGATCGCAAGGATCCCCGTTGGCTCGTTCAGGACCTTGACGAATCGGCGGGGTTACTCCCAGTCTTCTTCATCGCCGTCTTCATCTTCGTCATCGTCCCAGTCATCGTCCTCGTCGTCATCCCACTCGTCTTCGTCGTCGTCCCAGTCGTCGTCTTCGAGATCCTCTTCGTCCTCTTCGATCTCTTCGTCGTCGACTTCTTCCCAGTCTTCGTCTTCGAAGTCTTCATCCTCTTCGTCGAAGTCTTCGTCGTCTTCTTCTTCCTCCTCGTCGTCGTCAAAATCCTCGTCCTCATCGTCAAATTCGGCCTTGAGCTCGAATTCGGCGTCGATTTCGGGATCCAGCAGTGCGAGACGTTGTTCGTCGCGTACTTCCATGGAGTCCTGCGGAATGGCTCTAATCTGGGCTGCGGTCTTCACGTTCAACTCCCCTTCCTTCTTGGAATAAAATAGGTTGATTTGAGGGTTCTTGGGCCAGTTGGTTGTTTTTGGGTTCAGGGATCGGTTCGGTCGAACCAGGAGTCGGTTGGGATTCGAACCCTGGCGGCCGGGGAAGTTCCTCCAAATGCCGCAGACCGAAGACTTGCAAAAACTGCTTGGTCGTTCCATAGAGGAACGGTCGCCCGAGTTCCTCCGAACGACCGGTGATTCGTACTAAGTCACGCTCCATCAACTGTCGGAGAATTTCCCCACACTGTACCCCGCGCACGGCTTCAATATCCGCTCGGAGGATTGGTTGCCGGTAGGCGATCACGGCCAAGGTTTCCATCGCCGGGGCTGAGAGACGAACCTCGACCGCCGACGAATGCAAGCGTCGTATCCAAGGGGCAAACTTGGGCCGCGACCTCAATTGGAATCCGCCGGCGACCTCCACCACACGGAACGCACAACCTTCCACATCGTACAAGCGGCTTAGTTTCCGGACCAGTGTACGCGCTTCGGTGCCATCCGCCAAGTCGGCCAAATCAGCCAATTTTCGACTAGCCAAAGGTTCTCTCGCCAGAAGGAGTACGGCTTCCAGCCGCGCTAGTTTTGGCGATCGAAAACCACTTCCGGAGGAGACGGGTGTCTGTTCCACCGATCTCCTCAGCCAGCATATGTTCCGAAATCCTCCCTGTAGCCCCCGGGTGTCCCACCTTCGCTGCGGAAATATCCCCTGATAACGGAGGGCCACACTCCCCAGCAGGCTTCCTGTCGATCCTGTAACAGCATACATCGGTTAAAGCCTACTTCGTGGATCATCTCGCCTAAGCGGAAATTAGGCCAGCCCACACGCCGCGAACTTGGGGCATGCTTAACGGTGTTGACGCGCGGCTTCCACCTGTTGGAGCACATTGTTCATCGCGGTCAACCCGTCCCGGCCGGTCGCTTCAAAATAGCGAGTGTACTCCGGATTTCCGTCGATGGCTATCCGGCAGACGAAGCGATAATTCCCTTCCTGCCCCCATGACTCTAGCATGTAATAGACAGCCCCCAATTGGCGGAGTCGCTGCTGGATCGCTTCGGCCTTGTCCAGACAGACGGGGCGCGGCGGTTGATGCACGGCCGCCGTCTCATAGCTGGCCAGGATTGTCGGCCCAACTTGAACTGGGACGTCGGGATGGCCCGGAGCGGGAGGGGGGACGACGATTGGCCCCCGTGGTCCCGCTTCGGTCGGTGGCGAGCCCCAGGTCCCCCCCTGAACAGTAGAAGCCGGTTCCGCAGGGGACAGCGCAGTGGGCCAAGCGGCCGACGCGGGAGACTGCGCAGCGTGGAATGGGGTGGATTCGGGTCCGGTGAAGCGGGGAGCCTCTCCGCCGGTTTGCGCATCGGCTAAGGCTTGCCCGCCTTGCTCCTCGAAAACGAGCTTTTGGCCCAAATTGCACAACGGTCCGCCAAAGATAGCCACCAGAGGGATGACGATCGCGCAGATCAACATGGCCAGGGCCCGGCATGTCACGAACGCCGATGAATGCATGGTCCCGGAAGCGCCTCCTTACGCTGTGACCGAATGCTGCGCCACTTTCGGGCCATGGGATCTCCCTATCCGCTGGACCGAGAAGGTCGCATCATAGCGAGCGCTGGGGTCCTGGAGCAATCCCAATCGGCAAAAAAGTATGCCGTCCGCCGCGCGTTGGCGTGCAGAACGGCCTATAATGAGCAAACCTATGGATTCGATCTATCTTGACCATAATGCCACGACTCCCACACGCCCCGAAGTGATTGAGGCGATGGTCCGCTGTTATCGGGAGGGGTATGCCAATCCAACGAGTCAACATCGGCCGGGCCAGCGGGCCCATCGGCAATTGGAGGAAGCGCGGGAACAAATCGCCCAACTCCTCGGTGCGGAACTGGCGGGGCGCGAGCCCGATCGGGTTGTGTTCACCAGCGGTGGCACGGAGGCCAACAATTTGGCGATCCTCGGCCTGACCGGTGTGCACCGCAACTCCCCGCCAGGCCGGATCGTCATTTCCGCGATTGAACACCCGAGTGTGATTGAACCAGCGGAGCACCTGCTGGAACAAGGCTGGCGTTTGGATACCGTGCCGGTCGACAAGGAGGGGCGCGTGCGCACCGAATTGGTGCCCCCGCTGCTGACTCCACAGACATGTTTGGTCAGTGTGATCCTCGGCAATCACGAAACGGGTGTGTTACAGCCGGTGAGTGAGATTGCCACCCTCTGCCGTGAGGCTGGGATTCCAGTGCATACGGACGCGATCCAGGTAGTGGGCAAATGTCCCGTCGCGTTCCGCGCGTTGGGCGTCTCAGCGATGTCGGTCGCTGCCCACAAATTCCAAGGTCCTCTCGGGATCGGCGCACTCGTTCTACGGGCAGACACGCCAATCGTCCCACTGTTGTTCGGCGGACCCCAGCAGTGGGGTCTGCGGCCGGGGACGGAATCAGTGGCCCTGGCCGTCGGTATGGCAACGGCTTTGGAGCTTTGGCACAAGGAGCAGGACGCGCATTATCACCGTTTGGAGAGGTTGCGCAATCGGTTTGAACAGGGTCTGCGGGCTGGACTGCCGGAGTTGGTGGTTCATGGTGCCGGAGCCGCACGGCTGCCCCACACCAGCAGTGTGGCGTTTCCTGGGTTCGATGCCCAGGTGCTGCTCGTAGCGTTTGATCTAGCTGGCGTAGCCTGCTCGGTCGGGTCAGCGTGTTCGAGCGGTTCGCGGGAGCTTTCTCCCACCCTTCGCGCGATGGGTCTCCCCAAAGACGTGCTGGTCGGTTCGCTTCGGTTCAGTTTAGGCGCAACGACCACGGAAGCGGAGATTGATGAGGCGGTGCGGCGAATTCTTCAGGTGGTCCGGCAACTCGGCTAGGGTCTTCGATCCACCCGGTTCAACGGCTGGCAGCAGCGTGCCGCGCGTTGCGCTCGACCGGCCGACGGCCTGACGACTGACGGCCCTCGCAGTGGATTGGGTCTTCGGTGTAACGTCTTACGAATTCACGACTTTAGGATTGGGATTTCGCCCAAGAAAATCGTCGGGTCCGCCTCGTCACCAACGGGGAAAACTGCTAAAATTATGATTTTGGCAAAGCGGTTTCCGACCGGTCTTATTGCTCACGTTGAGGGACCAACCCGAGGTGCTAGACGGAATTGTCGAAATTCCCCTTTCGGGGCAGTCGATTTCGCTTGCTTCCGCAGGCGCCGCTGAGCAGTCGCCCGCGCTAGCGCTTTGCCAATTTGTCGCTGGCCCGGAGAACGCGCTGGTGCCGGTGGTGGTCCAGATGGTGTTAGCTCCGACCGCCGTGGCCTGTTGGCCGGTGGTTCTCTATGGGCCGTCAGGATCGGGGAAATCGCATTTGGCGCTCGGCATGGCAGCGGCGTGGAAGGCCCAGTTTGGGCGCCAGCCGGTCGTCGTCACAACGGCGCTGGACTTTGCCCGCGAATTGGCCGACGCGATCGAGACGAAGACCAGCGAGGATTTCAGCGACCGCTATCGGCAAGCGGCCCTGCTGGTGATCGACGATCTTCAGCACTTGTCAGGACGTGAGGCGGCCCAAGAGGAATTGATCCATACACTGGATGCCTTGGCGGACGCGCAATCGCGGGTCGTGTTGACCTCGCAGATTGCACCAGGTCTGCTGCCGGGCTTTTTGCCCGCGTTGCAGAGTCGGTTGATGGCGGGTCTGGTTGTCCCGTTAGCCTTGCCCAGCCGCGAGGTACGTATGGCGATTTTGCAACGTCTGGCGGTCGATCGCGGGGTAGACATCCCCGAGGCGGCCTTGGAAGTCCTCGCCGACGGACTCGACAGCAGCGTTCCGGACATGGTGGGCGCGTTTGGGCAGCTGGAGTTGATGGCCCGGAGCGAGCAGGTGCCTTTCGACGCCCGTTTGGCCCGGCGGTTTCTGGCGGAACGGATCACGGCCCGCCAGCCCTCGTTGCGGGACATCGCCTTACTGACGGCGCGGCATTTTTCCTTGAAACTTGCCGACCTGCGTAGTTCGACGCGGCGTCGTGCCGTGGTAACTGCTCGAGGCGTGGCGATGTATTTGGCGCGGACCTTAACGGCGAACAGTCTCGATGAGATCGGACAATACTTTGGCGGCCGCGACCATACGACGGTGGCCCACGGCTGCCGGAAGACCGAGGAGCTGCTGGCCAGCGAACCGGTCATTCGGATGGCTGTGGAGCAATTGCAGGCACAGCTATAAGGTCACCACGATGAGCGAGCGGTTGGGGAAAACCTGTCGAAAAGCTGTTGGGCAATTGTCGCGCACAGTCCGGTTGTCAACACGTTGGGAAACGATCAACAATTGCGTTTGGCGCTCAACAGCCGATCGACAGATGGCCGACAGGCGACCAACAGGTTTTCCTCCTTCCGACATACGCTGGTGGATCGCCGCAAGGTATGATGGTTTCCGAGCTTGCGGCCGGTGGTTGCTCAGCAATCGACAGTCGGCGGCCGGCGACTACTACAACTACCGTTTAAGAAACCTTTTTGAATTCGGTGAGGCCCATGACGGGGCGCACCATGACCTAAGCGATGGAATCCAGCCATGAAGTTGACCTGCGAGCGTGAGAAGTTGCTGCAAGCCTTTCAACTGGCCGCGGGTGTTGCCCCGAATCGCAGCCCAAAACCAATTCTGGAAAATATCAAGCTTGAAGCTCGGCCGGATGGGGTAACCTTGATGGCCACGGACCTGGAAGTGGGAATCCGCATCGATGTTCCTGGGATCGAGGTAGCCGCGCCGGGGAGTGTGATTTTACCGAGCAAGCGGGTGGGGCCAATTTTGCGGGAGAGTTCCGACGACAAGCTCCTGCTGGAAAGCGACGGGGCCCGACTGCGGATTCGCGGCGAGCGGAGCCAGTTTCACCTGCCCACGCAGAATCCAGATGAGTTTCCCGTGGTCCGTCCGTTTGAGGAGACTGCGTATCATCAACTGCCCGCCCGGTTCTTACGCGAACTGCTCCGCCGCACGGTGTTTGCCACCGACACGGAGAGCAGCCGCTATGCGTTGGGGGGCGTCCTCTTGGAGTTGAGCGAGACGGGGATCACGGCGGTGGGGACCGATGGACGGCGTCTGGCCTGTCAAGAAGGGCCGGCGGAATCGGTGGGCGGGCATGTGACCCGGGAGAATACCGTCGTGCCGACGCGGGCGATTCAATTGATCGAACGGGGGCTGGGCGACAGCGAAGAGCCCGTGCAGATTGCCACCCGGGAGAACGACGTGATGGTCAAGAGCCAGCGGGTGACGATCTACTCGCGGCTCGTGGAGGGCCGGTACCCCAAGTGGCGCGACGTGTTTCCCCGGATGGAAGAGATGCACAAAATCGAACTGGCCGTGGGGCCTTTCCATGCGGCGATTCGCCAGGCGGCCGTGGTGACCAGTGAGGAGCACCGCGGGGTGGAGTTTACCTTTGGCGATGGCAAAGTTGTGCTGAATGCCCACGGAGCGGAACTGGGCGAGTCGCGGGTTGAATTGCCGATTGGCTACGAGGGGCCGGAGACGCCGATCCGTCTGGATCCGCGCTTCATGAGCGATTTCCTCCGTGTGTTGGACCCGGCCCTGACGTTTACGTTCTGCCTGCGCGATTCGGACAGTGCGATCGTCTGTCGGACGGGTGACGGCTACGCGTATGTTGTGATGCCATTGTCACGAGAGAGTTAGCACGAAACGTCGGCGCGACATGCGTGCTCCGATTCGCCAACGAACCTCAATGAGCAGAAGCGATGGCTGGCCCTGAACGAATCGGCGATATCTTGGCCCAGTTGATGGCCCGGCGCGGGTTTGCCCAGGTGCAAACGGCCGCGGCTTGGGAGATGGCGTGGCGTCAAGCGGCCGGTGAGATGATAGCGAAGTTTACGCGTGTCGGCCAATTGAAGGGGGGACGGCTGGAGATCATCGTTGCCAACTCGACCTTGGTCCAGGAACTCTCGTTCCAGAAACCGAACCTGTTGGCGGCCATGATGCGGGCACTCCCCGACCATCCGATCAAGGACTTGCGGTTTCGGATCGGGCCGGTCCAGTGAGAATACCCAGTTGACTCGGAGCGGAAGATTACGCCGCGGCGCCACGGATTGTCGCCGCCGGCTCACCATGTTTTGGAAAGAAGATTATGGCGAGTGAATCCCACGAAAAGCCTTCTCAAGGCGAGAACCAGTCAACCAACCACCTCAGCGGCGAACTAGCCCAGTTCCAAAGGGTCGAAGGCGAGTATGGGGCCGAACAGCTCGAACACCTCAGCGACCTGGAGCACGTCCGCGAACGGCCCAGCATGTACATTGCCGACACGGGCATCCGCGGGCTGCATCATCTGGTCTACGAGGTCGTCGACAACTCGATCGACGAGGCGATGGCCGGCTATGCTACGGAAATTTCCGTGACGATCAACAACGACGGTTCGGTGACCGTGGAAGACAACGGCCGCGGGATTCCCGTTGAAGTTCACCCGGACCTGGGCTTCTCCACGCTTCAAGGGGTGATGTGCGTGTTGAAGTTCGGCGGCAAGTTCGGCAAGGGGGCCTACCAGACGTCCGGCGGTTTGCACGGGGTGGGCGTGACCGTGGTGAATTTCCTCTCCGAGTGGTGTGAGGTGGAAGTCTGCCGCGGCGGCCATGTCTATCAGCAGGAATACGAGCGGGGCGTGCCCACTGGCGAGGTGCGAAGGATCGGCGCCACCAAGAAGGTCGGTACGAAGACGACCTTCAAGCCCGACCCGCTGATCTTCCCCGTCACGACCTTCACCTACAACATCCTTTATCGGCGGTTACAGGAGCTCGCGTTCCTCAATCGGGGCATCAAGATTATTTTCAAGGATGAGCGGACCAACGAGGGAGATACCTTCCAGTATAACCGCGGAATCCTCGAATTCGTCGAGCATCTCAATCGGGCCAGTGAGGTGTTGCACTCGGAGATCATTTACATCGCCGGCGAGGTCGACGCCCAGGAGACGGGCGAAAAGGTGGGGATGGAAATCGCCATGCAGTACTCCGGCGAGTACACCGAAAACGTCCACACCTATGTGAACAACATCTGCACGACCGAAGGAGGAACCCACCTGTCGGGCTTCCGCTCGGCCCTGACCCGGACCTTGAACAACTATGGCAAGAAAGAGAATATGTTCAAGGACCTCGTGCCCAACGGCGACGACTTCCGCGAAGGGCTGACCGCGGTGATTTCGCTCCGTCTGCAGCATCCGCAGTTTGAAGGGCAAACGAAGACCAAACTCGGCAACAGTGAAATTGAAGGGATTGTGACTTCGGCTGTGGGGGACTTCCTCTCCCGCTTTTTGGAAGAGAACCCCAAAATTGCCCGGGTGATCATACAGAAAGGAATCCTGGCGGCCGAAGCCCGCGAGAGCGCGCGGAAGGCCCGGGCGTTGGTCCGCGACCGGAAAGGGGCACTGTCGATGGGAGGGCTCCCCGGCAAGTTGCGCGACTGTACGAGCCGGGACGTCGACAAATGCGAGCTCTACCTCGTCGAAGGGGATTCGGCCGGTGGATCGGCCGAAGGCGGACGAATTCGCCAATATCAGGCAATCCTCCCGTTGCGCGGGAAGATCATCAACGCCTATAAGTCGCGTGACGACAAAGTGCTGGCCAGCGAGGAAGTCCGCAGCATGATTGCCGCGATCGGCTCAGGGTTCGGCGAAGATGTGGACTTGACCAAGCGGCGCTACGGCAAAGTGATCATCATGACCGACGCCGACGTCGACGGCTCGCACATCCGCACGCTGCTGTTGACCTTCTTCTACCGCCAGATGTACGACCTCATCAAGGGCGGGCACGTTTACGTCGCCCAGCCCCCCTTGTTCCGCGTGCGCCGGCGCAAAGAGACGTACTACGTGCAGACCGAAGAGGAAATGAAGGCCCAGCTCTTGGAGGCCGGGCTCAAGGATGCCGTCTTCGAGCCGGGGGACGGTCGGGTGATCGAAGGCGCGGAGATGGAACGTCTCTGCCGGACCTTGTCCGTCCTGGAAGAGTCGATCATCGCGTTGGAACGCCGCGGGATCAGCCTCCGGGCTCATGCTTTGCGCCAGGATCCGGTTAGCGGCCGCTTGCCGGTCTATCATGTGTTCCTCGGCCACAACGAATACTGGTTCACGACGCGCCAGGAATTGGACGAGTTTATCGAGCGCCAGGAACAGGCGACCGGGGAAGAACTCAACGTGGACGACAAGGGACCCAACGCCGCCGAACCCAATGGCGAGGCCAACGGCAACGGGGAAGACCCCCTGACCGCTTCCACCCGCGTGCAGATCGTCGAACTCCATGAGGTCCGCTCGCTCAACAGCCAGTTGGCCGAGTTGCGCAAGATGAACTTCGAACTCGACAGTCTAATTCCCCAGGACCGGACCGGATTGGACGAGCCACGCTACACGCTGCGCCGCGGCGAGCATGTCCTCGGCCTGGAAGACCTCCGCGGCCTGTTGGCGGCGATCCGCTCCGCCGGCGAAAAAGGACTCCAGGTGACCCGCTTCAAAGGGTTGGGCGAAATGAACCCCGAAGAGCTTCGCGAGACGACCCTCCATCCGGCCAACCGGACCCTGCTCCAAGTGACGATGGAAGACGCCGGGGCGGCCGATGAGCTGTTTCGGATCCTGATGGGTGACAAGGTCGAGCCGCGCCGCGAGTTCATCGAAAAGCACGCCCTGGAAGCACGGAACCTCGACGTGTAAGGAAACCAATCCTATTTTGATCTCACAGCTCAAAGTCCTCAATGGTTTCACGCCGGAGCGGATGATATTGCCTGTCTCGGCGGCAATGCTGAGGGACGGCGACGCCTACGATGCGTCGGTGGAGGCGGTCCCCCGTCCGCTCAGGCGTCTGGTTCAGTATTTGCTCGATGACGACGGGCGCACGACGGTCCAGAATGAGACGCCCCAAAGGTAGCGCTACAGGGATCTTGCCTCGCAGATCAAAGCACTATTCCGGTTCATCGAGCGGGCCGTCGACGGGGAATTGGTGGAAGAAGTGTCGTTCCTGGTCGGTTACGATCGCACGAAAAAGGTAGTCCAGGACATCGTCGACATGCCCGACGCCAGATTAGTCTGTTTTTCCGCGTCTGCCTCCAGAACAACGGCCGCCTGTCGGCCTGCAAGCGCGCGAACCACTTTGCTCTGCTCTCGGATGAAGAAGTTTGCCCGGATAGAGGAGGCCGTGCAGTTAGCGGAGGAGGGCCGCAGGGGTAGGGAACTACAGGTTGACAACGTATGGTAGAAAAAGGGGAAAAACCGAGAACCCCGACCGAATGATCGGGGTTCTGCTTTCTTTTTTGGTTCCTATGGCTCTCTGTGGCTCCTGTGACTCACCACGGGGCGTGCCAGCCGATTCAGAGCTGTTTCAACAGGGCCTTGGCCTTCTCCGCGCAACCTGCGCCGGCCTGCTGGAGTTCGGCGAAGCCCTTTTCGAGAAGCTCGCCTTTCTGAGGATCGTCTTTTTTGACTTGCTCGATGATTTGCGGATAGCTTGTCACTTCGCTGCCCAGCGGGGCGCCGTTGGCATACGTCTGGAGCAGTTGCTTGGCCTGGTCGAGGCCCGAGGCCTTCTTGATTTGGTAGGTTCGTACTTCCACGCCGCTTGGGTTGCAACCGGCCAGCACGGCGACGGCTAGGATCAGGGCTCCCATCGCCCGGAACATGCGCATCATATTCGGATTCCTTGTAACACTGTATTGGATGACTGCTAATCAAATCGCCGTTAGAACTCGCCGACCGGATTGCCATCGTTGCGCGCACCGAGCCGTTGGAAGGTCAAGGTATCGACGGTGCTGCTGATGAAGCGGACAGAAGCGTCGCCGAGCGCGGCATTGACACCGCCGGGATGGAGACTGCGGGGGGGAATGATCCCGTAGCCCCAGTCATGGGCACCCCCCGGGCAGCAAGTGCCGCCACAACTGGGATACTGCCAGTTTGGCGGTGCGGCGGCGTTGAACAACGACTGGGCATGAGCGTACCAGGCCCAAAGTGTTCCGTTGTTGCTCAGTTCGCCCGATGGCGACTGACACGCTTGACCGATCGTGGCCAGATCAGCTTGGCTAGGAAAACGCTTGTCGGCCACGGAATCAAAGATGCTGTTGCTGCTATAAAAGATATCGAACGGGTAGGTGGGCGAGTTCGTATTGCCGTCACCAGAGAGGATTTCTGAAGCCAGGAGCGTGTTCGACAACCCGTCGGTCACGTCGGCCATGCGGTGTTCAATGTGGTTATTGAGCATCCCGTTCTGATACGTGTCGTTCCCGCCGCCGGCCGTGTAGACGGAACTCCCAGAGCACCAGGCGTAGTTGGTTCCTGGCCCGGCCCAGTCGGTCGCCACTGTCCCGCGAACGAATGGTCTGGCCGATGGACAGAGGAACGCCGCTACGCGTACAGCCATTGGACCATTGCGGTTATCACCCCAGGTTTTGGTCATATCAAACTGATCGTAGAGGGGGCCTTGTTCAATGAAGGGGAGGATTGACACATTGGCAGAGAATCGTTCCCACCCATTCGAGCCCGGCTTGCCGTAGGAATTTCGAGGAAAAGTCTTGTGCACATCATGATAGTTGTGCATTGCGAGGGCCAACTGCTTAAGTTGGTTGGTGCACTGCGAGCGCCGGGCCGCTTCCCGGGCCGCCTGCACGGCCGGCAGAAGCAGGGCGATCAAGATCCCGATGATGGCGATCACCACCAGGAGTTCGACGAGCGTGAAGCCCTGTCGATGCGGATGTTCCGACGATCCTGAAGCTGTCAGATTCATAAGTCACCCCGGCCAAAATAAGGACCAAAAGAAGAGAGAAGAAATCCCCTAGGTAACGCCGCCATTATACTTCGTCGTGTTTTTTGGCTCAAAGAATTTGTTCCTTCCTCGTGGAACATGAGACACGGAGATACTGTTACGGTTCGATTGGACATGGCGCGAGGATGACCCCCCAAATGTGCTATGAGAATTGCCATTGGAATGTAGAAATAGGAAATTCTGGTAGGCTGGTATTGGAGGAGGAGATGCAGCGGATCGGTTGGAACGCAATCGCCTTGATTGCACTGATGACGGTGAGTGTAGACGCCGGGGCGGAAGAGACGGCAGCGGGCCGGTCGGTGTTTGGTGTGAGGGGGACACGTCATTACCGGGTGACTCATGAGGTGACACTGACGCCAGTCGGCCGGAGCCCGTTCTCACGAGTGGCCCTGGTGGTTCCAGTCCCGGTGAATTTACCTCACCAACGGGTTCAGGGAGAGCCGACTGTTCAAATCGCTCCGCTCCAGGTACAACCGCTGCCGATCCGGACGACCAATTCGCGGTTTGTCCTGGCCAATAGCGAGCCGTTTGGCCAGCCGGTGATGAAGATCGATTTGAAGCGCCCGGCGGTGGTGCAGGAATGGCGGGTGAGTCTAACCTACGAGGTCGACGTCGCAAATCTCGTGTTTGACGTGGCGCGAGTGCGCCAAGTGGAGTTTGGCCGGCTGACCAACCCCGACGCTTCGGTGGCGATCTACCTGCGGCCGGAAACGCTCGTGGAGAGCGACCATCCGGAGCTGCGAGCGGCGTTGGGTCAACTGTTTCCCGACGGGATCGATCCAAAGGCTCCGGCTTACGACGTGGCTTGGGCGATTTACAAGTGGGTGTTGGAGCATAGCACGTACCAGTCAAATGCCGAGCGTGGGCGGGTGAGCAAGCTCTGGGGGGCGTTGGACCTGTTGCGCACCAGACGCGGCGAATGCTGCGAGTATACGGCCTTGTTTGTGGCCCTCTGCCGCGCGGCAGGGATTCCAGCACGCAGCCAAGTCGGCTTCTGGACGAAGAAGGAATTATCGCCCCACGTCTGGTCTGAGTTCTACCTGCCTGGCGTGGGGTGGGTGCCGGTCGATCCGTCGTCGGGCGACGACCCGCGGAACGATTTGACCGAATGGTTCGGCAACCTACCGGACTTGAATCAGCGGGTGACCGTCACGGTGGGCTACGACCACCAAGTGGTCGATCTGAAGATGGATTTTCTTCAGGAGTATGCCTACTGGGTCTGGTATGACGGCAAGCCGGCCCGACTGGAGGCCGGTTGCCGGTTTCTTACTGAAAGAGGATCGTAGGCGCCCTTCGCCCCCGCGCCGCTGGCTGATATACTGCCAGGGGCATTACCCTAGGAGAACCGATGCGTACACTCCGCACACTGTTTGAGAACAACCGCGCCTGGGCCGAGGCGCTTCGGGCTCGTGACCCTGAGTTCTTTGCCGCGTTGGCCCGGCAGCAGTCGCCCAAGTTCCTCTGGATCGGCTGTTCCGACAGCCGGGTCCCGGCCAACGAGATTGTCGGCCTTCTGCCGGGCGAATTGTTCGTCCATCGCAACGTGGCCAATCTGGTGATCCACACGGACCTGAACTGCTTGTCCGTCCTCCAGTATGCGGTGGACGTGCTCCAGGTCGAGCACATTATTGTCTGTGGACATTACGGCTGCGGGGGCGTCAGGGCGGCCCTGGAGAATCGATCGCACGGCCTGATCGACAACTGGTTGCGCCATGTGCAAGACGTGATCCGCAAGCACGAGACACTCCTGGCCGCCATCCCCGAGGAGCAGAAGCGAATCGAACGGCTCTGCGAGTTGAACGTGATCGAGCAAGTGGTGAACGTCTGCCAGACGACGATCGTCGAAGGGGCCTGGGCGCGCGGGCAGGGGCTGGCCGTCCACGGCTGGATCTACAGCCTGACCGACGGACTGCTCCGCGACCTGGACGTCTGCATCACCAGTCCCGAGGAGGTCGCGCCGCGCTACCGGGCGGCCGTGAACGGTCCAACCGGATGAAACTGACGAGACCTGGGTCCTCGATCGCATGGAAAGCGACAGGCCGGGCAGGTACAACGATCCCTATCGCAAATCGCCAGCGGGAAACGGAATCCATGGCCGTCGGAAGAGACCCCTTGGGCCGCGCCCGAGGCGTCGAGGGACTTGATCGCGCCGCCAGCCGCGTTCACCAAGAAGACGATCACGACGCTCAGTAGATGAGTCGTTCACATGCGAGTTGCCTCCGGAATCAAGTGTCCCTTCAGCAAAAAGCCGCCTTATGGGTTTTGCTGAACAAAACCGGAAAAGACTTCTGTAGGGAACGCCGCGGAGGGTGTTCGCTGCAGGTTTGGTTTCTCAAAAAACTTGGTACGGCTCATTATGTGCTGGACGGGGCGGTGAGCAAGGCCTAAGCAGGATGTAAGGCCCAAGCAGGATGCTTAGGCTACGACCCAAGCAAGATGCTTAGGCTACGACCCAAGCA
>CAZLDQ010000104.1:0-3405 GCA_964558295.1 uncultured Planctomycetaceae bacterium | reverse complement strand
AAGCAGGATGCTTAGGCTACGACCCAAGCAAGATGCTTAGGCTACGACCCAAGCAGGATGCTTAGGCTACGGGCCAAGCAAGATGCTTGGGGTACGGGCCAAGCAAGATGCCTAGGCTCCGGGCGGGGCGGACTGTTTTTGTGGCTCCGGCGGGCTAGAATTCGGACGCTATGCGTTTGAAAACACCAACTGGCTCAGAGGGGCTGAAGGAGCATTGTATGTCAACCGTGGTGCATTTCGAAATTCCCGTCGACGATCAGCAGCGCGCGCAGCAGTTCTATGAAACCCTGTTCGGCTGGAAGATGGCAAAGGCTCCGCTGCCGATCGACTACTGGCTTTGGGACACCGAGGACGCCCGCGGCCAACCGGGGGCCGGCGGGGGGATGTCGTTCCGCAAACACCTCGGCCAGCCGATCCTGATCTACTTTGGCGTTCCGTCGATTGACGACTATTTGGAAAAAGTCGAGAAGCTCGGCGGCCAGGTGTACATGCCCAAGACATCTTTTCCCGGATATGGCCACCTGGCCGTGTGCTTCGATACGGAGGGGAATAGCTTCGCCATCTGGGAACAAGACGGGGTCAAGTAATCAGAAGGCGTTGAAGATCTCGTGCCCTTTACGGAGACTTCCGTCGGCCTCGATGAAGCCAAGGTACTCGGGCGGACCGACCGGGCCGAACTCGGGCCGATGGGCATCGGCGATCAGGCTGTGGTGCAAGAGGTACACGAGCCAGCCGATCTTGCGCTGCTTGAGATTCTCCAGCGTGTAACGGATCGTCTCCACACGGACCTGATCGTCCAGCGAACCCCAGCAGCATTCGGTCGCCAGAAGCGGTTTCTTGACCCGCTCGGCAAAAGCCACATCGCGGTCGAGGCTTTTTTCGTAGGCTGCCTTGTCGGCGTTGGGTCGGTTGTGGACAAAGTAGGGGTGGATGCTCAACAGGTCGCTGATCGACTCGACCTTTTCCAGGGGCACGCCCGGGTGAATGCCCACGGTGATCGGAGCTGCGGCGCCGAGCTTCTTGCAGTGCTTATAGAGTCCCGTGAGCCAGGCCAACTCGGCTTTGTCGATCTCGGGGTACATTCCCGGCGGGCAACTGTAGGAAAACGGCTCGTTGCAGAGGTCCCAGGCGAGGATTCGCGGATCGTTCTTGTGACCGCCGACGATCGTGTCCAAAAAAGCGTCGAACATCGTGCCGCGCTGGACCCAACTCGCCCGGGGCAAGAAGTGATCCACATAGATCCCGCCGTAGTCGAGCAGCGAATCATGCCAGCGGTTGAAGAGCACGGGCATCACTTTGCACTGGTATTTGTCGGCCAGCGTCAAGGCTGTCTCGAAGTTGTCCGCGTAGCGCTTGGGATTGCGAAGGAAGGAGTCCCAAGAAAGCCACCAGCGCAGGCCGTTCATGCCTGGAAAGTACTTCTTGCCCTGTCCCAACTCGCGGTCAATTACTGCGGCGTCGAACTGCTGCCAGAGTTCAAATCCATTGCTGCCATAACTCGGTTGATAGTTGAACCCGCGAATTTTTGACCAGGGCGACTCAGTCAGTGTGGCGACTGGTTCTTCTGCAGCGCGACAAACGGCAGGGCCCAGGGTTACCGCAGCAGTTGCCCCGGCCGTTGAGGCCAGGAAATGTCGCCGCGAAATGGAGGTACTCTTCAGAGGTTGTTGGTTCACTGCCGATCTCCTTTGCTGCAAAGGAATGGGGAATCCACGCCGCCGGCCATTGTACCCGGACCGGGGGGCCGAGAGCAAACCTCCGGGAAGAGGGTCGCGCGGGGCGAGCGACTGACCTCTGGCGGGCTTCGGGGGGGGGATAAATTGTCAAACAGCAAAACGGCACTCGTGGAGACTGCCATGATTGAACGTAGCGGATGGGGTGGCACAATTGCAAGGAAAAATTCTTGGAGTCACGAGAACAGGAAGGATGGAAGGACGAATGACGAAGGACGAAAATCAAATGACGAAGGAAGCACGAAGGACGAAGTACGAAGCGGTCGATGACCATTCGTGCTTTGGCTTTCGTCATTCCTTCGTCATTTGATTTTCGCCCTTCGTCATTCGGCCTTACCTCTTCCCCGGGAGGTCAACCGGCGGCCGGCCGGAGAGGCGGCTGACAGCCAGGCCGACCAGGAGGATCGTCAAGGTGCCGATCACGATGATCAGGAAGTTGTGCAACGGGTTGCGCAGCATGGCGAGCGACTCGGGGAGACGCGGCGAGAAGGTCATCCAGACGATCACCAGAAGGCCGAGCGTCACGCCGGTCGCGGCGGCCGGGTTCTGGGCACGCCGCGAGATGAGCCCCAGGAGAAAGAGCCCCAGCATCCCGCCGCTGAAAATGCCGGCCAATTGCCAGTAGGCGTCCAAGGCGCTTTGGACATGGATCATGGCTAGGGCCGTACTGGTGCCAATGACCCCCCAGGCCACGGTGCTCGTATAGAGCACGAGCATCGACTCGCGTTCGCTGGCCGCGGGACGCACGAAACGCTTGTAGAGGTCCGTCAAGGTCAGCGTGGCCGCGCCGTTGAGGCTGCTGCTGAGCGTGCTCATGGCGGCCGAGAAGATGGCCGCGATCAGCAGGCCGGTGAAGCCCATGGGGAGGCGGTCGACGATGAAATACGGAAAGACATTGTCCCCCTTGCCCGCGGCAATCTCCGCGTGGAGCGTCGTGGGCAACAGGTCGGGCTGGGCCGTGTAGTAGGCGAACAGGGCCGTGCCGATGAAAAAGAAGAAGGCGGAAACCGGGATATACAAGAGGGCTCCCAGCCAGACCGACTTGTCGGCCTCACGCTCGGAGCGGGCTGCCTGGTAACGCTGCACATAGCTCTGGTCGATGCCGAAATTCTGCAGGTTGATGAACAGTCCGTAGACAAGAATCACCCAGAACGTCGCCTCCGTCAGACTCGGGCCAAAACTGCCCAGGCTGAACTTGCCGTGTTCGTGGGCAATGCGGAAGAGTTGTCCCGGTCCCTCGGGCATGTCGAAGGGGATCATCAGCACGCAGGCCAGTGCGCCGGCGATCAGGACGAGGCTTTGCACGGCGTCGGTCCAGATCACCCCTTCGATCCCGCCCAGGCAAGTGTAGAGCGTGGTCAAGACGCCAGTGACGACGATGATTACCCGGAGGTCCCATCCCAGGAGATGGTAGAGCGGCAAACCGAGCAGATACATCACCGAACCCATCCGGGCGACTTGGGTCAGGAGGTAGCAGAGGGTCGCATAGGTCCTTGCCCAGGGGCCGAAACGATGCTCCAAGTGGTTGTAGGCGGAGATTTCGCCAGAGCGGCGATAGAACGGGATAAACCAACGTGTGGCGACCAACGCGGCCAGGGGGAGCGAGAGACTCAGGGCAAAGGGGCTCCAGTCGGCAGCAAAGGCCTTGCCGGGCAGGGCCAGGAAGCTGATG
>CAZLDQ010000103.1:0-20102 GCA_964558295.1 uncultured Planctomycetaceae bacterium | reverse complement strand
TGGTCTACGCTCGCGGCCCCCCCTGTGCCGTCGGCGAACCAACCGGCCGGGCAGAATCTCAATCTAGACGCCCACGCCCGATTTGGCAAGCGTGAACGCCCCCCTTCCGCTTCGCGCCGACGCCGCCATATTCACTTCGTGCTCCCAACAGTATACTTCCGCGAATGAAGCCAATCCTGATTCTGAAGCTCGGTGCAACTTTCCCTACGTTGGCAGCCACTCATGGTGACTTCGAAGACTGGGTTCGGAATCGACTCGGTCTGCCCAGCCGCCGGAGCGTCGTCTGCGACGTTCAAAAGCAACCCGTCCTGCCCGATCCCCAATCATTTGCCGGGATTGTGCTGACCGGCTCCCACGGCATGGTCACCGAGCGGGCCGAGTGGAGCGAGCGAGCGGCCCGCTGGATTCCCCAGGTCCTGGCAGCCGGCGTGCCGTTGTTGGGCATTTGCTACGGACATCAATTGCTCGCCCATGCCCTGGGCGGCGAAGTGGACTGGCATCCGCGCGGCCAGGAGTTCGGCACCGTCGAAGTGCAACTGCAAGCTCCAGCCCGGCACGATCCCCTGTTCGGGCACCTGCCGGAACGATTCTTGGTGCATACCTGCCACGCCCAATCGGTGCTTCGCCTCCCCCCGGGCGCGACTTGTCTGGCTTCCAATCTCCACGACCCACACCATGCCTTCGTTGTTGGCCCCAATGCCTGGGGTGTCCAATTTCATCCCGAGTTCGACGTCGTCGCAATGAAGACCTACCTCACCGAGTGCGCCGAGTCGCTCCGCGCCGACGGCACCGATCCCACCGTGCTACTACAAACCGTCAACGACACCCCGCAATCAAACGATCTACTCAGGCGGTTTGGACATCTCTGCGATGCGACTGTCTAGCCGGTTTTTCTTCCCTGCCGCGTTTCTCTCCCCTTCCTGCGAAAACTGCCGGCCAACCGCCAAGGTTGCCTGATACAATGGTATCCAGAGTGTCAGGCCAGGATGCTGCGTTGTAACGTGTATCGATCCTGTGGTGATGCTGCCTGACAAGGGCCTCTTGCAATGAAACGAGCCCTTTCCCTTCTCGGCTGCTACAATGGCACGTCGGCCCACCTGCGCAAGCCGCCGGATGGGCCCTGGAAAGCCCCTCGCGTACTGATCGTACCGCCGTTCTCTGAGCACAGCGTTTCTACCACCGCTTGACCATCGACCGGAGGGGCCGCCTCTTTCTCTCCGACGGCCTGTGGTCGACCTACTGGTTCTACCGTACCGATCAGCGCGGCAACCGCCGCGCACTGCTCACCTCGCCCGATGGCGGCGCCATGTGAAGAGTGGCGGAAGCTGCCGATCTGGTGAGACCATAGCCCCAGCCGCGAAGCCCCCCAGGCGGGGCGTGGCGTGTGGGGCGGAACCAAACGAAAATGGCAACCGGGTGGACGGCACATGGGCTGTGCCCACTACTGTCGATACCGTCACCCGACATAAAGAGAGAAACCACATGCGACTCCATCTGTTGATACTGTTGCTTTTGGCATTCTTTGCGTTTCCCTGCGTTGCCGCGGAACCGGCCGCGTCCACGCTGAAAACGCCGGAGACCTCCAAGCACTTCCGCAAGCATGTCGATCCCCAGTCCGGCGTCGTCTCCTATGTTCTCGACACGCGGATCGCCGAGGAGCAGCAGAGCCTGTATTTCACCCAGAAATCGATGACCGAAGACGGCCGGTTCCTCGTCTTTTGGATCTGTGGCGGCCCGCGGCGCAACAACAAATCGCTCGCGCTGGTCGATTTCCTCCACGACGATGTGCTCTCGCTGGAGATCCGCGGCAGCATCCCCTTCCTCGACACGGACACTGCGATTCTCTACTGGTTCGAGGAAGACGGCTTCTACCGGATGAACTTGCGCGGCACGTCCCGCCAAAAGGAAAAACTGTGCGACATTCCCCAGGAGCTGAAAGCCGAAGGGAAGCAAATTCGAAGTCTTGCGATGCACGTAACCCTCACGGCCGACCGCAGCAAGGTATTCATGGATGCCCGGGTCGACGACCGCTTCATCCAAGGCATGCTCGATATCCAATCCGGCCGGTTCGAGAAATGGGGGGAAGAGTCGGTCTGCGTCAACCATGGCCAAGTCCACCCGACGAACGACCGCCTGGCGCTATGTGCCCACGAAACCCGGTGGACCGATTCCCACCATGTCGAACACCGCATCCAGAACATCGACGGTGTCTATCCCCGATTGGTTCTGGTGGAGCCCGAGGGCCAACGCCGCATCATTCCGCCTATGAACAACTACGCCACGCATGAATACTGGGCGGCCGACGGTAAGGGCTTCTATTATTGCAGCAGCGGGAGACAGTACGGGGTCATCTACTACGATCTGGCAAGCGGCAAGCAAAGCCGGGTCGCCCCGGTGCGAGCCGCTCATGCCACGATGACCACCGATCATCGCTACTTCACCTACGATCACAGTGTCGGCCCCTGGTATCGCGGCTGTTCCTGGCAAGTCGGGTTCTATAACTCCGTGACGCAGAAGGAAGTCTTCCTTTACTCGGTGCTTCCGGCCTTCAACACGAAAGAGAACCCCAGCACGCTCCATCCCGATCCCCACCCGCAGTTCGTCTGCGGCGACAAGTACATCATTTGCACGATCAACCACGGGGATGGCCGCATGGACTTGTCAGTCACGCCGGTGGCGCCGTTGATCGAAAAAACCCTGTGACCGGTACGATCAGACTTGTTCTTGAGCCCCGCCACCCCATAGGGATGATCAGTGAGATGATGCCTCAACGACTGGCCTTCCTCCCCGGACTGTTTGTGTTCCTGAGCCTCGTCGCGCCGCCGGCTCGCGCCGCCAATCCCGAGTGGCCTCAGTTCCACGGCCCGCGACGCGACAACTGCTCCACCGACACTGGCCTGCTCAGGCATTGGCCCGACGAGGGACCAACACTCCTCTGGCAAGCCGAAGGGATCGGCGAAGGCTGGGCCAGTGTGGCGATTAGCGGCGGGCGGATCTACACCGCCGGGAACATCGGCTCCGACACGGTCATTACGGCCCTCGATCTGGCCGGCCGGCAACTCTGGCAGGCCAAGAACGGACCGGCCTACGACCGCCAGTATCCCGGTGCCCGCAGCACGCCCACCGTGGCCGACGGTAAGCTCTATCATCTCAACGGCGACGGCGACGTGATCTGTCTGGACGCCGCCACCGGACGCGTGCTCTGGCAGCTCAACATGCTCACCGAGTTCCAAGGACGCAATCCCCGCTGGGGCCTGGCCGAGTCGCTCCTGGTCGACGGTTCCCGGGTCATTTGTTGCCCCGGAGGGCCGGAGGTCGGCATCGTCGCCCTGGACAAAGATACGGGCAAGACCATCTGGACCTGCACGGGCATTGGCGAATTGCCCGCCTATGCCTCGCCGATTCTCATCGACTACGCGGGCTTGCGACAGATCGTCACGATGACCTCCGCCTCGGTCGTGGGCGTCGCAGCCGACACCGGCAAGCTGCTCTGGAAGTACGACCACCCAGCCGCCTACGATGTGAACGTCTCGTCCCTTCTCTTTCACGAAGGCGAGCTGTTCTTTGCGGGCACCTGGGGCCGCGGGGCCACCAAGGTCAAGCTCCATGTTGCAGGTCAACAGTGCACGGTCGAGCGAGTCTGGCACACCGAAGAACTCGACAATGAACATGGCGGCGTCGTGCTGGTCGACGGCTATCTCTTCGGCTTGGCCGACGGCAACCATCGCAACCGCCATTGGGCATGCCTCGACTGGCAGACAGGGAAAACCATGTATGCCACCAAGGGACTTGTCGGCCCACGATCCGCGACGTTGACCTATGCCGACGGCATGCTCTACGTGATGAACGAGCAGCGCGTCGTGGCCCTCGTGCCAGCCCGGCCGGACCGATTTGAAATCGTCAGCCAGTTCACGCTTCCCAAGCAGGGCGAAGGGCCGACCTGGGCCCATCCGGTCGTTTGCGGTGCCCGGCTCTATCTCCGGCACGGGCAATACCTCTATGCCTACGACGTGGCCCGGCCCCGTTGAGTCCCATCCCTTGTGCCAGGCATGGGAGTTGCCGGCGGTTCGAGGGAAGCAAGCCGGGCGAGATCCGCAGCGGAGACGATCCAGCCACGGCAGTTGGGCGAGCAGCAGCGACAGGGAATGGCAAACTCAGCGGGCCAGGCATAGTCGATCGTCATTTGTTCCCCCGGGGAAATCGCGGTAAGCGTCTCGACCCACAGTTCCGGGGCGGCCACGGTGCCATCCTCGCGTTCGATCTCGAGTTCGACCAAAGCACAGTTGGGATGGCAACTGTGATTCATGTAGCGGAAAGGGGCGTCTGGCTCGAAGGCTGCGTGGTCGCCAATTTCCATGCAGTAGTCCGACTGGTACTGCGGGTCCTCCATGAGCGTACCTTGGATCGGACCAATCAGCTCATGCTCGGCAAAGGCACGCAGGGAAAAGACCCCCAGACCACAAGGTGAGGGACTCACTCGAACCCCTTCGTCAGGATACTCCATCTCAAGACCCCTCACGGAGGCAAAACGGCGCCACACAGGCCCGACAGCGACACGACACGGGGGTCTGGAGGTGGAAATAGGGGCGTCCCCGTCGAACCGGAGGGTCCAACCGGGAACGCGATAGCCCCAACGACAACGCGGCCTACCAGCCGCGACGCCCGCCGCCACGCCGCGGTCGGTCGGGCTTGGGGCGGGCTTCATTCACGGTAATCGCCCGCCCGGCGATTTCCTTAAGATTCATCTCTTGGATCGCCGTGGCCGCTTCGCGACCATCGGCCATCTCAATGAAGGCGAACCCTCGGGGACGGCCGGTTTCCCGGTCCATCACGATATTCACCTTCGAGACCGTGCCGTACTGGGCGAAGGCGTCCCGAAGGGCGTCTTCCGTGGCTTGGTACGACAGATTGCCCACGTAGATACTGGTCATAACGTACAGACTCCTTGCAATGCTCGCCGAACTTACATCGGTCGGACGTTTTCCGCCCGGGGACCCTTCGGACCACGGCCTTCTTCATAGCTGACGAACTGGCCAACCCGCAGCTCTTCAATGCGAGTCCCTTCGATGGCGCTGTGGTGGAAGAAGAGGTCCCCCTTCTCCCCGCCAATGAAACCAAACCCTTTGTCTGCGATCACCTTTTTGATCTTTCCTTGCGGCATACGGCCACTCCTTCCAAGAAAAAACAATACCCATGGAGGCCGTCATGTCTTCACCCGAGCCCCCTCCCGTTAAGGAAGATTGCGGCCGAACGGTAGGGAGAGAAAATCAACCGCAACTGGAGAGCCGAGCCTTGCCAACAAGGGTGGCTGTGACGCAAATCGCTGGGTGACTTAGAACGAGAGCACTAGGCGTGCCGTGGGGCTCACATCGCTTCTCGCCACTACGGCGGATATTGTATCACGTTGTCCCAGGAAAGGAAATAGCCTCTTACCGAACCACAAGAGGGGGGCGGCCCGGAAAGGCCACGTGTCGCTCACCTGCTCGGTTCGTCGGATGAACCCAACCAGTTAGGAAGTGCTCCGTTGGCGTCCGGCAAACGGGTCGACCGACTCCTGACCGACGTGCACGCAAGCATCCCGATCTAGTGTCGTAAACCGCTGGGCGACGCACTTGTAGCCGGCCCCCAGGCTACACGGGGGCAGGTCGAGAATCCGCACCAACTCCTGATGGATCTGTTGGGCAAAGAGCGTGTCGCGCCCGGCCAGGACCCACCGCACCTGATCGCAAAGGGCTGGCCGACCGAAGACGCGGCACAATTCCTCGCCGTCGCCGGTCGTATCGTCGGGGGCCTCGGTCAGATCTTCCGCGGGCCAATCGTCTTCCTGCCAGCCGAACTGGAACTCGCCCAGGTCGTCGTCGTCCTCCTCCTCATCCTCAAAGCAATCGGGAAACGAATCATACTCTTCGATCAGCCGCCCCTGCTCGAACAGCCAGTAACAGAGGATTGCATCGTCATGATTGAGGACGGCCAGGACGGGACTCTCCAAGTGCGAGGAGAGCCGCTGCCCGAGCCTCGCAATAGCAATCGGATCTTGCTCGTCGCATTGTCGATCGCAAACGACCGTGTAGCCATGATACGTGGGACTCACAAAGGCCGTGCGTCCTTCTTTTTTCAGAAAGGCGATCACGCGGTCTTGCGGCGCACGGACGGTGTGATTGACGTAGAAAGTGCCCATCAGACATTCTCCAAGGACGGGGGCGGCGGTTGGTCACTCCCACAAGCAAATATAGCTTCCCCCGGCGTTTTGGAGCGAGAGGAATATCGCGTGCGATTCGATGCTGACTACCAATCTGATTATTGGGCATGTCGCTGATCGTTTCCATCTCCAGCGACTAATCTTTCAGCCGCCTCAAGGCGATTTGAACCGCTGGGCCCGTTCCTCCGGCGTGCCGATAAGATCTTCGACATACTCATTGACCATATAGACCTCGACGCGCGAGTTGAGCGCCTGTTGCTCGGGTTCAAGACGCAACGTGCGCGGCTCATGGGGGCCAGCCTGACTCAATCGCAACCGTGACGGTTCGACGCCCCCTTCCTCCAGGCACTTCATCGTCGCCATGCAACGCGCAAAGCAAAGTTGCCAGGTGTCAGGAAAGGGACTTCCCGGCGGCAGCGGACGCCGGGAGGCATGGCCGCGAATCTCAATCTTGTTCGGTTTGCCAAGGAGCATTGGGATCACCGCTTGGAGCCGCTCCTTCTCCTCGGCGCTCAACTGGGCCGAGTCGTAAGGGAACTGGAGGACGGAACCGATGCTCGATTGCTTGGCGCCGTGCAGCACCAGCAGCCGGGCCCGGTCGGCACCCGGGCCTTCCGTGTCTTCGGTCGGGGTGGGCTGGGCGCCCGGACCGGCCGCCCCCCGCCCACGCGGTCGTGGGCCCGCGGAGGATCGCTTCATCGTCGTCGGCACGGCGTGGTTCTTCATCGGGATCGGCGAGAAGCCTCCCTCTTTGCGACCTCCTCCGGACGGATCTTTGAAATATTCCGCCACGGCCGTCTTGACCTCCTTGCTCTGGGCCACGATCCACATGACCAGAAAGAAAGCCATCATCGCGGTGACAAAATCCGCGTAGGCCACTTTCCATGCACCGCCACCTTTACCAGCCATCGAAACGTCCCTTTCGAAGCAGTTCTCCCACGATCGGCCTCACACCGATTCGTGGGCGATTAGCCTCCCTCAACTTCTTTGAACAGGGTCTCCAGATCTTCCCGGGTAAACCGGACCTCCGCGGCCAGCCCGCGGGTCGCCTGCTCGATGACCGACTTTGGCGCCAGCTCGTCGATCACCCCCTGCACGATCGACTTGATCGTGCGGAAAAAGGCCATCTCCTCGGCGCTGATGAACTCCAAGCGCACGGCTAAGGGGGCGAAGAAACCGTAGGACATGAGGATCCCCAGGAAGGTCCCGACCAACGCGGCGCCCACCTTGTGGCCGATCTCTTCCACCGGCCCGTCGATGGCCCCCATCGTGATCACGATCCCCAGCACGGCCGCGACGATGCCGAAGCCAGGCAAGGCGTCGGCCGTCTTGGAAAGCACCCCCAAGGGAGCGTGATGCTCTTCTTCCATCGCCCTCAGCTCGGCTTCCAACAAAGCCGGAATCCGCTCGCCCGGCACGCTTCGCTCGATAACCGGCGTCAACGCACCGCAGATGAACTCCATCACATGATGATTGTTCGTCAGACTCGGGTACTTGCCGAAGATCATGCTTTCGTGCGGGCTGGCAATGTGCTTTTCGAGCGCCAAAAGGCCGTCGCTGCGGGCCAACCGCAACAGCTCGTACCAGAGTTTGAACAATTCCTCATAGGCCTTGCGGCCAAAGGGTGACCCCTTGACGCTGGAAAGCACGCCGTGAATCAGATCCATCAGGACCTTCTTGGGCGACATGACAATCAGCGAACCCATCGCCGCGCCGCCGATCGTGACAAATTCCGAAGGGTGGATCAGCGCACCCACATGGCCGCCTGCCATCGTGAAGCCGCCCAAGACTGACCCCAAGACGACGATAAAGCCAACGATCAGAATCATTTCCACGCTCCCAAAATGCTTTCTGGCTCGCCGAATATGCCGGCGGCCACCGCGTCTGGCTGTATGTAGCATAAAAACGTCCCACAGGACGGGAGGCCGCCGCCGAACAGACCGGATAGGCGAGGAGATGCGGATTGGGGCGATTGTGCGGTCGGCGGTTTCTGGGAGAGTCTGACAACCACGCGTGATGAACTACCGCCCCCCCCTCCAACGGCACGTCTCGCAGATTCTGCGGGGGAGTCCAAGACTTTGCCTTGAAATCGGGCCAGCGGATTTGTTACGTTCAATGGCTGACAGTCCCCACGACTGCGGCTTCGCTCCTTGGCAATTTGATCCCTACATACGAAAGAACCGGCGAAGGCTCCCCCCGGAGCATCTTTTCCCCAACGATTAATTGAAACGGTTGACGAAAAACGGGACTCCTTCGCAGTGGTTGTCGAGGAGACTCAAAGGGCGGCTTGGTGTCCCGGAAACGGTCAACGAGATCCGAGACGTTTGGGTATCCGAACTCAGCGTTTTTAGGGCCGCTTCGAACTTGAGCCTTTTGTCATTCCTTCACCATTAGATCGATTGCAGCCGTAAGGCCTCGGGGAACATGCCGCGAGATTTCACCCGACCGTTGCGAACGACGATCACCAACTCCGGTCGCGGCCAACGCGTCCACCGGAGGAGAAAGACCAACACCGCCAAGACGACAAACCGCAAGAGAAGCACAAGACTCGCATGACTCGAGTCCTCCCCCTCCGGCTTACGATGGATGACGATGACGACCGTTCGGGGAAAAAAGTCTAGGGGGCTTTCCCCTAAGCAGTCCTCCGGAGTGCCGGCGGACAGGACCCGGGATTGTCGTATGACGATGGCCGTCAGAGTATTACCGATTTTGGCCCCATGCCAGCCATAAGAGGGGGTTGCACGCGAGGAGCGTGGATCTATAATAAGGGCAGTGAGGGCAAGCCCCTCACCCTTTCTGCCCGTTGTTGGTCCCTGCCCCGCCAACAACGGGCGTTTTTATTTCTTGTCGCAGGCTGCGCCGTAGAGCCGCTCCCGCGAAGCCCATAATCCCAGCGCCGGATTGCTGATATAGAAGATCCGCTCGCCATCGGGCAGAGTGTTCCAGCCGTCGGTGAGTTCATCGGGCTGATAGCGGGCAAGCATCGTTGCCAGGTCAGCATAACGATAGCCGACTCCTTCGATCTCCTCCTGGCTCAGTCTGCCTGGGCAGTAGGTGATCGCAAAACGGCCTTCTGATGAGCCGTGGATCAGATGGGCGGCGGCCGAGAGGTTGCGGGGTAAGTCGTCAGTCGACTGCACAAACTGCATGATCTTCGGCGTATTCACATAACCGTACTTCCGGATCAGCCGGTCGATCTCCGGGTCTTCGCCAAAGGTGCCGACGGCCGGAGCCAGCACGATCAGTTCTCCGTCGTCGGCAATCGCCATGCGTGTTCGATAGATGGCCTTATTCCCCAGCCAAGTGCTGTGGAATTCTTCGGGATCGAGATAGACGACGATCTTTTTCGGCGATTCGTCCAACACGGTGAAGTTGACTTTGACCGACAAGGCAGCGGCCTTTTCAAAACACTCCACGTCGTCGCCGATGAACAGCCCACGCACGGCCAAGCTACCGTCGCCGCGTGGGCCGATGACGGTCAGCACGAAGACCAGCGGCAGGTGACGACAGAAGTGGTCTTGGGCATAGTTGAGAATTCGCCGCAGGGGCGTATCCGCCCGCCCCATCATCCGTTCCATGCCATAGGCGGCGCCGATGAAGTGGCTCTCGTTGATCCCCTGGACCCCGCCGGCCCCCACGAAGAGGTTTTTGTTGTAGTTGGCCATGCCGATCACCTCGTGCGGCACGACCTGGCCAATCGAAAGGATCAAATCGTGCCCTCCCTGGTAGACCAGCTTATTCAACTGGGCCGGCCAGGGCTTCGAGCAAATCCCTTCGGTGGCCTTGTGGACCACGTCGGCCGGGACTTCACCGATCGTAACCACGTCGGTGCGCCAGTTGTGCTCGCGGATCAGGGATTTCGGCAAGCCCGGGAACATCCGTTCCAGTTGCCAGTCGGGCATCGGCACATGGGTCCCCAGGGCCGGCATCACGTCGACCAGCCGGTCGCCGAAGTAGTCGTAGACCATACAGGTGAGTGGCCCGGCCATGCTGTTAAACCGGGTGAAGTCGGGCGGCAGAGCCAGCACACGCTGGCGCGACCCGAGCTTGTCGAGGCTGCTAGTCAGGGCTGCACGCAGATCATCCGGGGCTAAATCAGCCGTGGGGGAACCTTCGGCGTAGTAGAGCGTCATCTCGATGTCTTCCTGGGAGCTTACACGTCAGGCAAACGACCTATTCTATCCATCCTCGCGACAGATCAGAAGGCACGAAAGGGGCTCCCGCTTCGCCCCCCGTGTTGCAAGTCAATGCCATTCGGAGGTATGCCATTTCCAATCGGGGAAACCTGAAAATGCTATCACAGGACTGGTTTTTCGGAAAACACCCAAAGCCCTTTGGAGCCTCCAGACGAGAAATAGACTGATATCCATCGTGGCGTACATCTTCCTTGGCTTGGCCTCAAACCACGATTGCCGAAGAATTACCCCCCTCTGATGGAAGGCGTCCTAACTATAAGAGGGGCACCAATAGCATTCCGGTGACTCAAGGAACTGAACGATGCGGCTACGGACTTGGCCCGGCAGTCTGGCGATCTTTGTGTTGTCCGTCTTCTTCACCGTGGGGCGTCTGGCGGCAGAAGACATCAATCAGGGAAATGACCCTGACATTCCCGATGACTTCAACGGGGCGGCCGTGTCAGCCAAGATCGGTGCGAACGACGCCTGGCTCAACACGACCGGATACATCTATCAGTCGGGCACCTTTGCTACCGGCACCGGTTGGGTGGAAGCGAGCGTGCTCGGGGAAGGAACAGGCTTCGTGCGCAGCCGGACGGAAACGGTCCGTCACAGTCCCTTCCAAACCGAAACCAACGGCAACTCCTGCCAATCGCTCAAGCCGATGACCTTCGGCTCCAGCCAGTTACCAATAGGCTCCACCGTCAACACGTCGATCGACATCCACTTTGACGGGCTGCTGGCCGTCAAGGAGCTGTTGACCGGTACTGGCATCTACACCGAAGCCCGTGTGGAATATATGGCCGAGATCCAGCGGCTGGATCCCCTGACGGGTACCCGCAGCATCTTCGGTGACAACACGTTTGACGGGATCGCCAAACTCATCGACAACGGCGTCACCTGTACCGTCCAGGTGCCGGAAACCAATGTCTGGATGGAAGACGAAGGGCCCCAGGCCAACAGTTGGTACAACAACGCCGGCCTGCGAATCCTCCGCGTTGTGGACGGAGTCGCCGGTCCGGGGGAGATCAGCATCAGCGATCTGCCAGCCGACACCCAGGCGGAGGCCGCCGCCCAAGTCGCCGCCGGCCGGAACGTCTACTACCTGGCCTATGACCAGACCTTCTCGTTTGAGGCCACGGTTGGCGACACGTACTTCATGGCCATGGATCTTCTCTCCGCGGCCGGTAGTTTTGGCAACAGCAGTGAGGCCAGTTACGCGCTGGCCGATTTCAGTAATACGATCACCTATCGGTTCTCTGGCACGGGCCTCAGCTTGAGCACCGTGGTCGTAATCAGCGGCAGCGAGACGATCGATTCGGACGACCCGTTTGGCGGCAGTTCGTCGATCTTGGTCTTCCAGGGCGGCACGCTGACTTGGCCCGGCAACTACGCTCTGAATAGCCCGATCAACTTGGAAAGCGGGAACAATGTCTTCAACGTTGGCGCGTTTGATGCGGTCCTCAATGGAGTACTGTCGGGCAGCGGTAATCTTCAGAAGCTTGGCTCAGGAACCCTGACCCTCAACGGCGTGACCAGTAATTTCACCGGCAACTTGGTGATCGACGCCGGAACGCTCGCCATCAACAACAGCAGCAATCTGTCGCTTGGTGGGGCGATCTCCGGGAGCGGGATCTTCCAGAAGCTCGGCGCCGGCCGGCTGACTCTCACCGGTGACAGCAGCGGCTTCACCGGCTCGACCGAAGTGAACGCCGGTTCGTTGGCCGTCAACGGGGTCCTCGGCGGAAATGTTGCGGTGGCCAGTGGTGCCACCCTCCAAGGTAACGGCTCCATCGGCGGCAACGTGACCAACCAAGGCCGCCTTGCTCCGGGCAACTCGATCGATACCCTGACTGTCTCGGGCAACTATACCCATGGGGCTGACGCGACTCTTGAGATCGAAATCGACAACGCCGGTCAGAGCGACCTTGTGGCCATCGGCGGCACGGCCGATCTGCTGGGCGGGACGCTCCAGGTTGTGCCCACCGAGCGGATCACCGACAACCGCGAGTATCGCTTCCTCACCGCGGCTGGAGGAATCAGCGGCGATTTCGACGTCTTCGACACGGCCCTCATCGATTTCACCGCGGAAAAACGGGCCGGCGATACGGAGTATTGGCTACGGGTCAGCCGGCAGGCGTTTTCCAACTACGCCGAGACGGCCAACCAGACGGCCGTCGCCGGCTACATGGATCAGATCTATGCCTCGGCCAGCGGCGACCTGGGCACGGTTATGACGTCGCTCAATGCGGTCGACGTGGCCGGATTGCGAAGCGCGATGGACCAAATCAGCGGCGAGCTGTACGGTTCGCTTCCGGTCGTTGGCCGCGACAATACCAGTTTCCTCTACACGCTCCTCTCCAACCGCCTGCGCGCGAATGTGCTCGATCCACTGGCTTTCCAGGAGGAATCCGAGTTGGCGAACCGGTGGACTGGCTGGGCCATCGGCTACGGACGTGGTGGGCAGGCATTTGCCGACGGCAACGCGCATGGCTTCGACTACTCGCTTGGCGGCTCGCTGGTCGCCCTCGAACGGTTTGTAAGCCCCAGCATTCGGCTGGGCCTCTTCTACAACTACAGCGAAACGTTCGTCAACACCACTGCCGGCTTGATGAACAACGCCGACGTGAAGAGTCATCATTGGGGCGGTTTCCTCACCCAGCTTGGCGAAAGCGACTACATGACGCTTGCCGCTGGGTTCGGCTACGACAGCCATGACACAACCCGCCGGTTCCAATTCGGCGCGATCGATCGCCAGGCAACGGGCAACAACCACGGTTGGCAGTCCAGCCTGCGGGTCGAGTATGGCCAGCTCTACGGCACGAAGCACTTCAATCTCCAACCGTTTGTGGCGATGCAACACATCTATGTGCGTCAAGAAAACCTCCTGGAATCGGGGGCCGACTCGCTCGACCTGGCCCTTGGCGGCGTGGATCTTGACTCGCTGCGAACGATTGTCGGCGGACGGCTGGTCACCCAGTTGCAGAGCCCCCGACTGGGGATGCCCGACCTGGAATTCCGCACCTATTGGATCCACGAGCTCCTTGATGAAGCGGCCCTGGTCGTTGCCCAGTTGGACGGCACCAGTTCGGCCTTCCGCGTGCGGGGAGTCGATTTGGGGCGTGACTGGGTCGTGCTGGGCCCCGGCCTCAACTGGCATGTGGGCGACAACTGCCGGCTGTTTGCCGAGTACGACGTCCACTTCAACTCGGCCCTCGCCTATCACACGGGCACCGGCGGGCTGGAATTCACTTGGTAAGGGCGTCCCTTACATCGCGATCAGCCAGACGCCGGCCAGCGCGGCTAACAGCAGCATCATGGCGTTGAATGAACGCTGGGAAATACGCTGGAGGAGCCAGAGCCCGAACAGGCCGCCAACGAGGGTTACCGGGCCGAGCGTCAGCCCGATGGAGAGCGTCTGGCGGTTGAGCATGCCGGCTGACCAAAAGGGGACCACCTTGCTCAAGTTGAGCAGGAAAAAGAACCAGGCGCAGGTCCCGATGAAGGCTTCTTTGGCCAGCCCTTGGCTGAGCAAGTAAAGGCTCATCACCGGGCCGCCGGCGTTGCCGACAACCGTGGCAAATCCGGCCAAAAAGCCGGTCGACCCGACGACCCACCAGCGTTCGGGGATCTCGGTCCAGCCAAGCCGCTGCCGCACCAGCTCCACGCCGAGGAGTCCCAACACCAGCCCACCTAACACGGGGCGGAGTTGCTCGCCGGTGAACCACCAGAGGACCAAGTAGCCGGGCCCCATGCCGAGCAAGACATAGGGGAACAGCCTCCACAGACGCCTCCACTGGGCATCACGGCCCCGGCGCACGACGGCAAACACGTCGCCGATCAACAACAAGGGGAGCATCGCCCCGACCGACATTGCCGCATTCTGCGGGAAGGCTGCGGCCATCAACGCCACGGCCGGCGTGGCCGCCCCCGGAAGCCCCGTTTTGGAGAAACCCATCAGCACAGCGGCCGAAATGCCAAGCAGCAACGTGAACAACGAATCGTCCATAACGGGCAGGGCAGTCGTGGAAAGCAGAAAGAGAGACGCAGCGTTCCCGTCGGAAGCCGTCTCCCAGCGTAGCCCGACCCCGGCCGCAACACAAGGCCCTCGCCTGCGAGGCCCCCCGCCAAGCCCTCCAAAGACTGGGGAGATCACCAGCCGTGAAAACACGAAACGGTGCCGAGACGCAGCAGTGCGTCGCGGCACCGTTTCTGAATCAGTGCATCGCCGGACGGATTACAGTTCAAACCGGCTGACCAAGTCGCGCAGGACCGCGGCCTGGGAGCCAAGTTCTTCGCTACTGGAGGCCATTTCCTCACTGCCAGCGGCCGACTGCTCGGTGACCTGGGCAATAGTCTGGATTGCGCGGGCCACCTCTTGGGCGTTGGTCGCCTGCTGCGTGGTGGCGTTGGCAATGTCGGCAATCTTTCGTGCCGTGGCTTCCGCCGCCTCGATGATCTGACGCAGCGACATGCCCGTCTGGTCGCTCAGGGCGGAGCCTTCTTCGACACGCTGCGTTGACTCACGGATCAGGGTGGAGATTTCCCGGGCGGCCTGATTGGACCGCTCAGCCAGCTTGCGGACTTCATCGGCAACAACGGCAAAGCCGAGGCCATGCTCTCCGGCCCGGGCGGCTTCGATCGCCGCGTTGAGGGCCAGGAGATTGGTTTGGCTGGCGATCTCGGCGATGACCTGGATGATCTCGCTGATTTGTTGGGAACTGGAGCGGATCAACCCCATCGATTCGATCGACTTCTGCACGGCGAGACCGCCTTCCTGAGCCAGGCGGTTCGCTTCTTCGGCCACGGTGGTGGCCTGTTCGGCGTTCCCCTTGACGGCGGCAATGGAATGACTCAGTTCCTCGACCAACGCCGTCATCTCCTGAACACTGCTGCTTTGTTCTTGGGCCCCTTGGGCGAGGGTTTGAGAGCTTTCGGCAATGACACGAGCCCCCTCGCTGAATTGCACGGCGCTTTCACGCACCTGACCGATGATCCGTGACAACTCATCGAACATCTTGTCGATGCCGGCGGTCAGTTCGTCGATCGCCTCATCGCCCTCGACTGGGACGCGACGGGTCAGGTCGCCTTGGGCGGCCACGTTGATTACTTCGAGGAGACGGTCGACTTTGCGACGTAGTTGGTCGGCCATCTGACGTTCTTCTTCAGCCCGCTGACGTTCCTTGGCTGCCTCTTGCTCCTGGCGTTGGCGTTCGGCCTCCATCCGTTGGCGTTCCTTTTCGGCCTCCTCGGCGGCGCGGCGTTGCTGTTCGGCCGCCAGGCGGCGTTCCTCTTCGGCCCGTTGGGCCTGGAGTTGTCTTTCACGCTCGGCGGCCTTCTGGATTTGGTCAAAGGCCTCGCGGGTCGCGTCGATCGAGCGGTTGATGGCGTCGGCCATTTGCCCCAGTTCATCGCGGCTGTGATATTCGGCACGCCGCGAGAAATCCTGGTTGGCCAGGGCGACGATGCTTTCCATGCAAAGCCGCAATGGACCGGTAATCGAACGTGCCAAGTAAACGCCCAAGCCGATCACCGCCACGGCCGCCGGCAGGCCGATGGCGAGGAACCAGGCCGTCCGAGAATCTGCGCGGGCATGCACGACGGCTGCGTTTGCGATGACTTTCTGTTTTTGCTCTTGCATCTGCTTCTCCCGGTCGTTGATGCGCGACCGGGTGCCCTCCAGTTGGGCGAGCGAGGACTCGATGCACTTGCCTTGAACTTCCTGGAGTTGATCGATCAAGCCCCGCGCGGTGCGGAACGTCTCGTTGGCCGCGGCGCCGCTCAGCTTCTCAGCCTCAGCGAGCGAGTCCGACTTCCGGGATAGTTCGACAACCTTTCGGGTGTTCTCTTTCCAGCGGGTCAAGGCCGTCTGACACTCCTGGTAGAGGTTCTTGGCCTCGGGGCTATCGAATCCGGCCGAGGCCTTACGGATTCGTTCCTCTGCCTGGCCGATGTTCTCCTGATTATCCTTGTCGGCCTTGTCCCGCCCCTGCGGCGTCTTGACTGTCAGGGCCAGCTTCTCGGCAATCAGCGCCTGGTGCATATCGCGGTCGGCTTCGAGCAACAAGACGATACTCTGCTGCAAGTTCTGTAGCCGAACAATATCCCGATTGATTACCGGCAACATCTCGTCGTCAATTAACGGCACGACTTGCTTGTCGATCAGCCCTTCAAAGTCGTCCCGAACAAACTGATCGAGGCTCTGCGACGCCTCTTTCAGGCTCGTCCAACCGAGCCAGACGATGGTGATCAAGGCGATTGCCGAGATTCCCACCAATGCACCGATCTTTCGTGCAACACTCATGACACACTCTCTCCCAGCAAATGTCCCTTTAATTCCAGCCGAGCCCAAACGGTTGCCCCTGGCATGAAACCATGACAAGAGGGTAAGGTCTCAGCATCAGAAAAACATAGGTCATCGGCGAGTTCGAGGAGCGGAAGTCAAGCAAAACCGTGGCAACTTGACAGAGGCGAGGCGCTAGAATTCCGTTAAACCAATCGATCAGGGGCTGGTATGGGGGGAAGTCTCCCTGCTCGAGCGCGGCAGCAATCAGACCATCCCCACTAAGCAGTGGGCGGCAAACCACTCAGAGTCTCTTCCGCTTCAGCACGATCAGCTCACAGTTCGACCGTGGTGCGGAGGTGAATTCCGTGGGCCGATTCGGCGCAGCGCGACGCTGGAGACAGAGCGTGAGGGTATCGCCTTCCAAGGCGTAGATCCCCAGGACCGTTTTGCCTTGGTTGGGCGGATAGGTGGGCATCAGATCGATCCCGTGCGAGGTGTTGGTAATACTCAGCCGATAAGGCGTTTTGGCGATGCCGGCTAGGCCTCCCTTGGCGCCCTCAAAACGTACAAGGATTGCGTCCTTGCGGATCGTCCAAGTGACCCCCGAGGCGTCGAGGTTCTGATTGTCGCGTTGAAACTGGATGATCTCCCAGGTTCCGACAAGCCCCTCCAGTTCGTCGCTGATCGAATCCAATCCGCCACCCCAGGCTGGGGACAGCAGGGCGAACCAGCCAATCGCAAGGAGCAACATTCCGCGGCTTCGCATGCGGCACCTCCTCATTCACAGTCTCATGACAACGCCCAGCCCCAAGGGATTCGCCGCGGAGGATGCGGAGGATCGCAGAGGGGAGGCCTGTTGTCGCGGCGGGATTCTACCGACTCGGCCCGAGCCGTGCAACTTCACCCAGTCCTGCTACCCCCGCTCACGGGTGTAACTGCTTGTGCCAACCGGATCGTCTGTAGGGAGAACGCCATTTACCGCCTCACCAGCCGCATCCCCGAGCCAGGCCAGAGGACGCGAAGATCTTCGACACGCCAGTGTTCGCGGCCGACCGACGGATCGCCGACCTCGATCAGGTCATCGCCTGCGCGGCCAAACACCACGACGGCGTGGCCGAGGCCCGGCGTCCAGCCCCATTCGTGTTCATACCGCGGGTCGACCTTCGCGCCACGGGGCAAGACCACCAGGAGCAGGACGGGCCAGGCGTCTTCCCGGAACAGGCCGTCCACATCGGTCGCAAACGTCTCCACTGTCCAGGGGGTGTTTTGGGTTTTGAGCTTCAGGCCACGATACAGTCCAAGCGTCGGCGTGCCGGTCTTGCCGGTGAGACACAACGGGACCAATTCAGTCTCCGACGACTCGATCCCCGCACTCTTCAACAGGGGGGCCGCCGCGCAGGCACTGCACGAGGCGCTACTGGTTTGCAGGCAGACACCTCCCTTGGCCCAACGGTCGACGCACTCAGGCGGCGTGTCGAGCAAGGGGCGAAACAGGGCGTAGAAGCCAAGCACGGCCAAGCCTGACGCCAGCAGTAGACGCCGCCATCGCGGGATCGCGCGGTTGCTGGCAATCACTCCCACCAGCCCGCCGACCCCGATCGGGACCCAGTTTCCTACGACAATGGCATTGGAAAACGGCAGCAGGCGAGCCAGCGGCAGATGCCCATGAAGAAAAGCGCAGAAGGTGATCGTTGCCGCAATGAGCCCGACAAGGTAGAGAATCGCCGCTTTCGGCCAGAGACGTGCGGCAAGTCGGGCACTGGCAACGGCAAAGCCCGTGGAAAAGAGCAGGATGACAATCACACCAACGATCAGGTCCATCATCGAGTCTCCAACCCATCTGCTTGAGAATCTCCGACTCGTTGCCCACACGTATGACGTTTCGCATCAGTCGGCAGGCTCTCTCACCACCCATGGAGGGCGGCGTCCCCCCATCGACAACTGTTTGCTCAGCATGTTATCAACAAAGGGCCCCGCTCCATAGGCCATCGGAGAGATTCGGATAGTGCGGAACGCCCATTTCCCCAAAGAGTCGGCATCGCCCACCAAATCGGTTACGATCGAGGGCTGAGGGGCCGTCGACATGGCTTTTCTCAGGAATAGCAAGAAACGGATCCCCTCCTGCGCGGTTGCGCATTGCTGTCAGCCGCCGCCGGATTACAATCGAAAGCGGCTGTTGTCCTCCATTTGGCCGGTCGGGCTTGTCCACCGTGTTTCGTTTAACCGGCTCGTTTCGCCCACGGCAACACACGACGGGCGAGTTCGACCTGCTAAATGGGCCAGTTTCTCGATTCCCCAGGTGCGTCGGCTCGCACCGTATTCGGAAAGGCTCCTTGATCATGCAAAAACACGCTCGCTTCGTCTGGACCGCCTGGCTGGTCCTTCCCGTACTCTTCGTCTCAGCCACCGCCTTTGGTGCGGAGCCTTGCGGCAAGGTGGCTCAGAACGGCTTCTTCAACAAAGTCGGCCTCCAGCTTTACAGCCTGCGCAACCAGTTTGCGAAGGACGTGCCCGGCACGCTCGATCTGACCCGCAGCTATGGCGTGACCTACATCGAACTGGCCGGCACCTACGGCTTGTCGCCGGAAGAGTTCCGCAAAATGGCCACCGAGCGCGGCCTGAAGCCGATCGCCATGCACTTTCCGTACAAGCGGTATCGTGACGACGTCGAGGGGATCGCCCGCGAGGCCAAGGCCCTCGGCCTCCAGTACGTCGGCTGCCCGTGGATTGACCATAAGGCGCCGTTTGACGAAGCCCAATGCCGTGAGGCGGCCGCCGTTTTCAATAAGGCCGGCGAGGCGTTGGCCCAACATGGCCTGAAATTCTACTACCACAACCACGGCTACGAATTCGCCCCCTATGGCGATGGCACGCTTTTCGACCTGTTGGTGACTGAGACCAACCCTCAGTACGTCAGCTTCCAGTTGGATGTCCTCTGGGCCTTCCTCCCCGGCCAGGATCTCGTGAAGCTCATGGAAAAGTATCCCAACCGCTGGTCGCTCCTCCATCTGAAGGACCTGCGCAAAGGCGTGCCGCTGGCCAACGGCCCGCAAAGCTCCACTGCCCTGACGAACGACGTCACCCTCGGCACCGGCCAAGTCGACTGGGTCCCCGTCCTTCGCACCGCGGAAAAGCTTGGCGTGCAGTACTACTTCATCGAAGACGAATCCCCAACCGTCACCGAGCAACTCCCCGAGAGCCTGAAATTCCTCAAGCAGCTCAAGCTCGACTAAGAACGTGTTTTGAAATTGCGTAGATCGGAAAAAGTTGCTACGGCTCCCGTCTTTTGGGATCAACTGAGAGAAGGAGCCGTAGCATGGAAGTTCAGCGGCATTATGCCAGTGACTTGACGGATCGACAATGGCAAATCATTCGCCTCTACCTGCCGCGGGTGCACGTCAGCTTTTGCGCGCAGTGGCGGTGAGCGAGAAACGTCAATAGG
>CAZLDQ010000102.1:19051-20338 GCA_964558295.1 uncultured Planctomycetaceae bacterium | reverse complement strand
CCCCCCCCCCCCCCCCCCCCCCCCCCCCCCCCCCCCCCCCCCCCCCCCCCGCTGCTGACGGTGCTCCTGCTGGGGGGCGGCGTTTTCGTTCCCCTGGTCAGGGCTCAAGTGCCGGCCGCCACCCAACGGGCCAACGGCACTGAGGAGAGTACGTCGCCGCTTCGCTTCCGTCGTGTTTTCGCGCCTAGCGACCGTCCTGAGGCATGGCCACGACAGCAGATGCCCTACTTTCCTATGCAACCGGCCGAGTTTGAGCGATTGCTTGGGCAGGCACGAATGCCGCTGCGAGCGGGGGAAGCTTCGGTGAGTGTGGCTATTGCATCGGCCCGGTACAAGGCCCGGCTTGTGGGCGACGATCTGGTCGACGGGGAAGGCACCTTGGACGTGCGGCACTCTTCCGACCATCGGGCGATCCTGCGACTGACGCCGTGCGGTTTGGCGATCAGCCGGGCAGAATGGGCTGGGGAAGAGAATCGGCCGGCTGAATTGGGGCAAGGTCCCGATGGGCAACTCGGGGTCTTGGTGGAACGGGGCGGGAGTCTGCAACTGGCGTGGTCGCTCCGGGGAACGCGCGATGCCCATGGGGTTCTTGAGTTGCCTCTGGAGTTTCCCCGCAGTCCCAGCACGCAGTTGATTGTGGAATTACCGGAAACCCTGACGCCGTTGAGCGACCGGGGGATTGTGACCCAAGAGGCGGCGAGCATTGAGCAGAAGAAACGTTGGCGAATCGAGCTTGGGGGGCATCACCGTGTGCGTTTGCGGATTGTGCCGACCGCCGAACTGGCCCTCCGTCGCCAGCAGACGCGGGTGAGACAGTCGCTTGTGTATGATCTTACCTTGCATGGCCTGGAGTTGTCGGCGCAGTTACGGTTGGACGTATTCGACGAACCGTTGCGGCAGATCATCGTCGAGTTAGACCCGGGATTGCGGCTGGTTACGGCGCGACATGGTTCGGTGGCCCTGCCTTGGTCACCGATGGCTCCCGTTGCCGATCGGGCGGGTTCGCGCGTGGTGTTGGAATTGCCGGAACCGATCGAGGGGATCGGGCACACGGTGCGCCTGGGGCTCGTGGCTCCGCTGCAACTCGACACGACGTGGCGTTTGCCAGGAATTCGGGTGGAAGGAATGTTCTGGCAAGAGGGGAATGCCACGTTGGTGGTAGCCTCCCCGCTGGTGCTTTCCCACCTGACGCTGCTAAAGAGTCGCCAGACGAAGACCAATCCGCTGGTTGCTCCTGCGACGGGCGAGACCCTGGAACTACAGTATTTTGCCCCTGACGCTGGAGCG
>CAZLDQ010000102.1:2006-19041 GCA_964558295.1 uncultured Planctomycetaceae bacterium | reverse complement strand
TTGGCGTCCCCACCCGGCTCTTAAGCGTGATTGGGGTCCGGGGGGGGACCTTGGGGGGGGCGGGATCACGGCGAGGGTCGTGGCAGATCTTGCGGTGGCGGATGGGGAAGTCTTCGAGGTGAACGCGGTGGCCACCCGACAGTGGATTATCGATTCCGTCGAATCGGTACCGAGTGAAGCCTTGGGCGACTGGAACGTGGAGCGGAGCGTGGATGCTTCGCCGAAGCTGACGATTCGTCTGGCCAAGCCCCTCTCTCCTTCGCGGCCGATCCGATTGCAAATCACAGGACGGCGGCTCCATTCCCCCTTGGGACGCTGGCTGGGGGTGAGTGAGTTGGTTCCGTTGCAGTTCCTGGCGTCGTCAAGCGGCAAACGCTGGGTGACACTCCGGAGTGTGGAACCCTATCAGTTGAAGACAAAGGGAACGGAACGACTGGCGATTGCCGATCCTCAGACTCTCGATCCCGCGGCGGCTCGGCTCTTGAGCGGTTCCGTGGGCCCTCTCCTTTTTGAACAGACTGCTGGTGTCGAAGAGCTTCGGGTTTCTCTGGAGCGACAAAGCCCCCAATATGCGGCAACGATTCGTGTCGAAGCCAAGGTTTTGGCGGATTCTCTGGTTGAATCGTACCGTTTCAGTTGTATTCCCGCGGCGGCGCCGATCGATCGTCTCTTGGTCCGTTTCTCGCATCGTCGCACCGTACCATTCGAGTGGGGGCTGGTCAATGGCGGGGATGAGGTCTTGAGCGTCCGGCCGTTTACTGGGGTGGAAACGCCGGCCGACGGGGAGGAGGAAGACGAGGCTTGGGAGATTGTGCTTTCCCAGCCAAAGAGTGTTCCCTTTGAGATCCGCGCCACTCGGAAGAATCCGTTGACGAAGGACCAGGCGATCAGCCTGGCGTCTCTCCCGGAAGCCAGCAGCCAGCGGGCCACACTGGTGGTCTCGGCGGTTGAGACTAGTGTCGTTCGCGTGGAAGGCGGTCAGTTGGAGCCGATTCCGATCGAGGCCGTTGCGGCGGAACAATCTACGAACGTCCGAGCGACCTACCGTTACGTTCCGGCACCAAACAATGCCGCCATGCCTGAAGCGACCTTGGTGGTGTTGCCACGGTCGTCGACCGCGTCTCTTCCGATGGCGTGGAGTTGGAAATGCGAATTGGAGTCACGTTATGACCCGGCGGGAACGGGGCATCATCGGGCCCTGTATCGCCTTCAGAATGCCGGTCGGCGTCAGCTTCAAGTGACCTTGCCGGCGGGAGCGGGCCTCAAGGAAGTTCGCGGTGTCTGGGTCGACGGCATTCGAGTGTCTTGGCAGGCCAAAGGGCCCGTCGAGTCGCGTCGATTGCTGGTGGATCTACCGGTCGGCCACAGGTTTCCGATCGTCGCGATCTACTTTACGACCGTTGACGAGCCCCTGCGTCTGGTCAGCTATCGGAAGCCGGCGCGGCCGGAGTTGGACATTCCCGTTTTGGCCTGTCAGTGGACCGTCTGGCTTCCGTCGGGGTATGACGCTGCGCCTTCCGCTCAACACAGGCAGCGTCGGCATCGGCCGGAATTGACGTGGACTCAGCGTTTGTTTGGTCCCTTGGGACGAAACGCGGCTTCGGCTCCCTTCGATCCCTTCCATCTGCCTGATTGGTTCGATCTATTGGGAGCAGGTTCGATCCAGCAGGCCGCCATGAACAAAGCGAGACGGGTGCTGCAAAACCTTGGAGGGGGAGATGGCAGTTCTCAAACCAAAGAGGCCGAAGGGCTGGATTGGAAATCCGCGTTGACCGCACCGGCCGTGGAAGCGATTTTGGCTGATCAGTCGGAGGGGCAGGAGAGAATTGTCCTGTTGGTGGACACGCCAGCCCTGAGTCGGCTGGGGCTCGCTCCAAGTTCGCCGCTTTCCCGGCTGACCGGTGGGACATCGATGACCCGTGGTGCGGCCTTGCTCCAACAAGCCGGCTTGGCCCTTTTGGTTCACCCGTCGGCCCTCGTGATCACCAGTGAGCTTGATGCTGCGTTGGATCGTGACAGTCTGGAGCCGTTGGATCACGGAATGATGTGGTGGATTCGTCCTGGGCCGTTGGCGGATCGCGTGGAGCAAGCGCTCGCCGGGCAAGAGGGTACGTTGGTTCGTCCTGCGGTGTGGAAGGAGCCGCCTCCGGCTATGATGCCCTCGTGGAACGTGGCATGTTCGGCAGGCCTTCAACCTTCTGATACCCGGGGATGGAATGCCTATCAGTTGGAGGTGTCCGGAACGACGGCCGTGTACCTGACCGTGTGCCATCGCGACGCGATGCGGTCGCTTTGCTGGACGCTTTTCCTGTTGGTGACGGCGATGGCCTGTTGGCGACCGCTGCGGCGTCCGCGAGTGCTGGGGCCCATGGCCGGGCTGGCCGTCCTGGCCGCCTTGCTGCTGCCGGCAATGTTTGTGCCGATAGCCTCGGGCGTGTTTTTGGGAATTCTGTTGAGTGTCATGTTTCGTCTCAGGAGCGACGAGGCCGAAGGTTCGTCGGCGTCGGAAGTGCCATTGCTTTCGACGCCTTCGGATTCCCGCACGACGCAAAAGGCTGTCAGCGGCGCACGCGTATGGCTTCCGATTCTGCTGAGTGTGACGATCTGCGGTAGGACCTTAGCCGCGGAGCCTGTCGGAGAGGGGGGGACGCCGTCCGCACGTTCACCGAAGCCGCCAGTGGGCTCGACGGCGCCGGTGATGCCTGCCCCCTCGTCGTTGGAAACCAAGTCGATGCCGCCGGCGTATAATGTGCTCATTCCTGTTGATAAGGATGCCAAACCGACGGGGGAACCGTATCAGGTTCCTGAGACACTCTACAAGGAGTTGCATCGCCGGGCGGCAGCTGGGACGGACGAGCCGCAGGGCTGGCTGTTGACCCGAGCGATCTATCGGGGGACGCTTGTCTGGCAAGGGCCTGCCGAGCATCTTGTTCCCGGGGAATTGCGAGCCAGCTTTGGTCTCGAGGTCTTCCAGCCACAAACCCAGGTGCGGCTTGGTCTCGGTCGCCAGGGGCTCAACTTGGTACCAGATGGAGCGACGCTTGATGGCCGGGTGATTCAGCCGGAATGGCAGGAGGACGGCAAGGTTTTGGTTTTCGAGGTTGCCGAGCCGGGGCCCTACCAGTTGGAATTGGCCCTGCGTCCGGCCTTGCCTGACGGTGTTGTGTCTGGGGGGTTGGACTTGAGTATTCCGCGGCAGACGAGCGCCAAACTGGACTTGACCATTCCGCCCAATGCGCCGGTGATTGAGGTCCCTTCGGCACGGGGTGTGGTGGTGCGTGAGACGGATCCGCCGCGGGTGTTGGCCGAGTTGGGCCCGAGTGATCGTTTACAGGTGCGCTGGCTGGAGCCGACAGCCGTTGTGCCGGTCGGCCCTGCTGTCGACCTGGAAGAGCTTCTCTGGCTGAAGGTTCAACCGGATCGAGTGGTTCTCGATACCCACCTCCGATTCCGGATCACCGAAGGGCCGGTTCAGGAACTGCGGCTCCAGACGGATCCGCGTCTTCGGCTTCTTCCCTTGCAGGGGGAGAATGCGCCGGCGGTCGAGATCGAGACGGTGCCTGGGCAGCCACAGACCGTTCGCCTACGTTTTCCCCGTCCCGTGTCGGACCAGTATGAGTTGGCCGCGTCATTTCTCCTGACCGAGACGTCGGGAATCGGCAACTTGCGGCTGCCACATCTGGAGGTGCAAGGCGTACGGAGGACGAAACGCTGGCTCGCCGTTTGGGTCGATCCGACCTTGACGTATGAGCAGCGGGGAACGGAACGGCTGGAGGCAATCGCCGTACCAGTTTTTTCGGCGGCATGGGGGCCGGCCCTCGTGGATCCGCTGAGTGTCTATGACCTGGGCTCTGGCGAAGTCCCTTGGCGTTTGGCCGTGCGCCCGCGGGACGCTCGCACCGAGGCCGCCGAGACACTTGCGTTGAGTGTCGATCAGCAGGAAGTCCAGGTGCAGTTTGATGCTCAGCTAAACACGACCTCCGGTTACCGCTTCCAGTATCGCATCGTTGCGCCGTCCGCATTGGAGGTGGCGAAGATCTCACTCCAAGCGGAGGGGCTGGAACGCGTTGCCCGCTGGTCGCGGGCGTCTGATGGCACGATCACGGTTTTTCTGAATGCGCCGACCACTGGCCAGCAGCGTTTGTCGCTCCAGGGGCGGTTCCCTGTCGAAAAAGAAGGCAATCTGAGCTTGCCAACTCTGCGGATTGATGAGGTGGAGACGCCGAATCAAACGGTGCAGTTGTTTCGGAAGTCGTCGGTATTGGTTCGCGTTGTCGAATCGCAAGGTTTGGCTGAGGTGGCCTCCCCGGTTGCCGAGGAGAACACGGCGCCGCTGGGACGGCTGGTCAAGTGTTTTCGTGCCAAAGGCAAAGCCCTCGTTCGGCTCGAAGTGGCTGTCACTGCCAATCATCCCAAGGTGCGTGCCGTCCAGCGGACGAGCGTGCGTTTTGACGGCGAGCGGCGGGAGGCCAAGGTTGACTTCCTGATTCAGGTGAGCGAGGGGCTGGTCGATCAATGGCGGTTGGAGGTTCCTTCGCAGTGGAGTGGTCCGTATGAGGTCGATCCTCCCTCGACCGTCAAGGTGGTGACGATCCCCGGTGACAGCCGTCGTCGGCTGGTGATTCAGCCGAATGCGACGGTCCGTGGCGAATATCACTTGCAGGTCTCCGGTCCCTTGACCTTGGCTCCGGGAGAACGAGTCTGTGCTCCCGCAGTTGTGCTGGAAGGGGGGCACGTGACGCGTCATTTGCTTGTCCTGCCCACGCAGTGGCAGCTTCATCCGGTGGTTTGGGAGACCCAGGGGCTCAAGCCGACGTCGTTGCCGAACGATTTGGATGCCCAGCCGGTGGGGCGGGAGTCGTTCGTGGCCTATCAAGTGGAGCACCCCTCGTTCCAAGCCGTACTGAAGCCGGTCATCGGCCAGCCGCAGGTCTTTTTGGCAGATGTGAGCTTGGCGTGGGAAGCCGACGGCAGTTGCCATGGCGTGGTCTTATTCGACCTCCAATCGGCCGGTTCGGCGGTCGGTTGGCTGCGGCTGCCGGAGGGACTCGAACTTGTGCAGGTCACGGTGGCCGGCGTGCCGGTGACCCCGGTGCGCGATACCGATCAGCGCTGGCAGCTTCCGTTGAGTCCTAGTGAGTTTCCTCAGCGGCTGGAAGTCCTGTATCGTGGGCGGCTGGCCATCGCCTCGCCGCATGGGACCTGTCGCGTTGCTGCGCCGACGCTCGAGGGGTTGCCGGTCCGGCAGACGATTTGGACGATCGCCGGACCGCCGTTTTGCCGGCCCGACGTTCCGGATGGAATCAAGTCGGTCAGTCGCCTGGAGCAAGAACTGATCCGTTTGCGAAACGTCAATGCCTTGATCGAGCAGGCGACCGAGACCACCACGGAAGCCCCGGAACAGACGGTTCAGTGGTATCGGACTTGGGCCCGCCGGTGGCTTGATTTGGGCAACGAGATCCGGCGACAACTGGCCCTTCCGGCGGCTTCGGACGCTTCGACGGCCGAGCGACAGGCGGCCAGCCACGAGTTGGAATCGCTCAGTGGGCTGCAATCGTCCGTGGCCAGTCGCTTGGCGGGAGCCCAGGTGGTGACGCAACTGGCCACCGATGTCCCGCCCCTCGGTTGTCCCCATCGGCTTTGGTTCAGCGGACTTGATGGTTCGCCGACCGTGTTTCGCGGTGTTTCGCCGGGCAGTGTGGACCAGCTCCTCCTCGACTACCGCTCGACGATCGCCGGCGAGCGGCTTCCTTATCTGTCCGACGTATTGCTGTTGATGGTCCTTGTCCTGGTGACGGTTTGGGAGTTCCGGTATGGCGGTTTGAAGCTTCTCCTCCACCGCTACCCCCACACGGCTGGTGTGCTTTTTGGGCTTGCCTGGTGGTGGTGGCTTTGGCCGAGTGTGTTCGGGGGCGTGATTGTTCTGACCAGTCTGGTGATGGGGTTTCATCCCAATTGGCGGCGGGCACGAAAAACGGCCTCGGGTGTTGTAAGCATTACCTTACGGAAGCGGTAGCAATGGCCTCATGTCAAGGCCATTCTTGCCGGTTGGCCAGAAAAAGGGAGGTCGCACTGCTTCAAAGCGAGCGCACGAGGCCGAAATGGTCGATAAGTGAAAGGAAGACAATCGACTTCTACCACGACTTACCAGGTCGATGCTATCATCGGCCGCCCGGGGTACGACCGTTGCCTTCTCCTGCACCACAGTTCAGCCGCATTTCGTCTTGGCAAACGGGCAGCCTTTTGATAGGGTATCCGCCGACGTTAACGCCCCTGCTTCGTCACGTTACACGAAGTTCAGGACATGGCGGAACGGCACATTGAACATGCCGGGGTCATGGTGCACCAGTTGCGCCGCATGCAGGTTGTGACGGGCCGACAAGGAAGGAGGCCAGCATGAGTTCTGATCAGAAGCAGGAAGTGCGAGTCCATATTCGTTGGATGATTCGTCGCGACATGCCCGAAGTTCTCACAATTGAACAAGAGAGCTTCGAGTTTCCTTGGAGTGAAGAGGATTTTATCCGCTGCCTTCGACAGCGCAATTGCATCGGCATGGTGGCCGAACATGACGACCGGGTCGTCGGGTTCATGATCTATGAGTTGAGTAAGAACCGCATCCAGGTGCTGAATTTCGCCGTCGCCACAGAGTATCGCCGTCGCGGCGTAGGTACGCAGATGATCGCCAAGCTCATCGGCAAACTCTCGGCCCAACGACGGACTCGGATTACGTTGGAGGTTCGCGAAACGAACCTTCCTGCACAGCTTTTCTTCCGTGCCGCTGGGTTCCGCGCAGTGTCGGTGCTACGCAGTTTCTACGAAGACACGCCGGAAGACGCCTATCTGATGCAGTATCGTTTCCGCGCCGATCAGCTCGGTCTCACCGAACCGGGCAATCGTATTTCCCGGCTGGCAGGTTAAGGACTGCCCGTTAGGGGATTGTGACGATACGGGCCGTCAGGAACGGCAAATCGACCACGGCGACGGACGGTTGCGTCGTTCGATAGAGCGCACCGGGGTTGACGACCAGCACATGGTTGTGTTCGGCGATGGTGGCTCGATGCGTATGGCCGCAGCAAACCAGATTCCAGTGTCCGCTTTCGGTCGTTTCACGAAGCAATCGATGGTCGTCGCCGTGGAGAAACGCGATTCGTTTCCCGTGGAGTCTGAGCTGTCCAAATCGCTCATGACAGGTCTGGCCCGCCTGGGCGATTAGTTTGCGCAGCGTTTGCGGGTCGTCGACATTGCCGAATACGAAATGCGTCGGCCAAGAGGCGAAAAGGTCGATGATGGTCGGCGAGCCGATGTCGCCGCAGTGAATGACGAGATCGACTTCAAGATGGGCCAACTGCTCGACCGCCAGTAGGGCCCGTGGAAGATGTCCGTGCGTGTCGCTGAGAATGCCGATACGCATGCGACCTGGGTTTCCTGTCGAATGGGGATCGCTAGCGGTAACGAGGTGCGTCGAACGAAGCCTCTGACCGTTTGCCGCGGCGGACCTTCGGTTTCGCGCTGGGATGCTCGCCGAGGGTGAACCATCGGGTTCGGCGTGCGTCCCCCCAGAACGGGTGGAGTGCTTTGTGTTTTGCATATTGCAGTCGAGGAGGCCTACGAAAAGCTTGCAGTCTCGCCTTGGAGGAAACTACCATGGTGATCTATACTCGAATTCTCAGCAACCTGTGTTAACCTGGAGTCCGCACCATGCGTATGTTTCCTGCTGTTTGCTGCCTGATGGTCCTGGGGGCCCTTTCGACAATCGCCAAGGCAGAGGAAGGGTTTGTTCCGCTGTTTGACGGCCAGACGCTTGCGGGCTGGCAGGGGGATTCGAGTTTTTGGAGTGTGGAAGACGGCGCCATTGTCGGTTCGAGCGACGCCAAGAAGGTGCCGCATAATACGTTTCTGGCAACGACAAAGAGCTACAAGAATTTTGTTCTTAAGGTTGAGTTCAAGCTACGCAACCACAACTCGGGTGTCCAGGTGCGAAGTGAACAGCGGCCGGATTATGTCGTGGCAGGATACCAGGCCGATATCGCGGAGAAGCGTTACATGGGCATCCTGTATGAAGAGCGGGGACGCGGCATTCTGGTCGATGTGGATCCGGCGGAAGTGGCCAAGCACGTCAAGTCCGACGACTGGAACGAGTATACGATTACCTGCAATGGGCCGAGCCTCAAGTTCGAGTTGAACGGTTACACCACCGTTGACTACACGGAGAAAAGCGATAAAGGGGCCAAGGAAGGCGTGATTGCCTTCCAACTCCATGCTGGCCCGCCGATGAAAGTCTGGTTCCGGAATGTGCGGATCAAGGAATTGCCGTAACGGCCACTGGCTTCTTTGAACGAAACCTAACCATTCGCCGTGCAGGCCTCCTTCCCGACCGATTCAACGGTGACGGGATGCCTGCACGGTTGTTTTTCTTGCTGCACGGCGTCGGGCCCTTGATTGGGCAAAAGGTGTTGCGTTGCGGTTGTGTACTTCTGTGGTGGGGACGCCCGATGCCGGTTCTTCGTGCTGGTGTCTAATGGGTCGGGGGGGCTGGCCATTGGTCGGACGATTGGTCGCTTTTTGCGCACCACTCCGTCACGGTAGTATTCTTGAGCTATAGTTCATATACCGCCTCCTCTCAATGCAGTTCGCGCCTGTTTGTGCGTTTTGGCCGCTCGGCCGCATGAAGGACACCTTATGTCTACGCTCCTCTTGACTCGGTGTCGCCGGGTTCTCCGGAAGCCTTTGCACTTCCGCAACCGGCGGGGTTCCATTCTGGTTCTCTCAGCCTTTTTGATGGTGTTTCTGATGGGCCTCCTCGCTTATGCGGTGGACTTGGGCTACATCATGAACGTGCAATCGGAGCTCAAGCGGGCGACCGATGCCGCAGCCTTGGCGGGAGCAGGCTCCCTGGTCGACGGTCATGAGGAGGCGGAGCTTCACGCGTTCGAGTACTTGGCCCGTAATCCGACTGGTGGCCGCACCTATGCGGCTCAAGACGAAAGGGGGAACCAAATTCTTCCAAGCGATCCGGCTTGGATGAATTACGTTGGCACGTTGCTCGGGCAGAACCGCCAGAATTTCCAGGTTGAATGGGGGCACTGGGACTCGGATACCCGCACCTTCACTCAGAGCGACGATCTGCCGTCGACGCTTCGCGTCGTGGCGAGGCACAATGACGCTCCGCTGTTCTTTGCCAAGGCCTTGGGCGTGAATAGCTTCAGCCTTTCGGCCGAATCGATTGCCCGTTTTCAGCCGCGAGATATCGTTCTGGTCCTCGATTTCTCCCGATCGATGAACTTCGACAGCCAGTTGCTGAGAATTAAAGAATACGGCGAGGCCAACCGATCGATCGTGGAAAACAACCTGGCGGAGATTTACGAGGATTTAGGGTCGCCCGCGTACGGCACGCTTCAGTTCACTCCGCAGTATCTGACCGTGGTTGGCAAACCTCCGACCAGCAGCAGCCAGCCTCAGATCACCGTGACGTTCCGCAGCCGGGATGTCTATGTGACCTCGACGAAGGAGCTTTCCAACGTCGTCATTCGGTATAGCAACGGCTCCACCTACAAATATGACGGCTTAAGCGGCACCACGGGGGCCTTCCCTCCCGGTGGTTCCAGCACTCGAATCGATACGGTTTGGGTCAAATCGGGCGCTAATGAAAGCGGCGAAGGCCCGGGCTATGGGGAACGCTTCGAGGACACCGCGACCGTCATTAAGCAGACCTTTGGGCTGAACAGTATCGCGTATCCCTACCCGGTTGGCAGTTGGGATGAGTATATCAACTATGTGAAGTCCGACAGCACCGTGTATTCCACGGGATATCGCAAGAAGTACGGATTTCTGACGATGATCAACTACTGGCTCGACAAGAGGGCCGGACATTGGGAAACCCCGGATCTCTGGAAAGGACGGGTCCAGCCGATTACCGCCGTCAAGGATGCCGTGGCCTTGTTCCTCGATTACATTCAAGAGGTCGACTGTGACGACCGTGTCGGATTGGTGATCTACAACTCCTCGAATGCGACGGCTATTCTGGAGCAGACTCTGACCGACAGGTTCAACGTCATCGAGGATACCGTCCAGCACCGTCAGGCAGGCCACTACAATTACTCGACAAACATCGGCGCCGGCCTTGCCAGTGGCATCCAGGAGTTGGACGCCCACGCCCGCAAGGGGGCGTTCAAGATGGTGGTCCTGATCACCGATGGCAACGCGAACGTCCCCTATAATGAGTCCTATGCTCGCGAGTATACCCTCCAACAGGCTCAATTGGCCGCCAGCAAAGGGTATCCGGTTGCGACGATCAGCTTGGGGTGTGATGCGGATGTGGAATTGATGCAAGAGATCGCAAATCTCACCAAGAGCGTGCACTTCAACATCCCAGGCTCGGCAGCAGTCCAGGACTACTCGGCGCAGTTGCGCGAGGTCTTCCACCAGATCGCCAAGGACCGCCCGCTGGCCCTGGTGAAATAGGGGTAGAGCAACTCTTGGCGCTCTCGACAGGCGCGGGCCTCCGCTGAAGACCGGCTGCGTTAGCCGGGCCCCCGGCGGAGGCTTCCTTGTTAGGGGGTGAACTGTTGGCACCAGAAGATCGTGCCATCGACGGTCCGGTAGGCCGCCACACCGATTCGCCGGTAGACGCCACTAAGGATGTTCGCCCGATGTCCCGGTGAACGCATCCAATCGTTCACCACTTCCTGGCTGCTCTGCTGTCCCATGGCAATATTCTCGGCTACCGGTAGGGGGGTATGCTGTAGTAACCGGTTGAGCGTCATCCAGGTGGCGTGCCGACGGGCGGATTGGACCAGGGCCATGTCGACCTCCAAGGGGGGCAGTCCGTGACGTTGCCGCTGAGCGTTTGTCTGGGCGATCACGTTCTGTTCGATCGGGATTAGTTCTGAGTGATCGGGGGCCAATTCGGCAGGGGGCTCCGCACCAAGCAGCGTTGCGGCGATGCAGATCACCAGTTGCGAAATCATAGGAAGTCTCCTGGAAGTGAGGATTGACCCGGTACGAACTGCAGGAAAGGGAAGAGGCTGCCTCACATGCCACGTCCTGTGAATCAGGGCAATCCGCGGCAGCCTTGCCGGTCGGTGCTTTGAGGATAATCAACCCCTGGCACATTGCAAGAGGCCAGGGAGGACGGCCGACAGAACCGGTCATCCCATCGAGAGGGGGGGCGCTTGAGTGAATAAAAAAAGGCCCACCGAAGCGGGCCTATCTCCCCCGACATCTCTTGTGTCTTCTCCGCCCTCCAAAGGGCGAGTGTCTAACCCTCTCTTCGACTAGATTCGGCATCCACCTTCAGTGGTTTTCCCGGATTGACAGGTTTTTGGGTCAATCACGGCCCGCGAGGGGTGTACGTTGCCCTCGTGGGGCGTCGTCAGGTTTGATCGTCGTTGTCCACGTCGGCTGCAACGACGGCCTGCTCCAAGGTGCGTTCCGTGGAGGTCGGATCGACCGCATAACAGCTTTCGGTAAGCTTCACCGCGATGTCTTCCAGTTCGCCCTGCCACTGTTCGGGGCTGACGTCGGGGGGGGTGAGTTGGGGGAATTCGCGTGCGAGGAGGATCCGACGCCGCGCGGGGCGGCAGATAAGGCCTTCTTGTTTCTGCAGGCTCTTGCTGGTGACGTACTTGTTGAAATCCCCGCCAAATTCGAGCAACTCCCCCGCTGCCCAGACGGAGTTTGTGTAGAGATCATGGACGTGGGGAAACTCGTAGTCGAATAGCCGCCGCAGCTTGTCGGCCAGGGTCAAGACCCAGACGCGTTCCTCGGGATACTGGAAGCGGCGTTCTTCCTCTTCGTCAGGCGACCTGGCCACCAACTCGTCGACGGTGGCCAAACCGGCCTGCAAGAGCAGCGTATCGAGCCGCGTCGTGGCCAGCGGCCCTGGGGGCAGTTCGTCCTGCTTGGGCACTCGGACAAAATGGGCAATCGAGCCGGGTAATTCCAAAACGCTTTCCAACGCCTGAATCCGTTCTTCGCGATTGGCGATTCCGAGTTGGTTCACCAGGAACACGCCATACAGTGGGTTGACACTTCGCAGCAGCATCAGCTTCTGGAGTTCAGGGGTCGGATAGGCCAGCATCGGCTTGTATTCAGGACGCTGTGGAGCGGTTTCCTCGGCGGGCGTGTCGCCCGGTCCCACAATCAAAACCTTCTTCGGTGATTCAGACTTTTCCGTGGCGGTCTCGTCTTGTTCCTCTTGGAGCGGTGGCCGGGGCTCGAGTTCCACGTAGCCGGCACGCCAGAGGGTTATGAGCATCTGGTCCAAGTCGCGTTGGCCCGCCTCCAAGCGGCCGGGATCCATCAACCGCTTGTTGACCAGGCGGCGAATCGGTTCGATCTCGGGGGATGCTTCCAGCATGTAGGCCAACAGGCGCCAGGGCAACGGCCCCCGGCTGTGCAAGTGGCTCGGCGGGGCGGCACAGAGTTTCTGAAACTGTCCTTCGCTCCAATACTGCTCAGTTGCCCGGCGCGTGGGCATCTTGCGTTTCATCGCCTTCTTGGCTCGCAGAAGGCCGGGGTCTTTGGTGTCTTCAGGGATCTGGTCGTATTTTTCCCGCCAGCGGGCGATTTTCACGTCGTCTTCGTGTGCCAGGGCGTAGACAAACCCTTGCTTGTCGAACTGAGGGCGCCCGGCGCGGCCGAACATTTGGTGAGCGCTGCTCGGTTCGATCACCTTCTTCTTGCCCGGCGGCCCTTTGAGGATGCTCGGCACGACCACCGACCGGGCCGGCAAGTTGATCCCCGCCGAGAGCGTCTCGGTGCAGACGGCCACGGAAAGTAACTTGCGTTGGAACAACTCTTCCACGATCCGCCGGTATTTGGGCAACAGGCCCGCATGATGTACGCCCACGCCACGCAGGAGCAACTGTTTGAGTTTGGGGCCGGCGCCTTGCGAAAAGTCATAACGGGTCAAGACTTTGGTCAGTTCGGCCTGTTGACCGCTGCGCAGAAGTCCCTTCCCTTTGAGCTGCTCGGCCACCCGCCAGCACTCTTCACGATTGAAGCAGAAGATCAACGCCGGCGTTTTGCGGACCTCGTCCGCGCCTTCGGCCATCTCTTCAAGATGCTCGTTGAGGAGCTTGTCGCCGACCCAGTGAAATGACAGCGGCACCCGACGTTCGCCTCCTTCGACCAGTTCCAGGGTCCGCTTGTGGTTCAAACGCAGCCAGTGTATGAACTCCCGGGCGTTGCCCACGGTGGCCGACAGGAGCAGCGTGCGCACATGGGGGGGCAGCAGGCCGAGTGAGAGTTCCCAGACGACGCCCCGTTCCGGGTCGGCGAAGCTGTGAAACTCGTCCATCACCACGGCGCTGACTTCGTTGAAGTCAAACACCTCGGGATGCAAAAGCCGGTTGAACAGGATCTCGGCCACGACGACCAGGATCCGGGCGTCGGGGTTCTCGCGACGGTTGCCGGTCACCAGACCGACATCGCGGGGATCGAAGCCCCAGCGATAGGCCGCATCTTGCATTTCGCGGAATTTTTGCTCGGTCAGGGCGATCAGTGGCGTGGTGTAATAGGCCACCTTGCCTGTGTGGAATGCCTCGAACAGGGCCGCCTCGGCGATCAGCGTCTTGCCGGTTCCGGTCGGTGTGCAAACGAGCACCCCCTGCTCCGACGAGAACCACGCAAGCAGAGCTTCTTCCTGGACCGGATACGGCTCGAACGGAAGCTGTTCGATATAGCGTGCGGCCAGTTCATCGCGAGAGGGAATTTCCGAGGCCATCGTTCCTCCGGAACCACGCTAAGGATCAAGTGGCAGAAAGAGGCATTGTAGCATGTCCACCGCGCCGTCTGCTAGTTCGTGCGGGGGGGGCGGATGTCAACCCAAGAGCCACGGAAAACGCTCTTTCGCCAACTGCCCTTCGCCTTCGAAAATGCTGAAGATATAGTACCACCTCGCGCCCGCATCCCAGGGAGAGTTCGCGAGTGCACTCCAAGTGGGGGGGGGCTTGATGGAGGTCGCCTGATCCATGCGTCAACCGCAGCCTATGGTCCAAACCCTTTGTCGTGCCTACGATTGGCAAAAAGTTGCCACGCTCGCATTTTGGACCGTGGCGGGGCTCTTTCTGGTGGCTGCTCTCGGGCTGGCGGCAGTCAATCAGAGCGCCGGCAGCGAGGACTCCAAGAATAACCTGGACACGGCGCGCAATCTGGCCGCTGGTCGTGGCTTCACGAGCAATATTGTCCAACAGTTCTGCGTTCGCCAGTCGCTCCCCAATCCCGAGACCATCCGTACCCCGGGAATTCCTTTCCTGATGGCCGGTTTGATTCTGCTGTTCGGCTTCTCCCTTGCGTTGCCGGTGTTGCTCAACGTGGTGACCGTGCTGGCAACCGCTTGGCTTTTTCGCCGTACCATTCAGATTGCCGGGGGAGGCTGGTTTGCCAGCATGGCAGGGATTCTCGTACTGATTTCCGGCCATTATCAACTGATTTCCCTCTGGAATAACAACATGCTGGTGTTGTGTACCGTGGGATTGCTGTGGGTGGCCGCGAAGCAAAAGCATCAGGGTTGGCCGGCTTGGAAAGTGGTCGTGGCCAGTGCAGCAGTGACGACGTTCGGCTTCTTGATGAAGCCGACGTTTATCCTCTCCGCCGTGCCCTTTGTGGTCTTTCTCCTTTTTACCAGCAACTGCCAAGGGCTTCGGGCGTGGCGGCAGGCGGCAGGCCGAGCGGCCGCGTTCCTTGCACTCGTGGTGGCCCTGAGTTCACCGTACTGGGGACGCAACCTGGTTCTCTTTGGCCATCCGTTGTACTCGCTGTCAACGACGGTCCGTCTAGGCGTTCGCTATGGCGGGTTGCCTTATGGGGAGTTCCCCACGGTCCGGGTCGCTCGCCCGGTAACCTACGGTGAGAGGCTTCGGCTTCACGGTTTGGGGGGCCTGCTCTCTACGGATTTGAGAATGGTTGGCCAGACTGCTTGGCGGATATTGCTCCAAAACCCTGCGATCTGTCTGTTGATTGTGATTGCCCCAATCGTCTTCCCAACGCGGCGCACGAGACAGGAGTACGTGCTGACCATCCTGGCCATGGCTGAGCCCATCTTTGCCACTGCCGTCTACTGGCATGTCGAGGCACGCTATCTCTGGCCGATCTATCCTTGCATGCTCTATCTGGTAGCCTTGGGAATCCGTGATTACCGTTTGCGTCCGATGCCTCGTCCGGCGGGAGTCCCGCGTCTGGCGATCGCCAGTGGGGTGCTCCTGTTGGCCGTTGGGTACGGAGTGTTCCATGGGCAGCGAGTTTGGGGGCGATTTGTCCAAGAGACCGGGAATACTCCCCCCACATGGATTCCGCAGGTGACGGCCACTGCGCCGGACGCCGTCATTCTGACCGACGATCCGTTTTCGGTCGCCTGGTATGCGGATCGCCGAGCGGTCCGGCTCCCGGGCGGCCCACGTGAGGATCTGCTTCGGGTCATCGAATACTACCGGCCGACCCACTGCTTGATTACCGACGTTGATGCAAAGCATCGGGCGCCAACGGCTTTTGAAGAGGCTGATCTGCGGCTCCTCGCTTGTTCCGCGAAGTCGGGCGGCCAATCTGCGTGGCGATTCTACGAGACCGAGATTTCTACCGCTGTTGCTGCGACTTCGGAACCCAGACCCCGGTGAGGGGACGCAGCGTGGGCCAACTTCCTTCTCGTTGTCAGATGAAGGTACTGCGGCAGGCTTTGGGGATACGTGGTTTGGCTCGAGACGCCGCTGTAAGCCAGGAGGAGGATCCCGGCGTAGAACCAATCCAACGGCTTCTGGGTCTCCTCCTTGCCCAATCCCGGCAGATCGCTAGCCGCGTTCCTTGACCTTGGCGACGAGCGTCTTGAACGCTTCGGTCTCCTCGCGGACTTGTCGGACGAAGCTGTTTGTTTCCGCGGTACCCATCACAGCTTCCATTTCGGCCGCGTTGCGGAAAGTCATCTGGCGGAAAGGCGAGTCGTAGTCCTTCTTCCGGCTGACGTAGACCTGCTGGCAGACAAACTCCTGAATGGCCACAGCTTTATCGAGAGCTTCAAGCCAGACTTCGGGTGTCAGCTTCTCGGTCTCGAGGAGGTCCAAGAGTGTAGCCAAGGCGTGACGGTGCTTTTCAAAGGGATAGTCTTTCCAGAGCCGGTCGTAGACTTGGTGGACCTGAGGCCAGGAGTCGATCTTGCCCGACTTGAGGTCTGCTATGAGATGCTCCAGGTCGCAGGCCCGAACGAGTTGCCCGCCAAGGTTCACCCATTCGCGTACGCGCGAGCCGGCCAGATCAGCCGACATGGTGGCCAAGTTGGCCTTGGGAGCGGCTTGCATGTAGTCCAGCAGATTGTTGACGGCATAGTGGAAGAGCATCTGGCGGTAGGCATGATAGCCTTCTCGGGTTTTGAGAAGGACCGTTTTGCGGCAGGAATTCTCCATGCCTTCGCCGAGAATCTCCAGGCCCGCCATGCGGTCCTCGTTCCCTAACAGGAGTTCCCGTCCCAGGGCTCGGGGGTCACCATCGGCCTCCAGCGGCACGGCCTTGCTTTGTAGGTAGGCCTTGGCGGTCCAGATTTCCAGTAGTTCCAAGGCATGAAACATTTCCTCAGCCGTATCGGGAGCGAAGGTGTGCAACTCAAGGTGTTGGACTTTTGTTTTGCGTTTGTCGCGGGTTTGGAACTTCCAAGAATTGCGGGCCAGGGCGTACATATTGTACATCCACCAGAAGGCAGGCATGACCTGGAGCTGGTCATGGGCCACGTCGTTGTTGACGAGGGCGAACGGCAGCGGGATGTTCAATTCCGCCGGGTAGTCGCCCTTGACTAGAAGCGTGAAGGAGGCGAAGCGGCAACTGTGCTTGAGCGTCGTGCAGAGTCCCGGCCAGAACCCTCGCCCGGCGATAATTTCCCCGTCGTTGGCCCGGCTGTTGTGATTCGAGCCGATCGTAGCTCCGGCGGCAACGTTACTTTGTCCCATCACCAGCGAGGCGGTGAGGAAGGAATTGTTGTGGTGTTGCTCGTGGCAGGGAAAGACGAGGTTGTTGAGGATCTCGCAGCAGGAGACCGTGGAGTTGTCCCCGA
>CAZLDQ010000102.1:0-1996 GCA_964558295.1 uncultured Planctomycetaceae bacterium | reverse complement strand
AGTGAATGAGCCGTGCGCCGTACTTGAGCTTCGAGTTATTGCCCAAGACGAACCGTACGGCCTTGCAGCCATAGAACACATTGCATCCGAGGCCAATGATGCCGTTGACGGCCTCGACCCCTTCGCCGATCTGGGTGGGCTCTTCCGGGCTGGAGTTGATGGTGAGATTTTTCAGCTTGTTAGCCCCTTTGATGTAACAGTGGGAGCCCACCTTCACGTCTTTGAGGATCCGGGAATTCTTGATCACACACTGGTCGCCCACCGTACCGTAGAAGCCACGGCGGGAATCGAATTGATTCTGAGTGATCTCCTTGAGGCGTTCCATCAATTCGCGGTCTTCACGATAGGTGGCCCACAGGTAAGCGTCGGCGGCGATCATCCCGTCGAATGGCATGACGGCTCGGCCTCCAGCCTCGTTCATCAGGTCGATCGTCACTCGCACCTCCTCGGGCTCGCCGTCTTTGACGATGCCATTGCCGAACTTGGCATGATCGGTGGTGTTCATCTCGTCGACGTTCAAGAGGATCACGTTGTCGCCGAGAATGAAGTAGGCCAGGTAGCGGACATTGTGAATCGCGCAGTTGTCGCCGATGTCGCAGGAGATGATCAGGCTATCGGAGATTCCCGCCGGCAACTGGAGGTCATGATGTTCGAGGATCACCCGTTCCAGCCGGCCGATGCGGACCAAGCCATAGAACTCGCTGTTCTTGATCAACGAGGCGTTGAACGGGTCGGCCACAAGGATCTTGTCCCAGTTGTCGCACCGGTTACCGTTCTTGACCAGCGTTTCGATCTCGGCGGCATGCAGGCGTCGCCAGTAGGCGGCCGGCTTGGCAGACAGCACGGCTTGGGCGTAGCCCCCATGCTGTTCCACGATCTTGCGCCGCGGTTTGCCTGAAACCTCTTCCAACAGGCCGAGCATCGCCTCGACAATCTGCGGCTCGGCGGTCACCTCCAAGGCGGCCGAGCGGGCTGGCCAGGTCGTGTAGCCGCCCAGCTTGTGCTGCTCAGGCGGCGGGATGTAGCCTTCGTAGCCGTTGGCCAGCTCGAAATTGATCGTCGGCTGAAGGGGACTCTGTGCCTTGAGTTTCAGGCCGGTAATCCCAAACACCTCGCACGGGATGGCCGCGATTCCAAGCTCCCCGATCCGCAGTGCCTGGAGTTTGAAGGTTCGGACCGGATCGTTGTGGAGATAGATGGCCTCCAGGGCGTAAATCTCCGGTTGGGTTTTCGGCAACCGGTCGCCGATCTGGGCGGCCAGTTGCTTGGCCCAGGCCAGGCGCTCGGCGGTGGGCACCCGGCGTCGGAGCGTCATCTCTCGTTCCGCCGCCGCCAGCGAGACCGAGTCGCGATAGGTGATGGTCTTGTAGGCCGCAATCGCCCGTTGGGCGATCGCCTGGGCGTACGGCAAAAGTCCCTTGTCCCAGCGGAACTTGGGCTGGTCATAGTCGCGATTGTGCAGGTCGCCGCTGGTGCCTTGCGACATGATGCCGACAAACGGCGGTTGCTGGCCGTCCCCTCCAAGACGTCGCTCAATTTCCGCGGCGAACGCGCCGTAGTAGTCGGCCGACAGCGGTGCGGCGCCATGGTAGTGCATCGAGTAGTTGGCCATTAGCGCGATCGGCCGCCCCTCGGGTGACTGTACGGCAAGAAGCGACAGGCCGGGATCGGCCGGGCCGGCTGGGGCGACGTAATCCGGATTCTGAAACCCGGGGTGCATCATCGCCCGCACCGTCTTCTCGCCGAACGGATCGGTTTTCACCCGATCGGGACGCGTGATCCAACGGCGACACGAGGTCCCCTCGGGGACGTCGATCGTCGTCCAGCCGATTCTGGCGGGGGCCAGGTTGGCTGCGGCGAGGCGGATGCCTTCGGCGATCTGGCCGGGCAGGTGTAGCCACCGCAGCCACATTCGCAGCGCGACCACCCGGCGGGCCAGCGTCGTCTCCTTGTGCCCCCGCCCGCTCTGCTCGACGAGATACTCCTGAATCAGCCC
>CAZLDQ010000101.1:0-20425 GCA_964558295.1 uncultured Planctomycetaceae bacterium | reverse complement strand
CGCCCTTCAACGCCTCTCGACGCCAAGACATCCCCCATACGCCCTTAGTAGCTTGACCACATGGATCCAACACTCCTCCACCCGAATGGGCTTCAAAGCCGACCCATGCGCTACACGCTACCATCGATCCTAGCAACGCCCGCAGCCTCACGGCCGCCGACATCACTCGATCTCATGTAACGATTGCCTGTATTCAGAACTTAACGGAGCTTTCGCTCCGCCGTCCCTGACATATTCAGCGCTCGTGACAGCCGCTCGCCGCACCTTGCGATGCTCGTTTGCGGCTATCGTCTGTAATGAGATGCCACTATACCACAAACCAAATTGCCAAAGATCTAAGCGAGTCGGTTTCGACTCTTTAACACTTCCCCTGTTTGGGAAGCCCTCATTTTACCGAGGGCTCTAGGCCTCGTCAAGTCTTACGACTTGTTTTTCGAGGCTCATTTTGTTTGCTTCCGCTGCTTGCGTCGCAGGCGGTCGTCAAACGATTTGATAAGTATAGCGGCCGATCGATCGCTTGCAAGCCACTAACGCACGATTTTTTTACGTCCTTCAACGCACGCGTGATGCCTCCATGGGCGCAACACCGACCCCATAACGCGATCCGCTACGCGCCGCCACCGGTTTGGTTGCCCTCTGTCAAACCACCTATACAGGCCGGTGGGTGCAACCGTGGCGTAAACAGAGACAGAGACTGCGAGGGCCTCAGCGAAAACAGCCCCCCAATAGAACGAGCGGCTAGCCCGCTCGTTTCAGCTCAGCAGATTCGCCGACCAGCGAGGAAGACGGGAAGCCGACTACTGGAACCGCTTCGGACCTCCGTGCCGGCTGCCATTCCGCCAACACCTTTTCCACTCGCTTGTCGAGTTCTTCCAACCGACGCAGCAGATCTTCATGCCGAGCCTCGAGGTCGAGAAGCACATCCAAACGGGCTACCGTACCATCCATCGACGAGCCTCCTGAGCGATTCATCCGTTCTAACCGAATCGGCCCGGGTGCGGCTCAAGGTTCAGTCTGACAAGAAACTTCACCGACCTAAGCAAAAGCCCGGTCAAATGTTACGATTAGGCAAGATCTTCCCGCTCTCGTCTTTGTCGCAAGCTGGCCGATGTAGACTATTAAGAAAGATAAGCCACGGAACGCCGGCACACCCCCACCAGCGCAGGGGAGGAATGAAGCCAGACCGGCCTGCGACTTGAAGCAAGCGACTGCGAAAAGCGGATCGGCAAGCCCGCAAAGAAGGGGCGAAAATCCTGCTCGCGAGTGCGAGCATGGATGGACAAACGACCCCCGCCTGGTATAAAGTAACAGCTTCGTCGCTGTTTTGGGTGGTTTCGCCGGAATCTCCGGCCTTGGTCAAGTCGATGGAAATTCCAGTATAAGGAGGAATGAGTGGTCAAACTGACGTTGCGGGACAACGAGTCCATTCAAGAAGCGGTGCGTCGATTCCGGAAGCTGGTCGAGCGGAGCGGAATCAAGAAAGAGATGCGTCGCCGTGAGTACTACGAGAAGCCCAGCGAAATCAAGCGTCGTGCCCGCCTGCGTGCTGAACGTCGCTCCCGCCGTACCCGCCTGATGCAAGGCGCCTAGCGAATTTTCCGGTTGCTTTCTGGTTGGACCGCCGTCCCACACGGTGCGGCATTGGGATACCCAGTGAGCTTCATCTCCTGCAACGCACCGATCACCTTCGACTGTGTTTTTGGGACCGCCGGGCGGAGCCGAAAGACACGGTCGAGGTGACAGCGGCGTGTATTCTCCCGGTCAAAACAAAGCGCCGCTGTTCCCCACGGCGAGGATCGGCCCCTTCGGCGCGTCCCAACCCAGCTTCACGTCACGCGGCTACGGTTGGCGGCTAAGGCTGAAGATGGGCAGCAGCAACGCCAAGCCAATCGATCCGACGACGAATCCCATCACTGTGATCATGATCGGCTCGATCAGGCTGGTGGCCGTCTTGAGCGCCGTATCGACCTCCTGATCGTAGTACGTGCTGACGCGTTCCAACACGGAATCGAGCTTTCCGGTCTCTTCGCCGGAGGCGATCATCTGCACGAGCACCCGTGGAAACAGCGGATTCCCGCTGAGCACTTCGCAGATCCGTTTGCCGCTAGTCACCTGCTCGCGGACCTCGCACCAGAGTTGTTCGTAATGGTAGTTTCCGGAGACCTCGGCACAGAGCCGCAGCGAATCCAGCATCGGCACACCGCTGGCGAGCATCGTGCCCAGCGTCCGGATACTCCGGCTGATTGTCACCTTGCGAAACATGGTTCCCAGCACGGGCAGATTGATCTTCACCAGGTCGAGAAAGCGTCGCCCGGGTTCGGTTCGCTTGGCAGAGATATATCCAACGATCAGGGCCACGGCTCCTGCCAGCCACAGATACCAGTAGCCCATCAGAGCATCGGAGATCCCCATCATGATCTTCGTAGGGCCGGGCAGGTCCATTCCCTTGCTGACGAACATCGGCGTAAATTTGGGGAGAATGTAGGTCAGCAGAAAGATCGTCACGCCAATGGCCAGGACAAGCATCACCGCGGGATAGGCCATCGCCGCCCGAACCTTGCCGCGGGTTTCCACTTCCTTGCGCAGGTAGTTGGCAATGCGTTCGAGCATCGCGCCCAGTGAACCGGTCGCCTCACTGGCCTTCACCAGGGAGACGTAGGTCTTGTCGAACAGCTTGGGGTAACGGGCCAGGGCCGCGGAAAAGTCTTCGCCTCCTTCGACCGCCTCTTTGAGCGCCGTGAGCACTTTGCGCAGACCGGGGTTCTGCTCCTGTTCAACGATCCCGCCCAAAGCGGTCGAGAGACTGATTCCCGTATCGACCATGATCGCCAACTGGGCCGTCGTGTAGATGATTTCCGCCTTGGAAACCCGTCCGCCAAAGAGCCCCAACGGCGCATCGTCCTCTTCCAACTCAAGAATCTGAAATCCATCGCGACGCAACATCTGCCCAGCCTCCTCAAGACTCGTCGCCTCGAGTGAGCCTTGATGCTCGGTTCCCCTAGGGTCGCGGACGCGGTAATGGAAATCCATGGCTCGTGGTGGATGCTGGGCCGTGAATGGTGGAATGGTGAACCGTGAGGACTTGCCGCTCTTCTCTTATCTGCTTTCCGCTTTCCGCTACCCACTCATCTCGCGGAGGTCGCCGGCGATGTGAAGGACTTCTTCGATCGTGGTGAGGCCTTCGTGGACTTTGCGGAAGCCGTCTTGGCGGAGGGTGATCATGCCGGCGGAAAGGGCGAGGCGGCGGAGTTGGGTGACGTTGGGATTGGCAACGATCGCATCGCGCATTTCGTCGTTGAGCACCAACAGTTCGTGAACGCCGAGCCGACCCCGGAAGCCCGTATTGCGACAGCTTCGGCACCCGACGCCTTTATAAAACACGTCCGCCTCGTAGCCCATCCGCTCCAGGGCCTTGCGAATCGTGCGCGGCGGCTCGTACGTCTGGCGGCACTTGGCACAAACACGGCGCACGAGTCGTTGGGCCAGAACCATGTTCAAGGAAGCGCCGATCAGGTACGACTCAACGCCCATGTTAATCAGCCGGGTGATCGCCGAGCAGGCGTCGTTGGTATGCAGGGTGCTGAAGACGAGGTGGCCAGTCAATGCGGCTTGAATCGCCGTCCGGGCGGTCTCCTCATCGCGAACTTCGCCGACCATGATCACGTCGGGATCTTGCCGCAACAAGGTGCGCAGGGCTTTGGAAAACGTAAGACCAATCTTCTCCTGGACCTGGAACTGGTTGATCAACGGCAGGTGGTACTCAATCGGGTCTTCCACCGTGCAGACGTTGTTCTCCATCGAGCTGATTTCGTTCAGCGCGCCGTAGAGCGTGGTCGATTTGCCGCTGCCGGTCGGCCCGGTGACGAGGATAATGCCATTCGGGGCGTGAATGTTGTAGCGAAAGGTGGTCAGGATATCTTCGGCAAACCCGAGGTCTTCCAGTTTCAGGGAGACGCTCTTGGTGTCGAGCACGCGGATCACGGTCTTTTCGCCGCGTTGCGTGGGGAACGTGCTCACTCGCATGTCGATTTTGCGACCTTCCAAGAGCACGTTGATCCGGCCGTCCTGAGGCAAACGCCGCTCGCTGATGTCCATCCCGGCCATGATCTTGATGCGGCTGGTCACGGCGTTCAACAGGTGCTGTGGCACTTCGAGGGCCTTGTAGAGGCGTCCATCCACGCGAAACCGCACGCGCAGGCAGCGTTCGGCCGCTTCAATATGGATGTCGCTCGCCCCTTCCTTGACGGCATTGTAGATCACATAGTTCACCAGCCGGATCACAGGCGACTGCCCGGCAATCTCTTCGACGTCGCCGATGTCCTCGATCGCCTCTTCGATCAACGTCACGTCGGCCTGCTCCGAGTCTTCAATGATGTCGTCGATCACGAAGACCTTGGAGTTCGGCAGCGAGGTGATCATCCGCCGGATGTCCTTGGGCGTCGCGGCGACGATCTGCACCTCGAGATTCGACAGCGCGCGAATCTCGTCGATCAAGAATAGGTTCGACGGCTCCGAGATGGCGATCGTCAATACGCCGCGCACGACGAACAGCGGCAACACCAGGTTGTTCTCAATGTATTCCCGCGGCAGGATTTCGACCACCTTCGGGTCGTAGAGCCGCGCTTCGAGCTTGGCATAGGGCACCCCATATTCCGTGGCCAAGCATTCAACGATCTGATCTTCCGAGCAATACTCCAGGTCAACGAGAATCTCCCCCAGCAACCGACTGCGGCCCCCCTGCCGCTGCCGCTCCAGCGCCGTCTGCAACTGCTCCTCCGAGAGATACCCTCTCTGGACTAGCAAATCACCAAGTCGTCGTGGAGTTGCAGTAGCCATGGTGGATGGTGGATGGTGGTTCAGGAGACAGGATTCAGGATTTGCGATTCAGAGGTCAAAACATCATGTGCCGCCCATTGCCCACTCGCTACTGAAAACTCTTCACCGCATCAATCACACTATCAAAGACTTCCAGGCTCTGATCAAGGCGGGTGATTTCGAGGATCTTGTGGTTGGCGGTGTTGCTCGTGGAGATCTTCACGTCGCCCCCCTCGGCGCGGAACTTGTCCTGGGCATCCAACAGCGCGGTTAACCCGGCGCTGTCGAGCATTTCCGTGTTGTCCAGGTCAAGGACCACCCGGTTGCGGTCGAGGCGGGCAAGATACAACTGAAACTCATCCACCTGATCGGCGCCAAGCTCTTCCGGAGTGTGGACCACAACAACGTCGCCGAAGATTTCCGTGGGCAGATTCATGGTCACGTTCCGCGTTCCGGCAGGTGCTCAGATTTCGGTAGACACTTCGGGAAGGTAACTGCTGGGCAACAGGCAGCCGTCCACGGGCAGAGCGTATCCGCCGCTGACAACGCCTTGGCCGCTGGGATCGTCGAGGATGGCATTGACGGTTTGGAGCAATTCGCTGGGACTGAACGGTTTGGCGATCAGCCCCAGCACGTTGTATTTTTCCGCCAGCTCACTGGCACTCAACTCAAACCCCTTGGCAGTGAGCATGAGAACCGGAATGTTCTGGGTTGCCGGGTGTTCCCGCATCCTGCGTACCAGGCCAAGTCCATCGCAGCGGGGCATCTGGCAGTCGGTGATCACGATATCCGGCGGCTGCCTTTCGATAATCTCCCACCCCTCCTGCCCGTCGCCGGCGATCTCCACCTCATAACCCGCCCGCTTCAATTTGAATTCCGCGGCCCTCAGGATATGGATCTCATCGTCACACAACAGGACTCGTCTTGGCATGATCAGGATCCCCAGATCAAGGTTGAAAGTCAGACTTAGGGTTCAGGGGTCAGACCCGCATTTTGGGATTGGGAATTTAAGACTCAGAGGTCAAAACATCGTGTACCGCGCACCGCCCACCTCTCACACCATCTGCCCCGCATTCGGCAACGCCACAACAAACGTACTGCCGACGCCGAGTTCACTTTCCACGGTCAAATGGCCACCGTGGACGTCCTCGACGATATGCTTGGCCAGCGGCAAGCCCAAACCGGTGCCGGGGGCCATGTTCTTATCTTTGTTGACGCGATAAAACTTCTCGAAAACACGCGTGCAGTCTTCCTTGGAAAGTCCTACGCCCGTGTCGGCGACTTCGAAAACAACCTCGTTGTCAACCAATCGGCTGCGGATCGTCACCGTCCCCCCTTGCGGCGTGTACTTGACGGCGTTCGACAGGAGATTGATCGCCGCCTGAAGCAACATGTCGCGATCGGCCAACACGCCCAGGTAGAGCGGGCTCAGCTCGGTGTGCAAGGTGATCTGCTTGGCTTCGGCCGACGGCCGGACCACATGGGCGGCTTCTTCGAGCAGTTCATTGAGCGACCGGCTTTCCTTATTCACCTTCACCACGCCGGCCTCGATCCGGGCCAAGTTGAGCAGGTTGTCAACCAACCGCTGCAACCGGTCGGCTTGGCCATTGATCACCGCCAGGAACTCTTCGCGGGTCTCTTCGTCTTCCGCGTCGCCGTCGGCCAAAAGCTCTACGTAGGCCTTAATCCCGGCCAGCGGGGTCTTCATCTCGTGACTGACGGACGAGACAAACTCCGCGTTGCGTTTCTGGAGTATTTTTTGTTGGTCAATGTTGTGCAGTACGACAACAGCTCCGCCGGTCCTCTCCGGCTGGCTGTCCCGGACCGAGGGGAGGCGGCAGGCACTAACCCGATACCAATGGGTTTCGCCCGTCACGTCGGCCAGTTCAATCTCATCGCTGCGGCTCACGGCCGCTTTGCGATGGCAAGTATTCACCAAGAGGTCAACGAGTCGCTCGCACCGCACCAACTGGGCAATGGCCCGATTCTCCGTCCCTTCCAGATTCACCCCGAGAAGTGCTTCGGCGGCCGGATTGACCAGGGCCAGCTCGTCAAACTCATCGATAGCGATCACCGGATCGCTCAAGCTGGCCAGGACAGCCTTGATCCGCTGCCATTCGTCGTTCGCCCGTTGGCAACGGATTTCCAGGACCGCCCGGGCATGTTCGAGTTCCTCGACGCGCCCACAATGTTTGACCAGCGTCTCCGTCACGCAATCGGCGAGAGGACGCCACGGATTGTTCCGCGCCAAGGGCGGAAGCTTCGCGGCGACCATGTCGCTGCGCAAATCGCGAGGGTCCAGGGCGCACAAGGCAGTGAAGTATCCGCGAACCATCTGCCGATCGGCCCGGTCGCGCCGAATCATCAGCTTGCCGGCCATCGCCGCGGGGAGCACAACAAGTCCGAAGCCCACCGCGCGCAGAAGCATGGAACTGTCGCCGAACGCCAGGCCCATGGCATAGGCAAGGCTCCCAACGGCCAACAGCAACACGGCGATTGCAAGGCTTCCGCTTGTCTTGTCCTTCAAGTCAGTCATCTGCTCTGCCGGTCCAACCAACCCCATCCGTGAGGATGCTTACGTCCTTCGTCACCCACCAGCCTCAGAACCGTCAAACGAAGACGGCGCGACGTGAAGGGTGTACAGACCACCTTAGGGCGTTGATCGATACGCCGGGTTGCAGGGCGGCCGGTTTCGTGCCCGCGCGTCCGTACTCGGATCACGCTAGCGCCGCACGGCGTACCTCGGGTCGAGTAACTGAGCCTGGCGGAAACAGCGTCGCGCAGCCTCAGATTCCCCGAGTTTCACCTGCGTGCAACCCAATAAAAAGTAGGACAGAGCATTCGACTTGTCCAACGAAAGAGCTTGCTGGAGGGCAAGTTGAGAAGAACGATAACCCCCCCGCCGATAGTAGGCGGTCCCCAGAATTCGCTGCAATGCGGCCGAGCGGGGGAACTGGCGGACCGCCGGTTCAAGCACCGCGATTGCTACGTCCGGATGGTTCGATCGTAGGGCCGCGATCGCCGCAGAGATCGGGATTTGCGGGTCGTCGGGCCTCTCGGCCATCGCCCGCTGAAAGCAAGCCAAGCCGGCTTGGGCATCCCCACGCGTCAACGCCTGCTGCCCCTGCTGGAGGAAATCGTTGAGGGAGGCCGTAGCAGGAACCTCCGTATCCACAGGCTCCGCATAATCCATGCGTTCGGCACGCGCCGTATCTTCCGAAGGCACCGGCGGCAGAAAGGCCGCCTCGCTCGGGACGCCGGCTGCAATCACCTGTTGGTAGCTGACCTGGTATACCTCGTTGTCGGGCTCCAGCCGCACCGCTTGTTCGTAGTGCGCCTCGGCCCCCTGGCGTTGTCCCAGAGCATCCAACAGCAGGGCAACACCGTACTGAACCCGCGCATCGTTCGGATGGGTCTGGAGGGCCGGTTGGAGGACTTGGAGGGCTTCTTGCACGCGATGTTCAGCCAAGAGCACATCCGCCAGAAGCAGACGAGCATCCAAATGCTCCGGCTCACGATCCAGAATCGCCAGCAACCGCCGCCGGCACTCCTCCCGGCGTCCTTCGCCCCAGAGAGCTTGGGCCGCCTCAAACTCCGCCGAATCACGCTGCCGCTCAAACGTCTGCGTCGTCTCTGTCTTACGCGGCCGTTGCTCCATCGCCTGATCGTCGCGTTTCGACAAAGCCGATTTCATCGTGGTGCAACCGGTCAGCCCGACCAGCGCGAGCAGAAGTCCCCCTATGGCCGCCCAAGAATTCAGTCGCTTCATGGCTGCCTCCTGGGACGCTCGATGTCCTTGTGGGCTCCGGGAATGCCGGGGTCCAACGGATGCATCGGCAAGGGGGTCGCCACCGGTTCACGCTGCAATTCATCCAAGAGCCACGGCGACATCATCGTCTGGTCCAGCCCCGCCGGATCCGGTTCCGCAGTGAAACCGCACAGCGTATGGTCGCCGGCGGGGTTCCCGGTCCAAATATCACTGCGCAAGTCGATCGCCGCGCGGTTGGTGGGATCGAACTGGACCGCCAACTCAGCAAACCGTAGCGCAGCATCACGGTCGCCGGCCGCCCAAGCATTCTGTGCCAATCGGAAATAACGCCGCGAAACCGCGGCCTTGCCCAGCGGATTCATCTTCTCGGCAAACACGGCCTGCCGCCGATGGAACTCGCAGGCCGCCTTGTTCCCTTCCGTATGGGCTTCCGGATCATAGACGATATGCGGCGTAATCAGGACAAGAATTTCGTGCCGCTCGGTCGTATCCTCCCGATTGCGGAACAACGCCCCGACGTAGGGGAGATTGCCCAACAGTGGGATTTGGTTTCCACTGGTCGTCAACTCCTCGCGGATCCGCCCCCCGCTGAATACGGTGCATCCGTCGCGGACCATGACATTGCTGGTGACCTGCGTGAGTTCCTTGTCGGGCACAAGGTTGGTTCCCTTCTCCACAACCTCCCCGCTGGAAAGCTCGGGATGGACTTCCATCCGGATCAGGCCGTCGGGAGAGATGAACGGCCGGAGCCGCAAAATCGTGCCCGTATCGAGCATCTGCATACTGGCTGTCGTGCTCGTCTCGGTCTGCACCGTGCTGCTCACATATCCCTGCTGGCGGCCAATCTGGATCTCCGCTCGCTGCTTGTTCATCACCATCAGCCGCGGCGTCGCGATGACGTTCGTCTCGTTGATCTCTTCCAGCGCCTCGATGAACGCCCCCAAATTGCTGTCGAGAAACGCCACGGCCAAACCGCCAGTGGTAAACGACGTGGGGAGTTGTTGGTCGGGAGTGCCCAGGGCCAACTTCAGATTCTGCTTCTCGCGGAGCAACTGCCAGTTGATTCCAAGCGTGTCTTTGTCCGTGAGCTTGACGCTGAGGATCATCGCCTCGATGGCCACCTGCATCGGCCGAACATCCACCTCAGCAACGACCTGATCGATCTGGGCCAAGACGGCCTCGAAGTCGCGAACCAAGACGACCTCGCCCCCGGCAAAGGCGTTGCCGCCGGCCTTCGCATCGTCGGCCCCGATGCCCACCTCGGACGGCGCCGAAACGGTCACCACGCCAACCTTCGGGCTGAGCAACGGTTGGATCAGGGTTTGCAACTCCTGGGCAGCCACGTAGTTGGGCCGATAGACCCGCGTACAAACGCGGTCGAGCGTCTGTTCCATCTGCTCGAAATCCTGAGGCGTGCCAACGTAGATGAATTTTCCTTCCCGGCGTGCCACCAAACCGGTCGCCCGAAGAATCGCTTCCATCGCGCTGTTGAGGTCGACCCCGTTGAACGCGGCCGTCACCCGCCCCTGCACCGTATTGCTGGCCAGGATATTCAAGTTCCCCTGGGCACTGAACATTTCCAGCACTTCCCGGATGTCCGCATCCTGGAGATTGATGCTTAGCCGCCCGTCCCCTTCGCCCGGAGACGCAGGCACGATCCGTGCCCTGGGTTCCGTCGGCAACGGACCAGGCGGCGCCACCGGCCCAGCCGGAGCGTTTGCCCCAGGGGCCGGTGTGGGCTCCGGCGTCGCGCCGGTCGTCGCTGTCGAAGTCGATGACGGCGCAGGGTTGCTCGGCCCAAGCCGGTTCTGCAACGATTCAAGCAGCTTTAGCAACCGCGGATCGGTTTGCGTCTGAACCTGATAGGTCCTCGGCGGATAAGGCTCCGCAACCGTGGGCCCGGGCGGCGGGGCATCGTCTTCATCGTCGGGACTAGCCGGTACGTAATAACCAGCCGCCCGCAACGGCCTCAGCCTCGCTTCCGTCCGCCCTGCCCGTGCGGTCCCAGCCGTCGCCGACTTTGGTTTCAACACATCCTCGGAGTCCGGCGGAGGGTTCGTCGTATAGGCGACACAGAGCGCAAGCCCCACGCCAATCGTCGCGAACAGGCCAAGCAGTGTTACGCGGGAGAAGAGAAACATGGGTCTTCCGTGACGCCAGACAACTTGTTCTCAATTTGCAATTTGGCGTTTTCAATTTGCAATTCGAATTGGCGAGTGGACTCTACCCAATGGAGCATTGCAAATTGAAAATGCACCTTGAAAACTGGTTTGTGTTACCGAGGACTTCCGCTCAATTCGATCCGATCGGAGCGTTTCTTCTCGGGAATCGTTAACGCAAAACGCTCTCCTTCGCGTTCCAGCACGACATGCCGGGTTTCGACTTCCACCAACCGAAAGTCGATTGGTTGCCCCCCCTTGTCGCACCGAATCATCTGCCCTTCTCGATACGTCCTTCCGTTGATCAAAGCCACGCGCCGAGTGGCACCGACAATCGTACTCGAAACCTTCAAACCCAAATCCTCCGGCCGAAGGACCACCGGTTGCACAACCTTTTCGGCCGACTTCACTTCCGCTTCGGCCACGGCCGCCTTGACCGCGTGAAACGGATCACGCCGCGTCTTGAGCGTATCGGCCGCCGTGGTCAACGGATCGTGCTTACGCCACTCAACCAGTTGTTGCCAGGTGGGGGCTTGCGGTCCCGAAGGCGTCGCACTCGGCGCCGTCGTTCCGCTGCCCGCCTCGTTTCGGGTAATCGGCGCCGTAGGCGGCGGACTGGCCGATTCGCTCGGGCCGATCCACCCCCAGACCAAGGGCCCCCAGAACCAGAGGGCTACGCCCACCAGCAGGCCCAGCACGCCAGCCTTCGCCGGGTTCCGGGCTGCTTCCCGCTGCAACTGCTTGAGATAACGGTTTGCACTTGCCACAATTCGTCCGGACCGCCGCGAGAGGGCCTCACTTTGGTCCGTCTCCTCCTATATCGGTCAATGAGAGAGCTTGACCTGATCGGAATTCTCCGGTTTATCGGCAAAGACCTCCAGCATCACCTCACACTGCACAACTTCCCCAGCTTGACTCCCCCTCTCCAGGTGAAGATTCTCAACCCAAACGGTCTGAGGCAAACGTTCCACGGATTCCAGAAAGCGGGCAATCTGGGAAAACTGTCCAGTGCAGCCAATCCTCAGCGGAATTCGCCGTACGCGAGCCAGAGTCACCGGCGTGTCGGGATCGAATCGCGTCGTCGTCACTCCCGCCATCTTGGCCAATTGATGTATTTGCCCAAACAGCATCGGCAGGTCAGCGTCCGAAGGGCTCGCCGTTTCCCAGGCCGTCGTGTATTGACGCGTCGCCTCGATCTGCTGTTCGGTGGCGGCCAAGGCCGGCGCCAAAGCCGCCGTCTGATCGATAAGCTCGTGCTGGGAGGTCACCTGGCGCGACAACTCGGCAAGTGACCGCTGCTGGGGCAAGAAAAACCCAAAGGCGTACGCCACGGCCATGCCAACCGCCACGACAGGTAACGTCCAACCGTTAAGAAGCGAAGCTGTCTTCATTCGATCATTCCGTCATCAATGCGAGCCAGGCAAGGACGCAGCCGCCACGCCCTTCGTTGGGGCCTCGGGCATCGGCCCACCCGGCTGCCCATAGCCGGGACGGACGATCAGCGTCGCGCTGAAGCGGAGCTGTTCGCCAGTCTCCTTGGGACTCTTGGCGTCCTTCTCGACCGAGGCCAGTTCGGCTTTTTCAAACAGCGGTGTCTTGGCCAGTTCGCCCAGGTATCGATGCAGGGCCCCCATCTCCTGCGTGGTGCCGCTCAACAGGACGATTGTCTGCTGTTGGTCGCCTTGCTGGCGCAACTGCCAAAGGTCGCGGGCGGCAGGAACCATCTTCTTCAACTTCTCCTCCGCCGCTTTGGTCAGCCCGACAACGTTGCTCCGGCGGTCGCCTCGTGTCTCGCGCTGGATCTGCAACTCGTCGAGCACGATTTCCTCGGGCAAGGGAGCCAGAAGCGCGTCGAGGATTCGCGTGCTCGGCCACGGATGACGCAAATAGGTGAACAACTCGGCCTCCGCCCGGGCCGAGGCCAATTCGGTTTGCCGTTCTCCAAAACGCCGATTCTGCTCGAGCGCCGCTTCGTATTGCGGAGTAATTCGTGTCAATTCCCGGTTTACCCGTTCTTGACGTTGATACTGCACCACGACCGCCGCCGCGACCAGGGCGATCAGCCCCAGGCTGACACTCAGTCGCCACGGCTGCATCTGCACGCGCGCGCGCCGTTCGCGGTACTCAGCGGGCAGGAAGTCGATTTCTGGAAGGGTGGTTGGCGTGGCCATCTGTCGGTATCCGCTAGTTCACTTGACGCAGGGCGAGGCCGGCGGCCACGTCCCATTGGCCGACGCGCCCCCATGAGCCGCTCTTTTCATAGCTACGCAGAGGATCGCCCAGTTCGCAGGGAATCCCCAGCCGTGCGGTGAGAGTCTCCACCAACGCTTCATTCGCTTCGCCTCCGCCGAGGACCACCCGCGCCAAGGGCTGGCCCCGGAAGGTCACGCTGTAGTAGCGAATGCACATCGACAGCTCGTTGGTCAAGCGTTCGAGCACCGGGCGAATCGACTCGCCAATGCTGCGGGTCACTTCCGGGTCGCGTTGATCCGCGCGGCGGTCGCCGTTGTGGCGACGCAAAGCGGCCGCGTCATTCAGGGGCATCTTCAACTGGCGAGCCACGGCCTGGTCGAACTGCCCCCCGCCGACGTCCACATATTTGACGAACATTGCCGCCTGTCCCTCGGCGATCACGACCACGGTGCTCGACGCCCCCAGGGTGACAAACATCGCCCGCTGCTGCCGATCCTCATCGCGACGAAACTGGCGGCTATAACAGCGCAATAGGGCGTTGGGCTCGACGTCGATCGCCACGGGCCGCAGTCCGGCCGCTTCCGCCACCTGAATGATCCGCTGAATCACCGGGCGATGGCAGGCCAGCAGGATCACTTCGCGACGCAAGGCCTCCCCCTGGCGCACATCGGCCGCTTCGAGGAAACGGACCTCGGCCTCTTCCTTGGCAAACGGTACCCGATTGGCCGCTTCACCGCATACAATCCGGGTCAACTCCGAACCTGTGGCGTGGGGAACGCGAATGTTCTGAACAAAGAGGTTACCGGCTCCCAGGCAGAACACGGCATCCCGACCGTGGAACTCTCGACCTTCCCGCGCCCGCTGAAGGGCCCGGATCACCTCGGCATCCCGTTCCTCCGGATTGGCGTTGTCGCCGGCCGCGAGGTCCCAGCATGCCGCCTCGGTGACCCGTTGGCGTTCTCCGTCCAATTGCAACAGCTTGACCGAACGGCTGCCGATATCGACGCCGATCGGACTATAGCGATGTCTGTTCAACCATCCGACCATGAAGATATCCTTAGCATGTCCCGTCGCAAGTTGTTCCAAAAGGGGTTGGCAAGGAACGTCCTCGGTGGCGTTCCCCCGTTTCCATCATCCGAACGCCACGCAGCGCGTTCCCTACTGGTTTCACGGGCACAATGTCGCAGCCACCGGAGGCGCAACAGCCCTATAACTGCCGATGGTCGTCAATCCGGTCACGGGATTGACGGTCACATTGACATAACGCGCATCCTTGCTCGACCCGGCGACCAGCCAAATCTCGGTCGTGGCCTTTCGCGTCGTCGCGCCAAGCGTCCCAAACTCGACATCGCTCACCACACTGGTCGAATTAACTCCCTCGGTAACCGCCAGCAACCGCACGGCCCGGCCGATGCTCGGCAACTCCGCCAGGGCGACCACATGCTGGGTCTCAGTATCCTGAGAACTGCCAAAAACGGCCGCCGGCAGTTTTTTCTGTCCGTCGCTGTACTGGAGCGTATAACAGTTCTTGGTCGTATCGAACGTCACACGGCACGGGCTGGCGTAGGTCACAGCTAGACTCCGGGCATACGCCAGGTCGCCGGCCAAGATCCGAGCAGCCGCAAGGAGCTGATCGTGGGTGGCCGGGTTGCTATTGGGCAACACCAACCCGGCGACAATCGCCATGATCGAAATCACCAGCAGCAACTCGATCAGCGAAAATCCGGCAGGGGCTTGACGCAATGGCAACATGGCAACGTGCTTCGTTCTCACTTCACCTCCGGCGGCAGGGTGACCATCACCCTCACTTGGCCCGAACGCAACAGGCTCAGTTGCTCTCGGAGCAACGCATTCTGTTCTTTCAACTGGGCGTTGACGGCCTTCAACTGCTCCACCATCTCCTGCCGCTGCTCAATCGAGTTGGCAAACGGCCCGGGGCCAGCCGGCGGCGCGGCATTGGTAAACTGATACAAGCCTAGCACGCAACCCAAGAGGGCGAGTGCCACCCCCATAAGCGGCCAGCGAATCGGACGGTGCATCGGTGTCCCTCCTCACCAAATCAATGTCACGGGTTATCGGTCCACTCCAGCAGTTCCCAACGAAGCCCCTCGTCGTCGGGATGAGGCATGTAAATCGGATTCTGCGAGGTTTGCCAATGGTACCAGGGGGTCGGCTGGGTGGCATCGGGCGCGATGCCCAATTGGGGGATTCTGTTCCGTCCCCACCAATCAAGCCACTCAGCCCACCAGCGGGTGCCGCCGTTGACGTTCTCTTGACTCCTGAAAAGATTGTAACACAGCTCCCATAGACTGGCTTGCCACGAGAGCCACTCGGAACGGCCGCCCACATAAATATCCCTGGCGACGACTCGCGACAACAGAATCCGCGGATAAACCACGATGTTCTGCCCGCTCTGCACAACGGTCGCCGGATCGCGCACCACCGAACCACTTACGCGCACACTGCCGGAAACGATCATACGTCTGCATTCGGTTGCCGAGTAGTTTGAAAAGACCGCAGGCAGGACAGCCTGCAAGGGCTTGCCGACCTGATCCGACGACACGGTCACCGCCAACGAGGCGTACTGCGAGTCCTCGGTGATTTTGAAATCATCCGCGGAGATCACCAGGCCGGCGATACTCGCTTGCGAACCTTCGAGGATATGAACATCGTCTCCGGCCACAATCACCGGCAACTGCACAGCCGCCGTGGAACCGTACAAAGAGGGCAGTTCCGCGGGCTCAAGATGGACATTTTTCCCGGCGATCATGACATCGCCCACATCATTCGCCCTCGTCAGCACCGTCCCCTGAATGCGGACGTTGTCGCCCAACCACAATTGCCCGTTGCAATAGAGAATCCCGGCTGGGTTGGACACCGGATCGGGCTTCCAAGTAGTGTTGCTTTCCTGGCCGGAAACCGTGGTCACAGGATACGCCTTCCCGCCCGGATAAAGCTGATACGTGCTCCGGGTGGAAGATATTATCCACCCGCTCAGACTGCTGGCAGCCGTATCGACCGTCGAGATCCCCATCGTCGTCAGAAGGCTAAGAAAACCGCTATCTTGCGATGCGTAGGGGAGATCGATCGGGCCGGCGAAAGGACGGCAATCTTCGTAGCCGGCCAACCGCATCAGGTTCAGTTCTTTCAGATATCGCACACGGGCCTCATTGGACCAGGCGTACCAGCAGGAATCGTCGGAAACGGTCAGGGCCAGTTTCATGGACCCTTGAGCACGCACCCGTCCTTGAACCCGAAACGGCACATTGATGCGGAAGTCGCCGGGGCTGGACTGGCAGAGCGTATACCGATCGCCCCCCACGCCGTTGGTGATCCGGTCGAAACCGGCCGGTTTGTTCGATTCCAAAGCCCGCGGGACCAGCCGCACCACGGCCCGCACCTGATGCTTGACCTCACGGGATCTGTCGCCCGGATCAACGGCGATTCCCGTAGCAAAGAGGGTCACACGGTAAGGGAACTCCTCGGTATCGTCCCGGTCGGAGCGAAGCGTGGGCCTGCTCGAGGTGAGCCACGGATCATCGGTCGTCAACGACGGATCGCCCGTGGCAAAACGAACCTCAAACCGCGCCGTGCTGCTGACCGGCTGCGTAAGCGTCGTGCCAACGCCGGTCCAACATCGCGACGCGTCATTCTTGTCCCAAACGTGCATCCGTTTGAGTCCCGCGTTGATCCCTGCCATGGCGGCCAGGCGGGCTTCCTGGCCGAGGTTGCAGTTCCGTTGAACGGCATCGGCCGTGCTCTGCGAGCGTAAAAGCGAATAGGAAATGGCCAGCGTAATCGAAATCAGAAGCAGCACGACGAGCGTGGCCATGGCTCGGCGTCGCCGAAGCCTGCGGCCGGCCGGTACGACATCGCTGTGATTCTTTTCCAACACGTGGCTCATCCGTTGTCTTTCGCACGCAGGTCGTAGTAAAGCGTGGCCGAGCCGAAAAAGGGGATCGCCTCCTGTTCGCGGCGTCCACCGCTGACCGTCGCTGGAACCAATTGCAGTTCGATCCGCACCCAGGCTTGACGCAAGCCGGCCCGAGGCCCATAAATCCCTTGGACCCATGAAAGGGTCTTCCAACTCTGACTTCCCGCTTGATACGCTTCCCATTCCGTGTTGGACGGGCGAAGCCGCTCGACGAACCGCACCGCTCCGCGCACCGTGGCACTGCCGGAGACAACGCCCGTCCGCAACAGGTCCGTCAGTACGACGGCGTTGGACAGATTGGCCCTCTTGAGTGATTCCAGTTCCGTAAGCCAGGTGGCCGTATCCGAAACCTCCGGGACCGTGCGCGCGTCGCTCCCTTCGGGAACGACAATCTCCACCAATTGATTCGCGTGGTCCGGATGCGGGCAGTAGATCACCAGTTCGTCGAAGCAAGGCAACCCCTTGGGATTTCGCGCCGAGGCGGTGGGATGCCAAACGACAAGTGTGTCGGGAAATCGCCAAGTCCCGACCGTCGTGCTGGCGACGAGAATTCCGGGGAACCGATTGCTCGCCGTCGCCCTGCTGACCGTCCGGGTGATTCGCTCCAGAGCGACCCGAGCATGCTGGGTGGCACCACCATGCCCTTCGCCAAATTCCGCCCCCGATTGAACCGCCTGGGCCAACGCGCCGAGCGAGCCGGCGAGCATGACCAGGATCGACATCGCCAAAAGGAGTTCCAAGAGCGTCAGCCCGCTGCGTGAGGACTCCGCAGTACGACCATCGGCCCGATATGAGGATGGCTTACGGCATCGGGGGAACATAGACCACGACCTGTCGAAGACGCGCCAGTCGGCGAACGCCCCCTTGCGGGTTCACCTCGGAAATAGTCACCTCGATCGCCCGATAATCGCTCACCTGGCCTGCGGGCAACTCGTAGGTCAGGTCACCCTCAGCGACGTAGTAGACGCGGATCTCTTCCCGCCACCGGCTAAACGATCGCGGACTGGCCATGAAGTTGGGATGGCGCAGCTCGCCCTCCACGTCTTCCCGGCCCAACGGCACGCCCCAGGTGTCCACAGGTGGCTGAGCAGAGAAGCCGTTAAAGTCGTCCGTATCGGTGAACAACTCGCGAGTCCCTGGCGCAGCCTTCGCCACGCTCGGCTTTAGCACGATATCATGTGCCGTGTCCACATTGGGATTCGATGCTAACAGGCAGTACCGGCTCCCCAGCACTTCATCGAGCAACTGCTGGGCAATCCCCATGGCAATCGCCTGCTCTTCGGCATCCACCGTGGTCATCAACGAGCTGTTCAACCCCAACAGCAACGCCGATCCGGCAATGGCTGTGATCGTCATAGCCACGACAGCCTCGACCAGCGTGAAGCCGCGAGGATGTAGAAGGTGAGACGGCAGGAGGCGGGGCCACATCGGACAAGCCTCTCGGGGTACAGGGAGGTATGCACTAGAAGGTTAGGTCAAGCCACCGACCTGTCAAACATCCCACCGTTACCCCAGCAGATACAGACGCTCCGCCCGATCAAGCCGGTTATCACAAAAGACGCGGACGTAGCGATTGTGAGACCGAAGGGTGAATCGCCTTTTTTTAGCCTCAGCACTTCTGCCGAGTGGAACCAATGCCCCCCCAGGCCTCACTTCCCACCGGTCGAAAGCCAATCCAGCGCCACATCCAACCCGACGGCCGAATGGGTCAACGCGCCGACGCTGATCCGGTCGACGCCGCTTTCGGCGATGGCGCGAACCGTCTGGAGGTTCACTCCGCCGGAGGCTTCCAGTTCCACGGCCGGCTTGGCCGCATCGCGCCGGGCAACCGCCTCGCGAAGCTCAGCGGGCTCCATATTGTCCAAAAGGACGATATCCGGATCCGCACGTAGGACCTCATCAAGTTGCTCCAGGGTGTCAACCTCCACCTCGATGATCATCTCGCGCCCCGCGGCAGCATGCTCAATCACGTAGCGACGTGCCCGGACAACGGCCTCGGCCGGCGTGTAATGGGTCGCCGAGTCGGTCGATTCGGCCCCCCAGGCCAAGTGGTTGTCCTTGATCAACACGGCCTCAAACAGGCCGGTGCGGTGATTCCGACCGCCGCCGCAATGAACGGCGTATTTTTCCAGACGCCGCCAACCGGGGGTGGTTTTCCGGGTGTCGTAGATGCGGGCTTTCGTGCCAGCCACGGTATCCACATATTGCCGGGTCAGCGAGGCGATGCCCGACAGGCGGCCGAGCAGATTGAGCACGGTCCGTTCGGCGGTCAACAAGCTCTGGGCCGGCCCCTCGATGTATCCCGCCCGGGTGCCGCGATCGACGCGCTGGCCGTCTTCGGCTTCCGCGTGCCAGCGCAAACGGGGGTCGACGGCCGCCAAGACCAGTTCCACACTCTGCAGTCCGGCTATCACGCCCGGCTGGCGCACCACAACGGCGGCCCGACCGGTCGCCGTTTCTGGCACCAGGGCCCGGCTAGTCCAATCCCCCTCGTCGGCAACATCTTCCCGAACCGCCAGACGCACCAATTCCTGCAAATCCGCCCGAAGGGCGTCATCCCACATTACCTGATTGAATTCTTTCTTCACCGTCCCACTACTCCCTATGCGAAGGACATACCATAATAATATGGGAGGAGTCTCGTAGCCAGTCCGGTGGCCAAAAAACCAGCTATCCTGCAGCCTAGGCGTCCCGCCTGGGACGGCAGACGCCGGCACGGTACAGGCAAGACGTCGAATGGGCTTTCGACGGCCCAAACCTGGAGGGCATTTCCTCCACAATCGACTACCGGTCGTGTTCGTCAAAACCCATTACGACGATCCCAAGCAAGGTGCTTTGGCTACGAGCACAAGCAAGATGCTTATGCTACGACCACAAGCAAGATGCTTATGCTACAACCACAAGCAAGATACTTTGGCTACGACCACAAGCAAGATGCGTGTGCGACGAACACAAGCAAGATGCGTGTGCGACGAACACAAGCAAGCTGCTTGTGTGACGAACATAAGCAAGATGCTTGTGTGACAAAACTGGGGCCAGCAATGTCCGCCAAGCGAGTCAAACCCTCCCCTGCCCTCCCCCCCTGGCTTCTCCGCCGAGCGGACCAGGCAGGAGTGGCCGCCTTGGTCCTGGCTGGCTTGGGGAGCACGGCTCTCTGGTGGGTCGCCCAAGGCGGACTTCAAGGCCGACTCGTCGAACTCGATCGGGCACAGCCGCAAACAGCCCGCTTCGAGGTCGACATCAACTCGGCCGCCTGGCCCGAGCTGGCCCAACTGCCCGAAGTCGGCGAAACGCTCGCCCGGCGCATCGTCGCCACGCGCGAGCAGAGCGGCCCCTTCTTCGACCACGAGGACCTGCTCCGCGTCAAAGGGATCGGCCCCAAGACGCTCGACAGGCTCCGCCCCTACCTGCGCCCGATGCCGAGCGGGCGAGCCATGGCCGGACCATGAGGAATGGGCACGTCTCAGAGTGCCGCGTCTGAATTAAGGAGGGTTCGGGGTTCAGGATTTCGCATCGGAACTTGGCTCCCAAATCCCGAGCACCGCCCCAAGCGCA
>CAZLDQ010000100.1:0-20523 GCA_964558295.1 uncultured Planctomycetaceae bacterium | reverse complement strand
AATATGAACTCAATCCAACGACGTGGGTTTACCTGTCGTCGTTGCTGATCATCGGCATCTACTTCAAGTTCCACCGCTTCTTCAGCGTGCGAAACTTGGATCTGGTCGGCCTGATTGCCTTTGCTCCCGGCCTGTTGCTGGTCTCGCACGGCAAGGAGCAGTTTGGCTATCTCTGGCTGTTTACAATCGGCACGCTCTTCATGATTCGTTTGATCGTTGACCCCGTGATGGTTCGCCGTCCGTTGTTGGAGCCGAACCTCTCGGCCAGCGGGTTGACGTTCACGGGCGTGGCTTTGCTCGTGTTCTTGATGACCAACGTGATCACCAATCCGATCACCGAAAATGATCTGCGTGGGGCAATGCGTTTGGAAGAGATCTTCAACCGTCAGGCAGCCGAGTCGAGTGAGAAAGACTTAATGCTCCACGGTCCCGGTTATCCGTGGTTCTACATCTTTGCCGATCTATCGAGTCGGGCGTTGATTCCCACCGACGAGACCCAACCCGAGTTAGCCCGCGAAGCGATGCTCCGCGCGGTGACCGCCCGGATCACGGCGATCCTGGGGCATTTGGCGATCGTTGCCGGGTTGATGTTGATCGGCTATCGCCACTTCGACAATCTCAAGACGGGGGTGGCCGCAGCCACGCTCTACTTGCTCCTGCCCTATACGGCCCAATTGACGAGCCGTGTTGATCATGTGATTCCCGCTGCGCTGTTGGTGTGGGCGATCGAGGCCTACCGACGGCCGTTGTTTGCGGGAATCCTCGTGGGACTGGCCGCCGGGGTGATCTACTATCCGCTGTTCCTCCTGCCGCTGTGGTGCAGTTTCTACTGGCGGCGGGGGGTGATTCGTTTCGTGCTCGGCGTGACCGGGGTCTTGCTTCTGTTGGTGGCTTCGTTGGCCTTTACGTCCAGCGACCTGTCGGCCTTCTTCACACAGCTCAAGCAGATGTTCGGCTGGACGAACCTCGCCCTCGGTAACGCCGATGGCTTCTGGGAGTACCATGAGCCGGCCTACCGCCTCCCGGTGATGGCCGCCTTCATCGCCTTGGCCAGCAGTTTTGCCCTCTGGCCGGCGCAGAAGAATCTCGGCACGCTTTTGAGCTGTTCAGCGGCCGTGATGCTTGGCACGCAATTCTGGCACGCCTACCAAGGCGGCCTCTACATGGCCTGGTATCTCCCCTTATTGGTACTGACGATCCTCCGCCCCAACCTCGAAGACCGCATGGCCCTGACCACCGTCCGTGAACTCCGCCTTCCCGGTCGCTGGTCGATTCCGTGGAGGCGTGGAACGGCCGGGTAGGAGAATGACGAAGGTCGAAGGAGCCCAATTCTCGTGGTGCCCGTCTAGGACTATGCGTTTCGTCATTCTGTCGTCTCTATCGCCCAGCGTGCCACAGAGGGTGTTCCGCACAGGCCCCATGCCGGTTTTGTTCGTCGGACCCCGTTAAGGTACCCCACAAGAATGCTTTTCGGCTCATGCCCCCCCGTTATGTGTAGTGCCTTCCACCCCGGCTGACGCGCAAGGCGTTGACCGCCAGGCGGGGGCGGCTTACAGTAGATATTTTGGAAAGCTCGGCCAGATCGGCTGTCTGTTCGGGTCTCTGCATTCGCAGCCTAAGTCGCAGGATCTCCATGCTTGCTAAGCGTGTTATCCCTTGCCTCGACGTGAACAAGGGTCGGGTGGTCAAGGGGACGAATTTTCTCAATCTTCGTGATGCTGGCGATCCGGTCGAGGTGGCCGCCCGGTACGAGCAGGACGGAGCCGATGAACTTGTATTTCTGGACATTACAGCCAGCCATGAAGGACGGGATATTATCCTGGACGTTGTCCGACGCACGGCCGAAGTAGTGTTCATGCCGCTGACGGTCGGGGGGGGGATCCGCACCCTCGATGATATTCGCGCCCTGTTGTGTGCCGGATGCGACAAGGTTTCGATCAACTCGGCGGCCTGCCGCGATCCGGAGTTTGTTCGACAGGCAGCCCGACGGTTTGGCAGCCAGTGTATTGTGGTCAACATCGACCCCAAACGGGTGATTAAGGAAGGCCGCGAGGTTTGGGAGGTCCATTTCACCGGGGGCGGGGTGGGGACGGGCTTAGAGGCGGTCGCGGGGGCCCAGGAAGTCGAACGGCTCGGGGCGGGCGAGATTGTTCTGACCAGCATGGACGCCGACGGTACCAAAGACGGCTACGACTTGGAGATCACCGCGGCGGTTAGCCGAGCGGTGAGTGTTCCGGTGGTGGCCAGCGGTGGGGCCGGTTGTCCGGAGCACTTGGCCGATGCAATCCTTCTGGGTGGTGCTGACGCCGCTTTAGCCGCGAGCATTTTCCATTATGGTGAGTACACGATTCAAGAGACGAAGCGAGTGATGCGCAACCGCGGCATTCCCGTTCGGTTGTAGAAGGAATCGAGATCACGGAGCAGAGAAACATGGCATCCAATGGAGCCCCATCCACCGAGAAGTCGGAACTGGAGATCGACAAGCTTTTCCGCGCGACGGTCAAGATCGGCGGTAGCGACTTGCATTTGAAGGTAGGGGTTCCCCCTCATGCCCGCGTGTCGGGCAGCCTACGGCCGTTCAATCGGGGACCGATCGACGATGCCGAGATGAACCGGATGATCTTGGGGATGATCGATGCCGACGAGCGGCTCAAGGAGCGTCGCCGGCGGATCCTCGAAGAAGACGGCGGGGTGGACTTCGCCCATACGGTTGAGGTTGATGGGAAGAAGTGGCGGTTCCGTGTGAATGTGCTGCAGCAGATGGGCCATTTGGGGTTAGTTGCTCGTTGCGTGAACAACTGGATTCCCAAGTTCGAAGAACTCGGCTTGCCTCCGATTCTTGAGGAGCTCTGCAAGTTCGATCAGGGGATGATCCTGTTGGCCGGGGTCACCGGGTCGGGGAAAAGCACGACGATCGCCTCGATGCTCAACTGGATCAACCGCAACTATCCGCACCATATCCTCACCCTGGAAGACCCGATCGAATATACGTTTGAGGACGTCAAGTCGCTGATCAACCAACGCGAGATCGGCCAGGACGTGAAGGACTTTATGGTCGGGATGAAGCATGCGGTCCGGCAGGACCCGGACGTGATGCTCGTCGGTGAGATGCGCGACCGGGAGACGTTTGAAACGGCCATTCAGGCGGCCGAGACGGGCCACTTGGTGTTTGGGACAATTCATGCGTCCAGTTCGTCCAGTACCATCGGTCGTATCCTCGACCTCTTCCCGGAAGGGATGCACAACGCCATTCGCAGCGCGATCGTATTCAACATGAAGGCGATCATCGCTCAGAAGTTGCTGCCCACGACCAAGGAAATGACGGAGAAGGGGAAGAAACGCGTGCCGACCGTAGAGATCATGACGTTTAACCCCACGGTCCGCAAGCTGATTATGGAAAAGCACGATGAGAAGCTGCCTGACGCGATCCGGATGGGCTACGAAGAAGGGATGCAGGACTTTACACTGAGTCTGAAGCAGCTTGTGCAGAACCGATTGATCGACCGTTCGACGGCCTTCGAAGTGGCTCCCAACCCTGACGCCCTGAAGATGGCGCTCAAAGGCATTGAAGTCAAAGCACCTGGGATTCTCTGATGCATCGCCTTTTAATCGTACTGCTTGCCGTGGTTCTCGTCGTGACGTTGGGAGTCCAAGACGTCTGGGCGCAGGCGCAATCGTCGGGCGCAGCAGGCCAGTGGGCCGCCTATCCCATGAAAGAAGGCTGGAGCGGCCCCGGCTTCTATCTGAACCTGTGGAAGGTCTTCGCCTGCTGGCTCCTCTTCCTCTGTTGGGTTTATACGACCGACTGGCTCAGCCGTGACACGCAGGAGTTCAAGCTCGGTTATCAGCGATGGAACCCGATCGTTTTCGGCACGTTCATGGCGGGGTTCGTGCTTCTCTGGACGTTCCCCTCCTTCTGGATCGGCTATCCGTTGCTGGTGCTGGCCTACGTGGCGCCGTTGGCAACGTACGTGGTGATTCGCAACCGAAAGGTCTCGCCAGAGAAGCGGGTGCTCACGCCAGATCATCTTCGGTATTGGTTTGCCGAGCGGGCTGCCCTGCTGGGGCTCAAGATCAAAGCCGAGAAGCCCGACCCGCATTCCATGGGCCCGCCGGTGACGCTGACCGCACGTGGCGGCGCGACGGAGCGGGACAACAAGGCCCGCACGCTCTTGGCCCGGCAGGCCCCGGGCCTGATCGACGCCCGCCAAATCATTGTCGACGCGCTCTACCGCCGGGCAGACGGCTTGATGCTGGAGTTCACGGCCCAGGAAATGGCGGTTCGCCATCTGATCGACGGCGTGTGGAACAACGGCGAGCCTTGGCCGCGGGAACAGGCCGATCCGGCGCTGGAGGCGCTGAAAATCGTCTGCGGTCTGAATCCCCAGGAGCGTCAGGCCCGGCAGGAGGGGCAGTTCTTCGCCGAATTTCAAAAGGACCAATATGCCGCGACCCTTACCTGCCAGGGGACGGCGAACGGCGAACGGGTGGTCATCCAGTTGGAGGGGAAGAAGGCCCGTTTCGATTCGCTCGAAGCGCTTGGCATGCGGCCTAAGATGGAGGAACAGCTCCGCGAACTGCTCTGTCGCGAACAAGGCATCGCGTTCTTTTCGGCCATGCCGGCCAACGGCCTGCGCACGATGATGACCGCGCTGTTGCGCAGTATGGATCGGTTCCTGCGGGAGTTCGTCTCCGTGGAGGATGTGCACAACCTCTACGAGGTCATCGAAAACGTCCCCGTGACGACCTACGATTCGCAGAAAGGCGAGACGCCCAGCAACGTGCTGACCGAGGTGTTCCACAAGGAACCGAACGTGGTCGTCGTCCGCGATCTGGTGAACGCGGAGACGGTCGCGAAAATGTGCGAAGAGATTCCCCGTAACCGGCTGTTCATCAGTACAATTCGGGCGAAGGACTCGACCGAGGCCTTGTTGCGGTTGCTGGCGATGAAGATTCCGGCCGAGCAACTGGCCGAGCATGCGATTGTGGTGGTCAATCAGCGGCTCATCCGCAAGCTGTGCGAGTTCTGCAAGGAGGCCTATGCCCCGCCGGCACAGGTTTTGCAGCAGTTGGGGATTCCCGAGGGCAAGATCCAGGCCTTCTATCGCCCCCGCCAGCCGACCGAAGAGAACCCGGAGATCTGCCCGGAGTGCGGTGGGATCGGCTATATCGGCCGGACCGCAATTTTCGAGCTTCTCGTCATCGACAAGACGGTGCGCAAAGCATTGACCACGAATCCGAAGCTGGAAGTCCTTCGCCAAGCCGCACGCAAGGACGGCTTGCGGACTTTCCAGGAAGAGGGGATCGTTCTGGTTGCTAAAGGCATCACCTCGTTACCAGAATTGATGCGAGTGTTGAAGCAGTAGGGGAAGAGTGGAGAGGGAAGAGTGAGTCGAAGATAGAACGGTGAGATTCACGGCCCATCTGTCGTCAAATCTGAAATCCCAAATCTGAAATTCCAAATCCGAAATCCGCAACCATGACCTTGATTCTTCCCTTGCTGCTGTTCCTGCTTTTCGTGGCAATCGCGGCGACGCTCTATCCGGAGGGCATGTGGGGCAATGCCATTACACTGATTAATGTGGTGACGGCTGCGTTGTTGGCCACCAACTTCTGGGAGCCATTAGCCAAGTTGGTCGAGCAGTATGTGTCCTCGTTCACCTTCTTCTGGGATTACCTGATGCTCTGGGCCTTGTTCGCCGTGATCTTCGGGATCATGCGGGCCGTGACCGACAAGCTCTCGCGGACCAAGGTCCGCTTCATCAAGGTCGCCGATCAAGTGGGCGGAGCCTTTTTTGCTGCGTGGGTCGGGTGGGTCATGGTCTGCTTCACGGCGATGAGCCTCCACATGGCGCCGTTGGCCCGCAACTTCATGTTCGGGGGCTTTGATCCGGAATCGCACATGATGGCCGGATTGGCTCCGGATCGGCAGTGGCTGGGCTTCATGCAGCGGATGTCCTACGGGCCGTTCTGCCGCGCGCTCACCCCAGCGGAACGCGACCAGAATCTCTACGGCCGGAGCACGGATGCGGCCGAGCAAGGGTTGGCCGTGTTTGACCGTAATGCTGATTTCCTGCCCAAGTATGCCACGCGTCGTGCAATGCTGCAGAACTACGTGGAAACGAAGAAAGTGGTACGGGTCCCGGAAACCGAGTACGGATCGCAAGTTCCTAAACGATAACCAGCGTGAAGCTTCCCGGTATGGTTGATACAGAACTTCTCCACTGCCGTCTTCCCACCCCGCAAGATGCCGAGGTCGCCGAGTACCAAGCGGTGAGCATCTTGGCAGTCGTCGGCCTCTTCTGCGGTCTGCTGGCCGTGACAGCTCTGTTGTCGCCGGCGATGTGGTTTGTAGCCCTGGCAGGCGTCGTGGTTAACAGCTTGGCGTTGCGACAAATCGCCCGGGCAGCGCCGTTGCTTCTCGGACGCAAGGCAGCCTTGGTTGGGTTGAACCTCTCGATCTTTTTCGGTGCCGTGGCTACGGCCGACTGGTATACGTACAACGAGCTTGTTCGCCGCGAAGCCCAGCAGTTTGCCTCGCTCTGGTTCGACTCTCTGCGTAATCGTGAGCCGCAGAAAGCACATCAGTTGGCCATCAATCCGGCCGCTCGCCACCCCTTGGACGACAAACTTTGGTCGGTCTACTATGAGGGGTCGGAGCCTCGGCAAGACCTCCAGGCCTACATCGAACGGCCTGAGATCAAGACCCTGATGGCGCTAGGCGACCAAGCCCAAGTTCGCTACTATGTGTGCCCGAGCCAGGGCCAAGAGAAGGGCAACGACATCGTCTCCCTCGTTTACGCCGTCACGTTTCCCGAGGCCGGCGCGAAGAAGACTTTCTTCCTGAAGTTGGTCTTGGAACGCCACCACCTAACCGAACCCTCCCGGGCCGAATGGCGGATTGTCAGCGCCGACGGGGGAGTCGGTCCTGACGGGCGCGAGAGACGCTAATGCAGAAGGCGGAATGATGAATGCACGAGTGAGTCCGCTTTGGGATTCTTCATTGATCACTTAGCATTCATCATGTGTCTTTTGTCATTTCCTACACGCCGGCCGTGCGGACGACCGGATCGCTCCAGGGGGTCCAGAGCTTGAGGAGCTTCTTGGCGATGCTCGCTTGATGGAAGGGCTTGGTGAGGTAGTCGTTGCAACCGGCCTGAATGGCGGCGATGACCGTGTCCTTGTCCGAGTGGGCAGTGACCATGATGATCTTGACCCGCTTTTCGGGCGGCACCTGTTTGGTGTCCTCCAAGTGCCGAATACGTTTGAGGACATCAATCCCTAGCATGTCCGGCATGGATACGTCGAGGGTGACCAGATCGAACGGCGCCCAGTTGTGCCAGGCGGCCTCGAAGGCGACGATCGCTTCGGCCCCACTGTTGACGGCCATGCAGTCGCCGAAGCTGCGCATGATCCGTTCAAGCATCTTACGACTGACCGCTTCGTCATCGACAACCAGGGTTTTCACGGTTCATTCCCCCTTCGGCCGCCTATCTGATCACTCCGGCGGGTTCGGCCGGTTGCCAACTCCTCGTGAAACACTCCAGGCGGCTCCACTCTTCTGTTAGACGCTGGAGAACCTTGCCGGCATGGTCGAATGTCCCAGCTCTGGCCATCATCTCCAACGTGGCCGCAACGCTCGACAGGTCGACTGCCGTCAGGTTGGCCGCCCCGCCTTTGATAGCGTGAGCTTCGTGGGCAACCACTTCGGCCTCCTTGTCGTCGATCGCCTGACGGAGCGTGGCCAATTGGCCATGTACGATTGCCACGAACTCCTTGATCAATTCGTGCAAAAAGCCTTCTTCCCCATCGAGTTCTGCCAAAATGTGGTTCAGATCGATTGGGCAACCCAGAGATGTTTCGTCCATACCCTGTTGTGTTTGCATAAGGAAGTTTAGGTCGCGTCCCAGGCGGTGCCTGCTCTTCCCTCCGGCAAGGAGACCGGGATTCACAACGGGGGGCGGGATATAGCGGCAATGCGGGTGGTGTCAAGCCGTGAGGGGCTGAACCTGCCGATCGGAAAGGGGGGCAACGAGGGCGGCAGTCGATCGACTACCGCCCTCGTCCATCAAGACTTTCGGCCCGCTACCACGCCTTGCCGTTCTTGCGCGTGCCACAAAGGGCCACTTCCATACCCATCGCTTGGGCCATGGCGGCCTTGGCCAAGAGGGCCTTGTCGGCTTCGGCGGCGCTATTGGCATAGACGACCTGGATATGGTTCGACTTGTGGCGGGCCATGAACTGGTCACGGCTGACGCCGTAGGTCACCGCGTGCATGATCGGCCACTGCGGGGTGGTTTCCTTCCAGCGCCGCTCGGTCTCTTCCTGCGGCAGTGCGACCACTTCGGCCCGGCCGAGATCCATCTTCAGCTTGCCGCTTTCTACGAACACTCGCGACCAGACGATCTCGCCCGGCTTGGAGATTCCCTTGAGCGTCCCACCGCCAAGACGGAAGTACATCGAGGGCTGGCGTTCGCTGGAGGCGCCTTTCCAGCCGTCGATGAAGTGGGCCGGCGGAGCACTGCCGCTGATCAGGAAGACCCAGACATAGTCTTCCACCGTGCCCGACTGATCCCAATCACCCCAGCGCACGTCGTGGAGAGTGTTTTCCACCGGCTGGCCCATCGCCTTGTGGATGCGGTAGGTCATCAACCCGTCCAGGCCGGCGCATTGGTCGACCTCGTTGTAGTGGACTAGCGGTTGGCCCTCATAGAGAACCCGCTTGCCGTCGCGCGAGGTGACCGGTGGACGATCGCTGTTGTTGAGCATCCCTTCGACCAGGTCGCTGGCCGGCAGCAGGTCCTTAAGGCCCTGCTGATACTGGATGCCGATGCAGGAGCAGCCGAAGTCGTCGGCGATCCGCAAGGCGGCAATATACATCTTGCATTGGGTAAGAACCTGCTCGTAGGTCAGATCGGTCTCGGGATCCTTCCCCAGAACGAACTTCATTCCTCGGTCGAGCAGCCACTTGTAGACGGCTTCCGCCTCGGCATCCGGGACCTGCGTCGTTTCATAGTAGAGGGTTGACTGACTGAGGCGTTCCTTATAGACGCCGGTTGGATTGAGCAATTCATCGGGGATGATCGCGTTGTACATCCCCATGCACCCTTCGTCAAATACGCCCAGAATGGCCTTCTCGCGGGCGAGCTGGGCGGCCAGTGCCTCGCCCAACTTGCGTTCGGCCGAGGGGAGCTTGACATCTTTGAGCTTGGTCACATGTTTGATCGGATGTTTGACCTCTCCCTTGTCGAGCCAGATTTTCAGCTTCTTGAGGAACTCAGGAGCGGCAAAGTCTTCGGCCCAGAGGGTGGAGTACTTCTTGCCGGCCTTGGTCAAGCAGGCGTTGAGGTTGAGCATGCCGACCAGGCCCGGCCAGGTGCCTGACCAGTTGGCCACCGTCAAGATCGGCCCTTCGTGGCTCAACAGTCCGGCCAAGACGTGATGAGAATACTGCCAGACGGCTTCGGCGACGATCAGCTTGGCTGTCGGATCGATACTGGCAAAGACCTCCATCCCTTCCTTCTGCGAACCGATGAACCCGTGTTGTTCCCCCGGCTTGTAGGCGTGGGCGCGAACGAGTTCATAGCCGGCATCGGCCAGAGCCTTTGCCAGGGCTTCTTCCATCTCGTGCTGTTTGGCCCAGCAGTTCTGGTTAGCCGACAACCGTTGATCGCCGTTGGCCACCAAAAGGACTTGCTTCTTTTTCGCCTTCGGCGGCTTGGCAAGGGGCGGGATTGCATACGCCATTGATACATCTCCTCGAAGAGAAAGGCCCGGCGATCGGAACGGCTCACTTGGGCACACCACGCCGGGACGGACCTGGTCCCAGAAAGATCAGTCACTCATGATAATCGGGTCGTGTCAGGAAGAAAAGTGGCGATTGTGCAGGCCAAGCACGAGATATTTCACGCGTTCGCAGCAGCGTTTCGTTGCCAATGAGTCGGCCAACGCAAGTTCCACTCCCGTGAGGGGAAGCCTAGTCATTTCCTACATTGCAGTTAATCACCAGTACCTCCTGTCGATGGGCGGGCTAAAATGGGGCCGCAGCCCCATGCCGACCGCATTGCGTCCAAGGGGAAGCTGCCCTCATGACAGACACCCTATAATCTCGGTTAACGAAAGGAGAACCAGATGACGCTTCGCTCCCTTCCCGTTGCCTTGCTTTTTGGACTGCTTACCATATCGATTGCAGGGGCCGAGACACCCTCGGCCGACTTCTACGTGGCCCCCAATGGCAATGACGAGTGGTCGGGACGGTTGCCCACCCCAACGGCCGACGGCAGCGACGGTCCCAAAGCCACGCTTGAAGGTGCCCGCGACGCCATTCGCTATCACAAGGCCATGGCCACCCTTTACAAGCCGTTTACCGTCCTGGTGCGCGGCGGGACCTATCGGATCGCTGCGCCGATCCGCTTTACCCCCGATGACTCGGGCAATGACGAACGGCCGATTACCTACGCCGCCTATCCCGGCGAGAAGCCGGTTATCAGCGGTGGCGTGGCGATCACCGGCTGGGCTAAACCAAGCGACTCGCCTGTCTGGAAAACCGTCATCCCAGAGGTAAAGGACGGGAAGTGGTATTTCCGCCAACTGTTCGTCAACGGTCGGCGAGCGATTCCCGCCCGGTTCCCCAACGCTCCGGACACGTTCCGTACCGCCGGCCCGGGTGTCGAGTACAAGAACCACGACGAAGCCCGGCGCAATCCGGCCACCAAGATCTCGTTCCACTACCAGAACGACGACCTGAAGCTCTGGTCCAATCTCGACGACGCCGTCGTGGTCGTTTATCACTCCTGGACCACCTCCCGGCATGTGATCAAGCAACTCGATACGGCGGAACGGCTTGTCGAATTCACGGCCCCCAGTGGTTGGCCGATGGGCTACTGGGAAAAGACGCAGCGCTACTACATCGAATTCGTCCAGGAAGGACTCGATGCCCCAGGCGAATGGTACCTCAACCGCCGGACGGGAGAACTGTTCTACTATCCACGGCCGGGCGAAGACCTGACCAAGGCGGAAGTGGTCGCCCCGCGTCCCGAGGAAGTGCTCCATATCGAGGGCGACATAGCGGCGGGCAAGCCGGTCCAGCATCTCCGATTCGAAGGGCTTTCGTTTCAACACACCGACTGGATCATGCCCGCAGCCGAGATGGTCGACGGCCAAGCCAACGCCAGTCTGAAGACCGCTACCGTGTTCGCCCGGGGAGCGAGACACTGCCTGTTCGATCGCTGTGAGATTGCCCACACCGGCGGTTATGGCCTCTGGTTTGAACGGGGCTCCAAGGATAACCGCGTGGTTCAGTGCCACCTGCACGATCTGGGCGCCGGCGGTGTGCGTTTGGGTGAGACAGAGTTGCCCAGGGAACCGGAACTTCAGGCTGAACGCAACGAGGTCTACAACTCGTTCATCCATGACGGAGGCCACGTCTATCATGCGGGGATTGGTGTGTGGATCGGACGCAGCTCGCACAACAAGATTCACCACAACGAGATTTGTGACTTCCTCTACACGGGCGTCTCGCTCGGCTGGAGCTGGGGTTATGCGCCGACCACGGCCCATCACAACCTGATCGCCTCCAACCACATCCATCACCTCGGTTACAACCAACTCAGCGACTTAGGCGGCATCTACACCCTGGGTGACTCTCCAGGCACGCAGCTTTCGGCGAACTTGATCCACGATGTCTCGTCCTATAGCTACGGCGGCTGGGGGCTTTATACGGACGAGGGGAGCACCGGGATTCTGATGGAGAATAACATCGTCTATCGCGTCAAAGACGGTGCTTTCCATCAGCACTACGGTAAGGAGAACGTGGTGCGCAACAACATCCTGGCCCTGTCGTCCACCGTGGGGCAGTTGCGTCGCTCGCGCCAGGAAGAGCACAGCTCGTTCACCGTGGAGCGGAACATCATCTATGCCAACAACGCCCCATTGCTCGGCGGCGCCTGGTCGAACGGCCACTTTAAGCTCGACTACAATTGCTACTGGGACGCCAGCGGCAAGCCCGCCGTGTTTCCTGGCACACTAGACCTGAAGAAGTGGCAGGCCGCAGGGCACGACGTGCATTCGGTGGTGGCCGATCCGAAATTCGTCGCTCCCGACAAGTTCGACTTCCGCCTGGCCTCCGATTCGCCTGCCCTCGCCCTCGGCTTCAAGCCGATCGATACGAGCACAATCGGTCTAGTCGGTCCGGCCGACTGGGTCGCGCTACCCAAGCAAGTCGAGCGTCCGGCGCTCAAGCTGCCCGGGGAAGAATGACGAATGTCGAAAGACCAATGACGAGACAATGACGAAGTACTAACAGCCGAAATCATTGACACGCTGAACGAGCGAAATCCCGCTTGGACTCACAAGAGTTCATTCGCTCGTTCGGCGTGTAGCCCCTCGTCCGTTCCGTTACTGTAGATCGAGCCCGACTAGATAGTCGTCCAACGCTTTGCGGAGCTGGTTTTCCCGGGTTTGGAGTTCGACGATCTCGGCGCGGAGCTTTTCGATTTCCGTTTCCTGGTCGCTGAACTTCTTCACATAGGTTTTGTAGATCTCGCTGGTTCGGTCGAGGCGGAGCATGTTCTCGCGGATGCGGGCTTGGTCCTCGCCAATCTCCTTGATGCGCTGCTGGAGTTGTTCTCGCATGTCGGCGACCTGCTGGATCGACTGCCGCTGCTTGACCACTTCGGTCAAGGCGGCTTTGACCCGGTCGCTCACTTCGGGGGCACTCACGTAGATGCGGATCATGTGGTCGTCCATGTTCGACAAGCCAATCTGCTGCCCTTCGGTCCGCTCCTCTTCGACCAGGAGCTTGGCTGGTTCGCCCGGTTTGGCCTCCACGGCGAAACGGTACTTATCGCGGGTCTTTTCCGCGGGCTCCTTGGGAGCCACCAGCTTCCACTCCGATTCGACCGGATACTCGATGAGCACTTTCTTTGCCTTGCGGCCCGAGTTCTTCACCGTATACTCCGTTGCCCGGGCGTACTTGTGGTCGACATACATCATCCCCTTGAGCAGACGCACCTTGAGGATCTTCCCTGCCCGGGGTTTGACTTCTGGAGCCACTTCCGTGTCGAGGTCCATCGCGTAGCTGATCAACCGCTCGCTGCCGGGCGGCAGGTCGTCGATCTTCGCATCGCCCGCATAGACGCCGTCGTCCAATACGGTGATCGGCCCTTGCATCAGGTGCAGATCGGTCGTGTTGGTCATCTTGAGGCCGTTCAAGGGATGCTTTGCCTGAACCGCCTGGTTGTAGATCGAGACTTTTTCTCCCTTGATCTCGCTGTTGACGATCGGCAACATGGCCGATTGCTGGCGCGGTAAATTGACCGGCGTGCGAATTACGTATTGAAACAGGCTCCCCACGTCGCCCGCTATGGCAGCCGATTGCACGCCCTGCTGGAGTTGCCACTTTGGCTCTTCTGGCTTGGCCTTCTCGCCGGCTTCAGTTTCATCTAGGAGTCTCTGCTTTTCCCCGCGATAGGCACCTGCCCTTTCCATTGGCTTGCTTGGCGAAGGGGAGCCTGGCGCCATTCGCATCTCGTTCGCCGGAGCCAGCATGTCAACCGCAGCCTTCGTCCTGCTCAGGCTAAGAAACTCCTTCTCACGGCGGGCCAAGTCCTGGCCATAGACCTGTGGACGCAACGAACCATATAATTCCAACTGGATTTCCGGCCGGGGCACGTAGAGCGGCTGGTACAAATCCATCACGAACGAGATCGGCCTGCCGCTGACCAAGGTCAGATTCACGTCCGACCAGTCTTCTTCCGTGGTGTTTTCCACGATCGCCCAGCCTTGCAAGAACGGCTGGTGGTCGTCGGTCAGCACGAGCCGATAGCTGGTTTTCCAAACGGGTGTTTCCTGGATATAGCCGACGCGGGCTTGCCGCTTTCCCTGGCCGAGGAAACTGATCGTCACGGTCTTCTTGTCGGTGTCGTGCGACGAGGCCAAGAGGGCCAGAGCTTTGTGCAGCTCGGCGTCGAGCTTGTCGTTGAGCAGTTTGATGCGGTTGACCGTATCCAGATGGACCGATCGCAGACCGCCGTCGGTCAGCAGGTTGAGCACTTGGATTTCGACCACTTCCTTTTCCCCCACGCGGTCCTTGCGTTTCTCCAAGCCGACGACTATGCCGGCAATCTTTTCGGGAACTTCCAACTCGACCCGTTCGCCGCGCACTTGCTGGAGGAGGTCAAATAACGTGGGGTTGGTTGTCAGGTCGATGGCAAACGACTTGAGCGTTTTGGTAATCGGGTCCTTGGAACCGTAGCTAACCGTTGAAACCTGCCCGCCGCCAAGATCTTCGACCACCATGCTCTTCAACAAGTCGTTGACATCCTGGACATTGAACTTCATCTGCACGTCGGCATTGCCCTCTACGTGGCCGTCGTGTTCAAAGAACCCGACGCCCGAGCTGAAGAGTACGACTCGCTTCAGCGGCAGATTGGCCGAGCTCTGGTCGGCTGCGACGGCCGAGGGGACCAGCGGGAATAGGCTAGCCACACTGACAAGCAGACCCGCGAGGTGTGAAGCAAAACGAGGGGACATTGCCATAGTCTCCTGAGAAAAGGCACTGCGCTGGGGTGAAAAGACGATTGCCGGATCGCCGGACAAGTCCGCGTATTGGACGCAGGAATCTGGGAAGAAGTTTCGGGAATCCAAGAGAGAAAGGCAAGGGCCCCCTCTGGTGTGGGGACTGTTTTCTGCGATCTTCGTTTGCAAACCGTTCTCCGGCAGGTAAACTCAGACGAGACACCCCTCGATCTGCCCTGAGGAGAAACTGCATGCCCCGCCTGAAGCCCTACCGATTCGTGGTCTCGTTAGCCTGCCTGTGCCTGACCGCCGCCTCCGTTCGTCTGACCCTGGCCGAGGACTGGCCTGCCTGGCGAGGCCCGAACCGTGACGGCATTTGCCGGGAGACCGGGTTGCTCAAGGAGTGGCCCGATGGTGGTCCAAAGCTGCTTTGGAAGGCCACCGGGTTGGGCGAGGGCTATAGCGGCCCGTCGATCGTCGGCGATCTGTTGTTTACGATGGGCGACCGCGACGGCAAAGAGTGGGTGATCGCGCTCGATTGGACCAAGGAAGGTAAAGAAGTCTGGGCTACGCCGGTCGGTCCGATCCGCCATACTGGCGCCGGCTATCCCGGCCCCCGTGCCACGCCCACGTACGATGATGGGCGCATTTACACCCTAGGCATTAACGGCGACTTGGTTTGTCTGGATGCTAAGACCGGCCAGCAATACTGGCAGCGCGACTTGGTCAAGGATTTTGGCGGCAAGATCCCCGAATGGGGCTACTCGGAGTCGGTGCTAGTCGACGGCCCGTGGGTGATCTTTACCCCCGGCGGATCAAAGGCAACGCTCGCCGCCGTTCAAAAGACCGACGGTCGGACGGTCTGGCAAGCCCCAGTCGGCGATCCGGCAGCCTATAGCTCGGTGATCAAGGCGAGGTTCGGCAAGGTCGAGCAGTATGTCACTCTGACGGCCAAGGGAGTGATCGGCGTTCGCGCCAAGGATGGGGCACCTCTGTGGCGCTACGATCGACCAGCCAGCAAAGTGGCCAACGTGGCCACCTGTATCTGGTATCGCCAGACCATCTTTGCGGCCAGTGGTTACAACACGGGTGGCGGTCTGGCCTGGATCAAGAAGAGCGGCAATGGATTCACAGCTCAGGAGATGTACTTCACCAAGGACATGCAGAACCATCATGGTGGCGTGATTCTTGTCGATGACCATCTCTATGGGTGCAGCAACCCGAGCATCCTCACCTGTCTGGACTTCCGAACCGGCAAAACGCTTTGGACCGATCGAAGCTGCGGGAAGTGTTCGCTGCTCTACGCCGACGGGATGCTCTATGCCCGTAGCGAAAAAGGCCCCATGAGTCTCCTGATCGCCACGCCCGACGGCTTCCAGCTCAAAGGCCGTTTCGACCAGCCTGACCGCAGCGGCAAAGCCAGTTGGCCCCATCCGGTGATTGCCAACGGGTTGTTGTTCTTGCGGGATCAGGACGTATTGCTTTGTTACGACGTGCGCGCGGAGAAGTAGGGGGTACACTGTACGCAATACGGTCAAGTGGTAGCGCCGACGAAACCCGATTTAGCCCCGGTACTGGTGCTGGGCGCTCGCGTTGGAAGTCGCGGACGGTTCCGGCTTGCTTCGCCGCCCAAGCCCGTTAGCCCACACCACTTGTGTCGCGTCCTGGCTTGCTGCGGGAATTTTGTCGCATGGCGGATGTATAAATTGGAGCGAACACTTGCACAACCCCTTGCTTCCGCTTATCTTAAGGCAAATGGGAGGCGAGCGGCGCCGGGGCTGCGTGCCCGTTGGTGTTCCCGTGCACGCGGCCTTTGATCCCTGCCAGCCGCTTTACGTACTACCTACCTTAGGCTTCGAAAGGTTTCTCTCCATGACACGCTACACCCGACGCCGTTTCCTTGAAGACTCCGTGTTGGCTGCCGCCGTGGCGGCTGCCGGTACGTTGCCCGTGGCCAAGGCTTTGGCTGCCGACACGAAGCAGAGCACCAGCCCCAACGAAAAACTATCGATCGCCATCGTGGGTGTTGGCGGCCGGGGCGGTGAACACCTGAACGCCTTCTGTGCGCGCAAAGATATCGACATAGCCTATATCGTCGACCCTGACGAGAAGATCGGCAACATGCGGGCGGACGCCGTGGCTAAGAAGCTGGGCCGCCGGCCCAAGTTTGTGCGCGACATGCGCGAAGCCTTTGACGATAAGTCGCTTGACCTAGTCTCCACGGCCACGCCCAACCACTGGCACTCGCTCGTTGCCATCTGGGCTATGCAGGCCGGCAAAGACGTTTACGTGGAAAAGCCAGTCAGCCACAACGTGCTTGAAGGACGTGTCGCGGTCGCCGCGGCTCGAAAGTACAACCGCATTTGCGAGGCGGGGACCCAGTGCCGCACGATGACCGGCACGATTGAGGCGATTGACTACGTCAAGTCGGGGAAGATCGGCGAGGTGAAGCTGGCCCGCGGCCTGTGCTACTAGCGTCGCAAGTCGATCGGTCCGAAGGGCAACTACCCCGTGCCGCCCGAGATCGACGCGAACCTCTGGTTCGGCCCGGCCGAGATCAAGCCGGTGACCCGGCCGCGATTCCACTACGACTGGCATTGGCAGTGGGACTGCGGCAACGGCGATCTGGGCAACCAGGGGATCCACCAGATGGACATCGCCCGCTGGGGCCTCGGTCTTGACACGTTGAGCAGCTCCGTGCTTTCCTACGGCGGCCGGTTGGGCTACGAAGACGCCGGGGAGACGGCCAATACCCAGGTGATCATCCACGAGTTCCCTGGCAAGACGCTGGTGTTCGAAGTCCGCGGCCTGGAGACCGACCCGTTGCGCGAGGCCAAGGTGGGCGTTATCTTCTACGGTAGCGAAGGCTACGTCGTCCTCAATAGCTACACCGGCGGTTTTGCCCTGGACAAGGAAGGCAAGGTCGTCAAGAAGTTCAACGGCAGCGGTGACCACTTTGCCAACTTCATTGACGCCGTACGGAGCCGCAACTACAAGGACCTCAACGGTGACATCCTGGAAGGGCACCTTTCCAGCGCCTTGTGCCACACAGGTAACATCGCCTACCGACTCGGCCAACAGCTCCCCTTTAGCGAAGTCCAGAAGCGGCTCGAACAGGTCAAGAGCAATGAGGACACCCAAGAAACCTTCGAGCGGTTCTCTTCGCATTTGGCCGCCAACGGCGTCGATCTGAAAAAGACCACGCTCGGCTACGGCGGGCCGATCGCCTTTGATCCGACCAGCGAAACCTTCCCCGGCAACGAGGCGGCCAACGCAATGCTCACTCGCGCCTATCGCAAGCCGTTCGTCGTACCAGCGGTCGACAAGGTATAAGAGCGACTTTGTGGCGTTTGGGTGGCGACCTTGACCGCTGCGACTGATACAAATCCTCAGGGTGCTGGGACTTTGACCGGTCTCAGCACCCTGGCTTCTATCGTGACCTGACAGGAGCTTGATCATGACGCGAACCGTGATCGTACAGGTGCAGCAGAAGTGGGAATACCGGATTATCAACAAGTACACGGAAACGACCCTTTTGAGCGAATTGAACGAGGCCGGCAAGTCCGGCTGGGAACTGGTTTCCGCCAGCTACAACCGCGACCTCAAGGGCGTTTCGGCTTGGACGGCCATCTTAAAGCGGCCGCTGCTTCAGTCGTCCGACGGTCAGACGACAGCCGCCGTGGTTTCCGAAGCGATGCCGCAAGTGGCCGATGAAGCGGCGGGCGCCCTCCAAGGATTTGACCTTAGCGGCGACGAGTTCGACTTCAAGATGCCCGAGCCGCTGCCTCCCCCGGATGATGCGGGCCAAACGCCCTAAGCGGCTTGGCCAATTCTCCATTTGCATTTTCAATCTGCAATCGTCACTCTCAGATCCGGAGTCTCCCGATGCCCCTCGTCCCTGTACTTGCGTTTCTGGTCTGCTCTACAACCTCGGCAACACCGCAGATCAACCCCGTGCCGCTGCCGGTGCGCACGGAACTGATCCGCGAATGGACCTTTGCCGACACGGCCGACTGGAAGGCTTGGCACAACTGCGAGCTCGCCGTCGAAGGTGGTTTGCTTAAGGTGCACTGCACGGGCAGAGACCCGTATTTCGGCCAGCCGCTGAAGACGCCGGGGGGGAGTCTTGCGTTGCAGTTGAGAGTCCGTGCAAACGGTGTCGGCCGAGGGAGTGTCTATTGGGCCACTGAGCAGTCGCCCGAGATGGACGGTGAAAAACAGTGTGACTTCCCCCTGAAACACGACGGTCAATGGCATGAGTTGACAGTTCGCTTCGAAGTCGCCGGCACGCTGACCAGCCTGCGAATCGATCCGGGTCAAGACGTCGGCGACCTGGACATCGCCGCGCTTCGCCTAGTCCGTGAGATTCCCCCGCCGGTGGCCCTCGAACGGATCGACGTAGCTCCTGGTCGGATGCGCGTCAGCTTGAAGAACGGCACCTCGGAAGCCCAGTCATTTACACTCTTTGGTAAACCGCAGTTGATCGCCGCAGGAGCCCGCCTCACACTCGATGAGCCTGTGCCACAAACGCGTCCCTTGGAGCCGGTTCGGGTTGAATTAGTCTGCCCGGGCTTTTCCGCCATTCGACGAACGCTCTTTTCATACAACCCGGAAGCTTCGACAGATTGGATCACGAGGCAATTCCCAGGGTTTACGCTCCACGTTACCCGTGAGGGGACTGTAGCCCGCTTGGAACGCGACGGCAGACTGGTTGCGATTCTCGGTCCGCTGGTTCATGTGGAGGGGGTACTGCCAAAGCTGGAACTCGTTGAGAACAAGGACGTGCTCTGCTTCCAGGGCGAGGGAGTCACTCTCACCTTGTCCGGTTCGCGTAACGAACTTGCGGTGACGATCGATAGCCCGCGCCCCTGCGAAGGGCCGGTCGTGCGGGCATTGGGGAGTCTGAGGCAAGGGCTTCTTTCCGGTCTGGAATACTTGGGCCCCGGCGAGGCCAGTTCCTCGACACTCGACGTGGAAACGTCCGCTCATCTCCGCTTTGCTCCGAATCCGATGCAGGTAACTATTCCGCTCATGGCCTATGTGACCGATCGCGGCTCTGTGGCTTTGACGTGGAAGGACATGCAACTCCAGCCCACGTTTGCCACGCCCAACTTCTTCGACTGCACCGACGATCATCGGATGGCCCTCTGTGGCCAGCGGATCGAGGCCACGCTGCTGGTGGATGACGTGTCGCTGGAAGAGATGATCTATGCTGTGGTGAAGCGTCAGGGCTTGCCGCCCGTGCCCGCGGCCCCACGGACGTCCGAGGAACAACGGAAGCTCTGCCTCCAGGCGTTTGGTGGTCCGCTGAAGACCGAGGCCGGCTGGGGGCATTGCGTGGAAGACCAATGGACACGTCACCCGTATGCCGATGTGGCCTCCAGCGTCTGGCGGCTTTCGGGCGAGATTCTCCAATTGCCCAAGCTGGTTCCCGGCGGGGCACACGTACCCAACGGCTCAATCTACTTCGTTACCGGTCGGGCCCAGGAGTGGCTCGATCATCAGCGCCGGCAGGCCGAGCAACTGGCCAAACAGCAGCAGCCCGACGGGTCGTATCATTACAACGGCAAGTATCGCCGCGGGCATTTTGAAGACACGGCCAACGGGATCTGTGCCAAGCCGGCCGTAACGATGTTGGAGTATGTCCGCCTGACCGGCGACCCGAAGATCCTGGAGGCCGCCTGCCGGACGTTGGACTACATGAAGCGGTTCGATGTGCCGCGTGGAGCGCAGACTTGGGAGTGTGCCCTCCACACGCCCGACATCCTGGCCTCGGCCTATTTGGTATGGGCCTACGTGCGCGGCTATGAGTTGACCGGCAAACCGGAATACCTAGCCGAGGCCCGCCGCTGGGCCCTTTCGGGCGTGCCGTTTGTCTATCTCTGGGGGAATCAGCCGGTGATGCGCTACGGCACGATTGCCGTTTATGGGGCAACCAACTGGGTTGCCCCTTTTGTATGCCGAGCATGTTTGACGGTTTGGAGGTGCAAGTCCTCTCCCAACCTG
>CAZLDQ010000099.1:0-20537 GCA_964558295.1 uncultured Planctomycetaceae bacterium | reverse complement strand
TCGAGGCCGAGGCGTTCGTGATCCCCACCGGGTCGATGGCCCCGACGTTGATGGGACGTCACAAGGACGTGGTCTGCGACGAGTGCGGCTATCAGTTCCAGGTCAGTGCCAGCGACGAGGTGAACCAGCGGACCAACCAGTCCAACGGCGTCGAGGTGATTGCGGGCACCTGCCCGATCTGCCGTCACACGATGTACTTAGGGGCAGACAATGGAATTGGCAAGAGTTATCCGTCGCATAAGGGCGACCGGATCTTGGTCGAGAAGTTTTCGTACCAATTCCGCGATCCCCAACGATGGGATGTGGTCGTGTTCAAGTACCCGTTGGAAGCCCAGACAAATTTCATCAAACGAGCGGTGGGCTTGCCGGGGGAAACCATCCGGATTACGCACGGGGATGTGTTTATTCGTCAACCGGGCGAAACCCAATCCACCATCGCCCGCAAACCGCCGGCCAAGATCCTTGCCATGCTGCAGCCGGTTTACGATACCGAGCATACCTTGCCACAGGTGAGCGAGGGGGTCTGGCCGTCGCCCTGGACGGCGGCGGCGGGCTGGAAGACTGACGATCAGCGGTCGTTTCACACCGATGGTACAGCAGAAGGCGAAGTCTGGCTCGGCTACCAACACTTGGTGCCCTCCTACGAGGATTGGCGTGCCTATCTGACCGATCCGAAAACGCCGGTGCGGATGGTCCCCCAGTTGATCTCGGATTTTGCCGCCTACAACACCGATTCGGCCGTGGGTGGAAGGGAAACCTATGGCGAGGTCTCCTCACAATGGCTCAACCAAGCCTTTACGGCCAAGACCGACCGCGGCCTGGTCGCCACTGGTCCGCCGCCGTCCCCCGAACGTCTCGGCCTGCACTGGGTGGGCGACTTGGCCGTCGAAGCGGCGGTCAACGTCGAAAGCCCCACCGGCGAAGTCCTCATGGAACTGGTCGAAGGGGGCCAGCACTTCCAAGCCCGCATCGATGTGGCCACTGGCAAAGCAACGCTGGCGATCCCCGGCCTGGAAGAATTCCGGCCTACGGGGAGTACCAAGCTTCGCGGGCCCGGCAGCTATCGGCTTCAGTTTGCCAATGTCGACGATCAACTGGTGCTTTGGGTCAACGGCCGTGTGACCTCGTTTGAGGGTCCTGGAATTGAACCGGGAGGCCAGGGAAACGCCGTGGCTTACAACCTCCCTGAACGCAACTGGCGGCCGCAGCCTAGTGATCTGGAACCGGTACGGATCGGTTCCCGAAAGGCCAAGCTGACGATCACGCGTCTCCAGGTCAGTCGCGACATCTATTACATTGCCCAGCGGTATCAGTCCAGTAGCGCCGCGGGAGCATTGACGGATTTCGACACCTGGAACAATCCTTACCGCGGCGGTTCTCGCGAGGATGTGGCTACCGTCTTGTCCAATCCGAATCGTTGGGACGCCTTTGCCAAAACCCGCTCGGTCGAGTTTGCACTCGACGAGGATCAGTTCTTCATGCTTGGCGACAACAGTGCCGAAAGCAAAGACAGCCGTTTGTGGGAGAACGGCGAATACTACGTCAATCGCGAGTTGCTCATTGGCAAGGCCCTGCTGATCTACTGGCCCCATTCGCTCAATCAGATTCCAGGGACGCCCATTCCGTTTCCTTTCTTCCCCAATTTCTGGCGCATGGGCCTGATCCGGTGACAACGAGGAGAGGGAACTCCGTATGAGTCGCGCCCCGAGTGCTCAGCAGTGGAAGACGCCCGTCCGTCATGTGCAGGAGACTATGGCTGCCTCGCCGATGTTGGAGGCGAAAGGACTGGTCAAGATCTATGGCTCGCGGCGGGTCGTCGACGGTGTCGATTTTGAGGTCTTCCCCGGGGAAATCGTCGGCCTGCTGGGGCCCAACGGCGCCGGCAAGACGACTAGCTTCCGAATCACCTGTGGGATGATTGAGCCGAATGCCGGTCAGGTAACCCTCGGCGGCCTCGATGTGACCAATTGGCCCATGTTTCGCCGTGCCCGCGATGGCGGCATGGGCTACTTGGCTCAGGAATCGAGCGTCTTCCGCCGGCTGACCGTGGAAGAGAACCTGCTGGGCGTGATGGAACTGCTCGGCATGGACCAAAAGACACGGCGCAACCGTTGCGACCAATTGCTCGAACAGTTCGCCATCACCCGGCTGCGCAAGTCCAAGGCTCAGTCGCTCTCCGGAGGCGAACGCCGCCGCTTGGAAATCGCCCGGGCACTGGTCTCCAATCCGAAGATCATCCTGTTGGACGAGCCGTTCACGGGGATCGACCCAGTAACGATTGACAGCATTCAGGAGATCATCCGCGGGCTGCGTCGCAGCGGCATCTCGATCCTGATCACCGACCATCAGGTGCGGGAAACGCTGCAAATCACTGACCGCAGCTACGTGATTCGGGCCGGCAAGGTCCTCTGCCATGGTCAGCCGGACGAGGTCCTCAACAACGAAGAGGCACGCAAGTGCTACTTTGGGGAGGATATGGACCTCGGACGCTCGACGGCCTCCCCACCACCAGAGTCGTGACATGCGACAGCCGGTGCGCTGCGGGACGGAGTGTCCCATACGGTTACCCGGCGGAGGTGACCGCTTTCTCCTCGTCCTAGCTGCGGGGGCTGGCAACTGAGGCGATTGCTCAGCGGAGCCCCTGCCTCCTCCCTATTGCGCGAGATCATTTGTACCGATAGGGCAACCGGTAGAAGAGGGGACATCACGACTAGGCGAGTCTCCTTGACCTGCCAGGATCTTTCGGACGCCCAGGGGGCCGCCCCCTTTGTCGGGGTAGGCAGGTCAATATTGTCTTATCGGGCCAGTACCCATTCGGCGTCAACTGTATACGATAGACAGGAGGTTTTCGTCCCATGTTGCCTCCCAGAGGACAAAGCTTATGACCAAGGGAGACCTGCTTCCCCCCCCCGATCATCAGGAGACGAAGCACCGAATCCTGATCGTAGACGACCATCCCATCGTCCGTCACGGCATGGCGGAACTGCTCAACCAGGAGGAGGACCTCGAAGTCTGTGGCGATGCCGGAGACGCCACGGAAGCTATGCGCATGGTCGAACAATGCTGTCCGGAGGTCGTGATTGTTGATATCTCCTTGGACGGCGACAACGGCATCGAGTTGATTGAACAAATCAAGGCCCGCCATCCCCAGACCAAGATGCTCGTCTCCTCAATCCATGACGAAAAGGTGTTTGCCGGCCGGGCGCTTCGGGCCGGGGCCATGGGGTACGTTTCCAAGCGGGAGAACGTACGGAGGATCGTCAGTGCAATTCGCCGGGTTCTCCGGGGAGAAATCTATCTCAGTCCCCCCATGGCCAACCGCCTTCTGCACTGCGCAGTGATCGGCGAACCCTTGGACCACGACCCGATTGAAAGCCTGTCCAATCGCGAAATCGAGATTTTCGAACTGATTGGCCAGGGACTGACCACCCAGCAGATCGCCAGTAAGCTCCGCTTGAGCGCAAAGACGGTCGAGACTCACCGCACCAAGATCAAGATGAAGTTGAACCTGCCCAATAGCGTCCAATTGAGCCGTTGCGCCTTCGAGTGGGTCCGCGAGAATCGCTAGGGACTCTCTCGGAAACACCACAGAGGGGAGCTACAGGAGTCTGTCAGCCCCCTGTACGCCACGCAACGCCGTTGAGGAAATGTCTTCCCGAAACTGTTCGGCGGGAATCCCCCGGGAGATCTTTCGGAGTGCCTCGGGCACGTCCAAATCGGCTAGGGTCACAAATCGCCCTTCCACCTGCCGCCCAAAAACCAGAAAGTGGCACCCCCTTGCGGTAATCGCCTGCAAGGCCGCGTCGCGCATGGTCGCATCCCGACCATAATAGCGGGTGTCGGCAATCCGGCACAACGTGTCGATACCGACGACGAACGTCGCCCCGGGAAACTGCTCAGCCTTTTCGACAAACGTCGGCGTTCGCGTGAGCCAGACGATCTGCTCCGGAGGAAACTGCTCGGTGCGCCGCTCCATCTCCACATAGTCGAGCGGTGGCTTATCAACGTTGAGGATCGAGATCTCAAACTCCACCGGCACGGCCAAGATCTGCTGGGCCACGTCGGCCATCCGGCGATGCCCCACATGCAGCGGATTGAAGGCTCCGGGAAAGATCGCCCGCGATGCCGCAACACGATAGTCGGCCGGCATGCCGTGCCGAACGACAGTTCGTTGCCCCAGGAGCAACTCGCTCCAGGCCGGCAAGGCCTCAACCGTCAACGACGCAACGCGTTCCTCCTCCACCAATTCCACGGGAAGCCGGCGTGTGAGTCCACAAGCCTCGGCTACCAAATTGAGTACCAGCCGACTGGTGAGTTCTTCTTCCTCCGCCCGGCTGCGATGCCCTTTGGTCAACACAAGCGAGCGGACCGAGGTTAGAGTGGCCGTCTGCAGGGCCAAATGAAGGCGATGTTCCCCCCGCTTGGGCCGATCGGTTGCCAAGCTGGCCGTGCAGGCAATACCGGCTACCTGAAGAGGGTTGTCGTGATAGGCACACGCCCGGCGAAATGCGGCCATCGCCATCGCCCGAGCTGTGGGGGCTGAGCACGACTGGTCGGCTGGGCCGCTAAGCCAGGCGGTCAACGAGGCGGCCGCATACGGCACCACGGCCTCCAGGACCGTGCGTGAGGCCCCGGAAACCTCCAGCAACCGGCCAATCGCCCCGCTCCCCCCCCCGGTGACTGCTAGCACGATCTGGGTCGGGGTCGCATGAATCTCGGCAATAAACGGTTCGATCTGTGACAGCATGGGGCCGAGGGGTTTTCCTAAACGGGGGGATTTTGCCGGCGAACTTGTTCGCCGCATTTCTGTTGAAGCCAACCGGTCACGTGGCCAGGCGAAGCCAGCACGCTCTTCGACCAAATAGGGGGTGTTGCCCGACGTCTTGGGGGTTTACTGTTTTCTCTCGGAATCTACTCAAGCTTACCTTCTTTCCGGCGAATAACTCCCTGGGCCGTCACAAACCAGCGACGCCCGTGACCCTCGTTCAACAAGTATCCATCAAACGGACCCAACTTCGTAGTAGGAGGAGTGGAAAGATGATCAGAAAGGCAGTCATCGGCGCTGGGGTTGCCCTGCTGGTCGGGATGTTCTTCTTCGGCCGCGATGTGTTCAGCTATGTGCGAACCTCGGCCGGGTATGTCAGGGAGACCGTCACCGATAGCGTCCCCATGGAGTTTCAAATCGACCGGGCTCGAGGAATGATCCAGGACTTGGTCCCCGAGATCCGAAAGAACATGCACATCATCGCCAAGGAAGAGGTCGAAGTCGAACGGCTTCAGAAGCAGATCGACGACGCCCAGGCCAATCTGACCCGGGATAAGAGCGACCTGATGCGGTTGAAGGCCGACCTGTCGACCAACAAGGGCCTGTTCCGCTACGCAGGGCGTGACTACACGATGGACCAGGTGAAACTTGATCTCGCCAATCGTTTTGAGCGGTACAAGACCGCCGAGGCCACCTTGGCTAGCCTGCAAGAGATCCATCGGGCTCGGCAGAAGAGCCTGGAGGCTGCTCGCCAGAAGCTCGAAGGGATGCTGGCCGCCAAGCGGCAACTGGCCGTGGAGGTGGAAAACCTTCAGGCCCGGTTGCAAATGGTGGCTGCCGCCCAGACCACGGCCGCGTACAACTTTGACGACAGCAAGCTCGGCCGGGTCAAAGAGCTCCTTGGCGATCTGAAGACGCGGTTGGACGTAGCCGAACGAATGGTCAACGCGGAAACCAACTTCCACGACGAGATTCCCCTGGACCAGACGGCGTCGGAGAACATCGTCGAGCAAGTTTCCGAGTACTTCGACCATCAACCGAAGAGTGAGGAGCTGGCCCACGCCCAACCTTAGCTTGGACGCCGCAGGGGGATTTTGCAACCCCTCAAGGTAGGCTGGGATGAGCTAGCCAGACCCGCCGCCTTTGGGTGCAGATCGTGGGTTCCACCACCCCTGGTAGGGTCTGGTTGCAGAGGGGCCTGGATGCCAGAATGGTTCTGTGGGGAACGTCACTGTGTGACGTTCCGAACAGCGGAACGGGACAGGAGCCGTTCCCTGCAGGGGGCAAATCCCATCCCAGGAATTCACTGATTACGACGATGCTACGGGATACGCTCTTTATGGATCGCTCTTTCCGGCAAGCGACCGACCGGTTCTTCTTGTGGGTCGATGCTGTGGGGGGCTATTGGGTGTGCCTGGGGGATGAGGTCCTCCTCGGACAGCCCGGGGCAGGAAATCCGAACGGCATTCCAATCCTTGGTGATCTCTCCCAGCAACATGCTTGGATCCGACGCGATGGGGAGTGCTACTTGATCGAGGCTCTCCATGAGGTGTCGGTTGATGCCCGGCGGGTCCAAGGCCTGGCCACGCTGACCGACGGAAACGTGATCCAACTGGGCTCCAGTGTTCGGCTCAGTTTCCGGCAACCGCACGTGCTCAGTGCCACGGCCCGGCTTGACTTCCTGAGCCGGCACCGGACCGAGCCTTCGGTGGATGCCGTGCTGTTGATGGCCGACACGTGTGTCCTAGGGCCCCAGCCCCACAGCCATGTGGTTTGTCGCCATTGGCCGGAAGAGGTGGTCCTCTACCGACATGGCGACCAGTTGTACTGCTGCACGGCGGCAGCGGTGGAGATCGACGGAGTCCGCTGTCACGATCGTACCAAGCTTACATGGAATTCGCGGATCGTGGGCGACACCTTCGCTTTGAGTTTGGAGGCGATGGGCAAGTAATCGTGGATGGTACAATGACCGCGGCCTGCTCCAGTGGATCTGCCATGCGGCAGCCAATAGGAGTGGACCGATGAACAATCCGGTGCTGACCGTGAACGCCAACGGGCAACCTCCCAACAAAGACATCCGCCTCACCGAACCCGATCCGGCTCACGCTGCGGCTGCGCCAGGGGCTCGCTTCACCTATGCCAGCGGGGCGCAGCCGCTAGCCGGCTTCACGATCAAGCGGGGGCTCGGGCATGGGGGGTTCGGCGAGGTCTACTATGCCACCAGTGATGCGGGCAAAGAAGTCGCGTTGAAACTGATCCGCCGCAACCTGGAAGTCGAGTTGCGTGGGATTCGCCACTGTTTGAATCTCAAACACCCCAATCTCCTGTCAATCTTCGACATTCGCGAAGACGACCAGGGAGACAAGTGGGTGGTGATGGAGTTTATCACCGGGCAAGGGCTGGAAGCCGTGATCGATTCCCATCCGCAGGGGCTTCCTATCGAACAGGCCCTCGGATGGTTCCACGGAATCGGGGCCGCAGTGGCCTACCTTCACGATCACGGCATCGTCCACCGCGACTTGAAGCCAGGCAATATCTTTGCCGACGAGGGCGTGGTCAAAGTGGGCGACTACGGTCTGTCAAAATTCATCTCGTGCAGTCGACGCAGCGGCCAGACGGAGAGCGTTGGCACGGTCCACTACATGGCCCCCGAAGTAGCCAATGGACGCTACGGCAAAGAGATCGACATCTACGCGCTGGGCGTGATCCTCTATGAACTGCTCACCGGCCATGTGCCTTTCGAGGGAGAAAGCGTCGGCGAGGTGCTGATGAAACACCTGACGGCCACGCCCGACGTGTCGATGCTGTCCGAACCGTATCGGAGCGTGGTGGCACGGGCGTTGGAGAAAGACCCGGCCCGGCGATTCGCTTCGGTTCCGGAAATGTTGGCCTCACTGCCTCGCCCTGTGCATCCCCAGTTGTACGCCGGCCCCTGGCCCTCGGTGCTTGGTTGTGCGGCGTCAGCCAATAGCCCGGCTGGCGCCGCCGCGCCCGTGGTCGAGGTAGTCGATGAAGAGCCAATCTTTCGGGCCGTACGGGACACTTGGACCAAGGCTTATACGGTTTGGAACGAGTCAACCCTGAACACACCCACCAAGATCATCTTGCTGGTGGCCGGCCTGTGTGCAACCGTGGCGATGGCCGAAGTGTTGTTGCCCCTGTTGGGCGTGTTGTTGGTAATCTACAGTGTGTACTATGCTGTTCGCTCGATTGCACGGCTATTCGTGCCTCCGCGCACGATGATGGCCGGCACCCCGTTGGCCTCGCCGCCGCTGCCAGCGGCCGTGCCGATGGTCCGGCCCCAAGCGGCGAATCCGTTGCCTCGGCTGGCTCCCCCTGCTGCGCCGGGCCATCCGTATCCACCTCACGAGTCGGCGGCGGACGCGTTGCCGCTGAAGCCGCCGCGGGAGCGGGTGACCGAGTTGATCGGGTCGCTGCTGGGCAGTGCCTTAGTCGCGTTGGTTGTCTGCCTGGTAATGGTCATCCTCTACGGCTTCCACTCCTCTCTGCCGCGTCCGGAACAAACGGCTTGGCTGGCTGTGATGAGTGTGGCTGGCGCCTGGGCGGTGCTCGTCCCGTCGAAATTCTGGGAAGGGCAACGGGGTGAACCGATGCTGCGACGGTTCATCCTGATGGTGCTCGGCCTAGGGCTTGGCGTGTTGGCGGCTGGCGTAGCTTCGATGCTCGAACTGAGGCTCCCTTCGGATCCCCAGTTTGCCAACGGTCCCCACTATCAGTTGCCGACGAGCTTTTATACCGATGGCACGCCCCGGCTGTTGGCCTACATGGCCTGCTTTGCCACGTTGCTGGCTGTGCTCCGCTGGTGGCGTGGGGCCGACCCGTTGCGCACCACGCGGCTAAGCCTTTGGGCGACGGGCTTTTGTGCCCTGGTAGCTTGGTTCATCGCCGCCGTGTGGCACTTCCCGCAACCGTGGCTGATGATGGTTGCCTGTGCGATGTCGGTCGCCGTCCAGTTGGCCAGTCCCTGGGTTCATCCCCGTGTGCGACGGCTGCGGCACAAGGAGGTGTGATATCGATGGTGGTCAGTATAATCCTCGTGTTCCTCGTCCTCCTGTTGGCCTTTGGCGTGATCGTCGGTCTGGTGGTCTTGCTGGCCAATTCCAAGACGCGGCTGGTCGGCGTGCTGTTGGCTCTCGTCGGCGGGTTGCTCTTGGCGTCAGGGCTGCTCTACGTCAGGTTGGCGAGCCTCCGAGGTCAAGCGATTGTCACTCCTCAGAACCATGGGCCGACCATTCGGGTTTATCCGTCACCTGAGGATTCACGATTCGCGGGCCCGGCAAAGCCTGCCTCTGATCGGGTGATTGTCGAACTCTCGACAGGGCCGGACGGTGCATCGGCTGAGAAGAAGGTGGGCAGCGTGTTGCGAATCCTCGCCAGTGCGGTACTCAAGGCGTTGGACGAACAAGAGCAAAGCGATCCGCTTCCTGAACGGGTCGAAGCCCCGCTCGCCTCTACGGTGGCCGACGAACCACTATCGACACCAAGGCCTGCTTGGGTCGACCAGGAGCCGCAACTGGTCAAAGGCGTCTATCAAATGACCATCTCGATTGGTCCCTACCTGACCCTCGATGAATGCCAGAGCAAGCTTCCCGAGGAGTTGCAGAAGGCCGTGGGCGAGTATGTCGGGCGTCATCTGGGAGCCAAGGCCAGCCAGCGGGTCCGTTTACCCTTGGACTACATCGAGGAGCATCTTGTTCAAGCCCGATGGGAAGAGCGGAAACAATTCTCCGTGGGGCCGATGATGCGGCTACACGTGCTCCTCGGGTTTGACCGCATGGCCAGCGAACGAATCCGCGAAGAATGGCGACGTCTGGTCGTTCAAGATCGGATTAGCATCCTCGGCTTCTTAGGCTCGGTCCTGTTCCTGTTCCTGACAACCATCTACGTCTATCTCAAGGCCGATCTGGCCACTGAAGGCCGCTATCGAGGCCGTCTGCGCCTAGCGGCCGGGACTGCCGTTGTGCTGCTCATCGTGCTGATCGTAGCGGTGATCGCATAGGAAGCCATTTGGCCGAACACGCGAACGGTCATCCCCACCCAGGCCAACGGGAACTGGAGTACCACGAACAGGCGGAGCAGGTCGACCATGGGGAACTGCGTGGGGTTGGCCACCATCTTGCATCGGGCTTCCAGCGGTGCCAAGATCCAGTTCCCCACGGTCGCCCCTCCCGCCAATCCGATGCCCCCTAACATGAGGAGCAGCAGGACCTCTCCCCCTAAGACTGTTCACCCCCATCGCGGCCTGATGCTTCACCGGTTTTCGTTCTGGTCCCCATTATCGGCGGCAACGCGGGGCGGTACAATGGTCTCGATGTCTGCTACCAGTCAATCCGACAAACTGCTGATCGCGCGCATTCGGGCCGGGGAGGCCGAGGCGTGGAACGAACTGATCGCCCGTTTCGAGGGCCGGCTCTTGGCGTTCGTCGAGGGGCGGATGCACCAGCGAATCGCCGCCGAGGATGTCGTCCAGGAGACCTTTATCGGCTTCCTGACCAGTCTGCCAAACTATGACGCCCGGCAGTCGCTGGAAGGCTATCTCTTCTCAATCGCCGCGCACAAGCTGACCGATCACTTGCGGCGTGAAGGCCGTCGCCCGACGCTCCCCCTGGCTCCAGTGAGCAGTTGCACGAGTACCGGTTGGGAGCCGCCAGCTCGCGCCCGAGCGGCCAGCAGCATCATGCGCAGTAGCGAGCGGCAGCACTTGGAAGAACACGCCTTGGTCGCCGCCTTGAGTGAACAGGTGGAACACTGGCGCACGCACGGCCAATGGGACAAGCTCAAGTGCCTGGAACTGTTGTTCGTGCGAGGCCGAGGCAATAAGGAAGTGGCCCTCCAACTTGGCCTCTCCGAGCAGACCGTGGCCAACTACAAATTCGAGTTTATCGCCAAACTGCAAGCCGCCGTGCGCAAGCAGGGCTTGCCGCAGGAGGTGTTTCCTGAGTTGTACGAGAAGTGAGGGGGGAGTAGAGCGAACGCCCGTGGACCCGTTTAGCCGAGGCACTTATGCCCGCGCGTTTGGTGACGATGTGAGCCGTGAATTGAAGCATTACGATGCCACACTTGTTTGGACAATCTGACTTGGAAGCGTATCTCGACGAGGCTCTGCCGGCCGAGGAGATGCTGCAGATCGAACAGGCGTTGCGCAAGGACAAAAGGCTCGTCGAGCGATTGGCCACGATCAACATGCGCCGCGATCAGGGGGTCCACTCGCTGGGCGAGATCTGGCGCCGACATCGGCTGAGTTGTCCGACCCGTCAACAGCTCGGCTCATATCTGTTGGGCACGCTCCCCAAGGAGGAGAGCCAATACGTGGCGTTTCATGTCGAGGTAATCGGCTGCCGCTACTGCCAGGCCAATCTGGCCGATCTCAAGAAGCAACAGGCCGAAGCCCACGAGGTGGTCGAAACCCGCCGCCGCAAATACTTCCAATCCAGCGCCGGCTACCTGCACCGTAGCCCTTAAGGCAAGGTTCTTCCGAGCCGTCACGCCGGAAACGGTCGTTCCCAGGTGAGCAGGAGCCGATAGGGCCAATGCCGGGTGACGGTGCTGTGCTCCAGTTCGGCAGCGTCGGCCAAGGCCTGCAATTCTTCCGGCGTGAAGCCCGCCTGAACGGCCCGTTCGGCGTCGCCGGCAATCACTCGCGAGCACGAGAGCAGCCGGACGGCCCATCGTGCCAGCCGCATTCCGCCGGCGCTTCGCAGCAGGTCTTGCATGAGCATCAAATGCCGCGTGGCTTGGGCTGCTTTGCGCAACACGAGCACGGCTTGTTGCTCGCTTAAGTGATGCAGAAAGAGTGAAGAGATCACCGCGTCGTAGTTCGAGGGCAACTCGTCTTCCAGGACATTGATCGTGTGAAACTGCAAGGGGGCGCCGGCCTGCCAAGCGTTGCGGCGGGCCCATCCCACGGCGCGGGGGTTGATATCGACGCCGTGAATCTCCAACTCCAAACCGTGACGTTTCGCCTGACGCCAGAGTGTCAAGGAGATGTCGCCGGCCCCGCTGGCCATATCCAATAGGCGAAGAGAATGACGTCCCAGACGCTGGGCCAAGTCGGCAAGCGGCGTCCAGAGCAGACGCGCGCTGCGGCTCAGCCGGTTCAGACGCGTCAGGTCTTCCAATGCGGCGAGATGCTCGACCTCCTCCAAGTCCGGATCATCGATCAACTCCGGATGGCGGATTCGTTGTAGACCCGCGTCCCGGTGTTTCATTCCGGTCGACTCCCTCGACATGGGCACGTTTCGCCGGATCAATTCACGGCGAGAATGCACAGAATTGCTCTCACCGGAAGCATCCAGGCAAATTGTATGCCTGACACACCGGATTTTGTAGCGGCGGCCGGCCGGAATGCCCTCTTTCTTTCCGACGAGTCTTCAGAACAAGCCGTATTGACACGACCTAGAGGGGGAGTAGATTGGCAGGTGGAATGCCACGCCGTTGGCCGTTCTCCTACGAAGCCCGCCACTGACATCCTCGCCCCACGCCTCATGCCAAGGAATACCCCATGAATCGCCGTGACTTCCTCAAACAAACGTCGGCCCTGGTCGGAGTCAGTGCATTGGCACCCGTCAACTCGCGTGCTTGGGCTGCAGAAACCAAGTACCCGGCGTACGAGAACAACTTGCAGGACCGGCTTTGGATGTGGGGGCACGACTCAGGCGTGTACGACGGGCCGAATGGACCATACAACATTCCCCTGAGCCCTCCGATCAGCATGGCGGAAGGCATCAAGTCAATGGGCATTCCCAACGTCTGTGTGATCCGCGGTGGAACCCCAAACGCCGAATACCGCAAACAGTTCCAGGAGGTAAAGCGGATCGCCTGGAATCTGTCGAGCGGGTCCAATGAGTCCTATCACGCCCTGAAAGACTATGTGTTCGGCCTGCGCGACACAACGCCGAACCTGACCGGCTACTATCTCGACGACTTCTTCCGCTTCGGCGACAACCCGAAGTTCGACCGGAACTCTGAGACGGAACCGGCCCCCGCAGCCCTTTCCCTGAAGGAAATGCAGCAGCTCCATCAAGAGATGATGGCCTACCCCCGCCGCCTCGATCTGGCAATGGTCTTGTACACCGCGCAGTTGTGTCCGGCGATCAAGCCGGTAATGAAATACGTGGACCTTGTTTCACTGTGGATCTGGAATGGAGATGATATTCTCAAGATCGATGCGAATTTCAAGAAATACCGATCCCTGGTCCCCGACAAGCCGACGCTGTTGGGGATTTACATGTGGGACTTCGGCGGCAGGAAGGAATTGAGCCCACAGTTCATGGCCAAACAACTCGACTATGCCCACATGCTTTATAAGGAAGGGCAGATCGAGGGCTTGATCTTCCACTGTACGCCGCTCTGCAACAAAGGGCTCGCGGCCGTGGACTATGCCCGGGAGTGGATCGCCAAGCACGGCCGGGAAGGCCGGAGCCCTTCCCGGGTCTGAGGGATTTGGACGAACAACACCTGTAGGGAACGCCCTCCGGGGCGTGAAGCGAACCTCAGGCAAACGGCTTACTCGCTCCCTCCGAATTCCAACTCCGCCCAGATCGGCTTGTGGTCGGAGAGGGGCTTTGCCAACTCGATGATGCCACCGGCGATGACATGCGTGGCGCCGGGGCGGTTGAACAGAAGGTGGTCGATCACGCCGAGGTTGCCCTGTCCAAACGCGTCCCAGGTGAACTCGCTCTTCACGTTGATCGCCAAGGCAGACCAGAGATGGGAGAAACGTATGCCGGCTTGTCACCCGAGGCCGGGCTTTGCCGGCGATTCACCCGGTAAGAGAACTATGGCGTTTTCCCTCACAATATGGACCAGAAGAGAGAAGCCCGCGCATCCTCCTCAAATCGTGTTTCTCGGCTTCCTGGGATTCCCGGAAGAGCCTTGTTTGGCGGTCGTTCGTCTTCAGGAGTCATTTTACCGCAAGACCCCATCCGGTGACGAGGTGCCGACGGGATTCTGACTGCCGACGAAGACCCAATAGAGCAACGAGCCGAGTTGCATGGGACGCAGCCAGCGACGCTGCAACGGCGGCTTGGAATCGTGCAGCAGGTCGAGCAGGTCTGCCAGCACAGTGCCGTTGCTGCCGTAATAGGAATGGCCCAACAGGCTGGTGTCAACCGACGAAACGTCGATCGTATCGATTCCAGGGAGGATGACCAGTCCACTCCCCGAATCGCCGGCCCGGGGGTAACCGTGCACCTTCTTCGACATCACTAAGGCTTCATCGTTCGACGAAGCATAGAGGGTCACTCGGTGAGCCGTTTGCACAATGGCCGGGGCGATATCACGGCGGAATACGTCGGCGTCGATATCCGGCGCTGTGAGAATCACTTCGCGGAACAGCGGCGGCGAGCCTTTCATTTCATACGACAACGCCTGGAGCGCAGAGGTCAAGGCCCGATTGCCCATGCTGTGGGCGATCAGATGCACCGACCGAGCACCGGAATGCTGGGCAATGTTCACCAGGAACTCTTTGAGATGAGGTACGGTCCACACCACGTTGGTCTCATCGACCGTGTAATCGAGGAGTCTGCCTTGCGACGGCCAGCTGAAGAAGATCGGTGCTCCAGGAAATTTGAGATCGAAGGCCATCTGAGCCGTGCGTTGGGCCGCCGCTTCGAACGTCACGTTATAACCATGAACGAAGACAAACGCTTCCTTTTCCGGTGAACTGGCTACCCGGGCCTTGAGTGACTCCATGAAACGATCGACTGGTTCCGGCTGGACGTTGAGCAGCACTACGTGCTTGGTGGGATCTTCTTGCAGTTCCAGGCGGAAAATCGAGGGACGCTCCACCTCGCCGACTTCGTGCCGCTTGGGAATGCTAACCTGACACATCCCCATCTCCAGTTCGCCCCGTTCGCTGCCGTAGACGCGGCCGGGACCTTCGGGATTGGCCGGAGTCTCCAGCCGCGTCTTGATTGTCATTACGCTAAGCCCCAGCGTCACTAGCAGACCAGCTCCGGTCGCCCAGGCAATCGACCGGCTCTTCGTGTGCCAAAGCATGAGCACGGCCAACAGCAGCGTGGTCAGGGCCGAAGCTGCCGCCAGCAGAAACCAGCCAACGCTGCTTAGTCCGGTGGCGTGCGCTACTTCGACCGCCTTACGGTCTGTGCCATAGAAAACAGTAACAAGTTGATAGCCTTCGGGAGATTGTGTGGCCAACGGCATGGCAGTCGGAGGGGCTTCGGCCCCGGGGGCCGCCGGAACCGTCGCCGACGCCGAGGCCGCCATGGACGGTGCCGCAGGCGAGGTGGGGGCGACCGGCGCGGCAGGCGTCGCCGACTTGGTGATCGGCAGGTCCACATTCCGCGGTACAGATTTGGTCTCTGGTACCGTCTCCGCCGCCATCGGTTCCTGCATCATCCGTGATGCGGCGATCGTCGAAGAGGCAGCCCGAGAAGTCTTTGACGGGGAAAGATCGATCGTCGACGGCGCGGCCTCCAAGCTCTTCATTGGGGCCGTCTCCGTAACATCGAGGGGGGCCGTCATCGGTGGTTGGGCCAACAGCATCCGGGGGGCTGGCGAGGCGGTCTGAGCCGGCACTTCGACAGGGGCTATGGGCGGCAGCGCCGCCGATGGTGAATTCGTTGGTGCCGGAGTCAGCTCAACTCCTGAGGACGTCGGCGAATTCCAAGGAATCGACGCCGATTTGGCGGCTGGACTTGTGGCCACCGGATCGGCTGGCCAAGTGGTTTCAGAAGCGGGAGGGGACGCCGAGGGGTTAGGCCATTGCGCCGTGGGGGTAGGCAATGGCGATGGAGAAGTTGCCGTCGCAGGCACCCCACTTGGGGCGGACGCCCGTTGTGGAACCGCCTCTTGTTCCTTGCTGCTACAGCCAGTCAGAACCAACCATCCCCCCAACCCGAGACCGAGGAGGATCAATCTCGCAAAGGCTTGTCGTTCCATGCAAACCATCTCCCACGATGTACATACGATCAGAAGCGGTAACGAAGGAAACCGTTTGCCGTGCTACCAGTCCTGGCAGCACGAACCTGTATGGGCCCCAGAGGGTAGCACAAATGGGGCTGAGCCCCCAGATCAATTCACCGATGGCTGTAGCTGCGCACCTTCTGTAACCTCCGATGATCCCGCTTCACAGGGGTTGGTGCCGATGTATAATAGAGGAAAGGAGTTACAGCTCTGAAGTAGGGAGACTCGCTGACGGCCGGGCGAGCACCGTCAGACGCATCAGGTCAGCTCGCAGGGATCGTCGTTGTGGCCGGTGAGTAACACGCATGGGCATTCGATTCTATTGTCCGAACGGTCACAAACTGAACGTCAAGGCGTTTCAAGCGGGCCGACGCGGCATTTGCCCGTACTGTGGGGTCAGCATGATGATCCCCACGGAAAGTACGATCTCACCGAACAAATCGACTTCTGGGCAAGGCGGTCCGCCGGGCGGACCGTCCACGGTTCAACCGACCAGTCAACCGTTCGGCGCATCAACGGCGTCTGCGATGGCCCATCCAGCCACGCAGCCGGTGTCAAGTTCTCCAGCCGCCGCTACTTCGTCGGTCGCGCCAACGCCGGTGGAGCTGTCAAGGTCTCCCGCTCCCGCTGAACCGTTGGCTGCCGCGCCGACGGGGGCGGCCAGCCGTGGCGCAGTATCTTCCCCCATGACGGGAGTGCCGCCTGATCCACTGACCGAGGCGCCGACGGCCGTTTGGTATGTTCGGCCGGCGGCCGGAGGGCAGTACGGTCCGGCGACCTGTGAGATCATGCGTACTTGGTTGAACGAAGGTCGCGTGGGCGCCGATTCGCTGGTGTGGCGCGAGGGGTGGCACGACTGGCAAGAAGCACACCAAGTGTTTCCGCAACTCAAGCACGTCCCCCTGATACCGTCCTTAGGCGGAAAACCCGGTCCCACTACTCCATTACCGACGTTTGCCCGCCCCTCCGGAATGCCGACAACGATGATCATTGCCGGCTTAGCACTGACTATCGTTTTCTTGGTAATCGTGTTTCTGCTCGTTCTCTTCCGGCAACCCTCGGCGCAACCCGAACCAACGACTCCTCCGACGTCTAAGGCGGCGGTGGCCGTTCCTTTGACGCCACGGGAGCTTACGTAGATATCGCAAGGCCCTATGAAGATCCGAGAATTTCTCGAACATCACGGCATCGCAGAGAATCCATTTGCAGATGAGGACGCCCAGACCGACCTGATCTTCAAAGGCCACTGCATCACCAGCACCTATCACCCGACCTGGGACAAGATTTTCGGCAATCCGGACGAACCAGCCACGGCGATTGTGTTTGGCGAGAAGGGGGCGGGAAAAACGGCCCTCCGCTTGCAGATGGTCCGCCACTTGGCCGACCATAATGCCGATCATCCCAACGCCCGGGTCTTCGTGATTCAGTACGCCGATTTCAATCCCTATCTGGATCGCTTCCGCGAACGGTTCTCCGGACGCCGTCGCCGAGCCGACCGCGTGCTGGGACAATGGGAACTGTGGGACCACATGGATGCGATCCTCTCGTTAGGCGTCACCCAACTGGTCGATCGGATCCTCGAAGTGAAACAGACCAGCCATCCGGCGGCCTGCGACACCGAACCGCTGCCGGTCAAATCGCTCGCACCGACGCAAGTCCGCGATGTGCTCTTGCTGGCTGCCTGCTACGACCAGTCGACCGCTGAGACCTCGGAAGCCCGCTGGAGCCGGCTGCGCCGCAAGTTGGGGTTTTCCACGTGGCGAGCAAAATGGGATACGGCTCTTGGCGTGCTGGTCACCGTAGCCGTGTTTGGGCTGATCGTCGGTCTGGGGATTGCCGGCCACAGCAGCTGGCCCTGGCTGTTGCGCCCCTGGCCGTATTTGGTGATTGCCGCCAGCTGGCTACCACGGCTCACCCGGCTGATCAAATGGCATTGGCGTGCCCGTTCCATCGCACGTAGCACGCGGGTACTCAACCAGAACGTCCACCTTCTGCGGCGACTTTTGCTGCGGTTTCCTGGCCGTCAACTCGTCGGGCAGCCTCTGCCCGCCTACCGCCGCACTGACGATCGTTATCAGCTTCTCACCAAATTCCAGGAAGTGCTTCACGCACTCGGATTCTCCGGCGTGATTGTGCTCGTCGACCGCGTCGATGAACCCTACCTGATCAACGGGTCGGCCGAATTGATGCGGGCGATGCTTTGGCCGATGCTCGACAACAAGTTCCTCAAGCATCCGGGGCTCGGGTTGAAACTGCTCCTGCCGGTAGAACTGTCGTACTACGTCGACCGCGAGGACCGCGACTTCCACCAGCGTGCCCGGCTCGATAAACAGAATCTCGTCCGCTCGCTCGACTGGACCGGCCAATCGCTCTATGATCTGGCTGAGTCGCGGCTGCAAGCTTGCGCCGTCAACGGACGCACGCCGCGGCTGACCGACCTGTTCGAGCCCACGGTCGACCAACACCGCCTGGTCAATGCCCTGCGCACTCTGCGCGTGCCACGGCATCTGTTCAAGTTTCTCTACCGTCTCTTCGTCACCCATACGAACGCCCACACCGACGACAAGCCGGCGTGGCAGATCTCCGGGGAAACCTTTGAAGCCGTGTTGGCCCTTTATCAACGGGAACAAGACGCCTTCGACCGCGGAACGACGGTATAAGCACGAGCGTCCAAGGACCAAGGGCGTCGAGAGGCCGCCCCACCAAGTCTTACGCTTGCCACATCGCGGTCTTCCCCGGCTTCCTATCTTTCGTCCTCCCCTCCTCTTGTCGCCCCTTTTTCATCTTGACGCCACCGAGCGTTCCTGAGACACTCCCCAGCCCCAACTGCAAGGAAAGACACTGGGGCTCAGACTGCGTTTCCAGGGTGGAGCAGGATGCTGGCAATCAAGGAGATGGATGGGATGCAAAACAGACACTGGAGGTTGTGGTGGACGTTTGTTTTTGTCGGGATCGTGGGCTGTGGTGGCTCCAACCCGACTAGTCAGACGACGACCAGCGTCAAGCCACAAGAACAAGTGACCCAAACGGCCACGGGCAGTGGCACGCAGGTCAATCTCGAGGAAACATTGGCTGCTACAACCGCGGATCCTGCCAGCGCAGTGGCCACGTTTCTCGAGGCGGTGCGCTGCGGAGATGACGAAAAAACGGCAGCGATGTTTACTCCGACTGCCAGGGAAAAGGTCAACTCGCTGGGGATTCAGGTGGCGCCCCCGGGAAGCGACACCGCCAAGTTTGTCGTGGGCAAAGTCGAGATGCTGGCTGACGACGGAGCGAGGGTCGAAAGCCAATGGTCCGATGTCGACCAAGAGGGGAATGAACGTTCCGACCAAATCACGTTGATGGTTCGTAAGGAACGAAATGGTTGGCGCGTGGCGGGAATGGCGGTGGTCGTCTTCCCAGGCGAACCCCCACTCCTGTTGGATTTCGAGAAGCCCGATGAAACCCGCCAAAAGCTGGATATGGTCAAGGAAGAAATCCGTCGACGGGCCGAGGCCGCCAGCAAACAGGCGCAACTGCCGGAAGAATCCGGAAATTCCGTGCAACGTTAAGCACGCAAAGCTCACGTTTTTCATGGTTTTTCCTGACGGGGCGTGCAGGCCGGACGTTGATCCCAGGCGCCCGAGCGAACAGAGTGCCCCACGGCTCCGTGGCGGCTCTAAGCCGTTGCAACTGCATCAGTTGAGCGTATCTTGCGGGAGAGGATTGGCATGTGCCCCCTCTCCCGTGTTCTTTTGGGGGAGCGATTTATTTGCGATAGGCTCCATTTTCCCCGGCAAATTTCGCAAAATTCCTAGATCGCCGACGGAACCCAAGAGGTATATTTTCGCGCCCCGGCAGCTTGACATGGCGTCCGGTCATGCTAGCCTATCGTCATATACTGTGAACTTGGTGCCATATTCCCAGTCCTCAAACCTTTAACAGAGCGGACGGGTGGTTGTGTGCTGAGTTCATCTGGACTACTCCCTGTCGTTGGGCCATCGAGGGCGGGGAGCCTGATGAAGTCGGAAGTCGGTGGCCACACACTGCGAATCCCTTTTTAACGCTACGGTACCTGTTACTTTGGAGGATGCTTGAATGAATCGCATCTATCTTATTGGCGTCGCAACCTTGGTTGCGTTGCTGAGCACCGCCCTGACGGCGGAAGCCGCTCGTACTTGCCGTCCGAAGACGTGCGCCCCTGAGGTTTGCGCTCCGGCTCCGGTTTGCGCTCCCTGCGCTCCGGAGACCTGTGCTCCGGACACCTGCGCTCCGAAGACCTGCTGCCGTTTGCAGGCCCTGAAGGCCAAGCTGGCCTGCCGCAAGGTTTGCTGCAAGCCGGCCACCTGCGCTCCGGCCCCGTGCGCTCCGGCCCCCTGCGCCCCGGCCCCGTGTGCTCCGGCCCCCGGCGCCCCGGCCCCGGGTGCGCCGGCGCCGGGCGGCGCCCCGGCCCCCGGCGCCCCGGATTGCTGCCCGAAGCCGTGCTGCAAGGTCAAGAAGTGCTGCCGTCTCCAAAGCCTGAAGGCCAAGTTGGCCTGCCGTAAGGTTTGCAAGCCGGCGTGCTGCGCCCCGGTCTGCTGCGGCCCCGTCGCTGCTCCGGCCGTGGTTCCGGCTCCGGCTGCTCCGGCTGCTCCGGCTCCTGCCGTGAAGGCCCCGGCTGCTCCGGCGGCCCCGGCGGCTCCGGCTGCCCCGGCTCCCAAGAGTTAGGTTGATGTCCAAAGTCTGGACCTGTCCTGTTGGTCTGGGCTAATGAGAGCTTGATAAGGGACCGGATCTCTTCGGAGGTCCGGTCCTTTTTGTATGCCGAGCATGTTTGACGGTTTGGAGGTGCAAGTCCTCTCCCAAC
>CAZLDQ010000098.1:0-21427 GCA_964558295.1 uncultured Planctomycetaceae bacterium | reverse complement strand
GGGGCGGTAGCTCAGTTGGGAGAGCGCTGCAATCGCACTGCAGAGGTCGGGAGTTCGACTCTCCTCCGCTCCACCTTAAGCCCTTGTGTAACAAAGTGTTACGCAAGGGCTTTTTCGTTTACCGGCTGAGTCATGGCTCCCTGATGGCTCTCACTAGGTTGCCACACGCCACATCATCACGATCTCCCCGGGTGCGTTGCGATCGTCACCACGAGTCTAAAGGAGAAAGGAAGAGGCCAAGGGTCGGCCATTGAACGATCGGCTACACTTCTTTAGGAGGGGACATGAGCTCTGCAGCCTGTTTGGCCAGATTCTTCCCCCCCGAACTACTTGACGTTCGTGCTCGACTCGGATCAAATTCCAGGGAACACCTCCCTATGGAACCCGTAGAAAACCCCACCGTCGCCGCCTCGCACCTGCGCAGCCGGATGTTGTACCGGTTGTTTGCTGCGCCGTCGGTCAGTGTGCCGCTCTGGCTGGGGGCTGCGGCGTTGTTGATTGCCTTCCTAATGGGAAATCCCACCGGCTTCCTTGGAGTCGTCGGCTTGGCCAGTGTTCTGGCCGCCTTCGGCTCGGCCGGGATTCGTTGGACGCTCGGTCATGACCGCCTGAAGGCCATGGCGAGCAAGGAATTGGAGACCGAAGCAGTACGAAACCATACGCTTTATCTGCATTACCTCTGGCGCCGTCTGCGCGTCGACGGCGACCCGCGAACCAGGCAGTATCTCGAACAGATGCGGCGTCTGTACCAACGGATGCAGCGAGCGGACGTGTTGGGGAAGCGTACAGATCCGCACCTGTTGCCGGAGATCCGCGAAAAGACCGAGCAATTGTACCGCTCCTGCCTTGCCGCCTTGGAGCGAACACACGACTACTGGACGGCAACTCACCAGATGGCCACCGAGGAAGGCCGTCGCGAGGCGGTTGCCGCACGCCAAGCCTTGCTGGCCGAAGTCGGCCGGAGCCTGGAACGCCTCAATGCGACCCTCGATCATCTCCAAGCCGCCGCCCTGCGGCATGCGGATCAAACCGAGCAGCTGGCCGGCATCCGCGCCGAGTTGGACGAGGGCCTGGAGGTGGCCAAACGTGTTGAAGTGCGTATGGAAGAATTGGACCGTAGCCTGCGTGGCTATCGCGCATTAGAGTGAGGACCACACGGCCACGACCGTCAGGAACCATTCCGCAGGAGGAATAGCTATGTTTCGAGCGATGGCACGTTACTTTCGGGCCCTTGGATACCTGATTACCGGTCGAATCGATGCGGCCCGCACAACCCTCAACACGAATCCCAACGTGGTTCGGGCGACCTACGACCATGTGATCGAGGACAAGAAGAGCCGGATCCAGCAATACAAGGATGCGGTGGCTGGCATGATCGCTCAGGAGGAGAAGAAGAAGGCGGAACTAAAACGCCAGACCGACGAAGTGGCCCGGCTGCAGAAGCTCAAGGAAGGAGCCGCGGCAATGGCTCGCAAAGTGGTCGACCGGCACAACGGCAATGTCGAGGCGGTCAAGAATGATCCCGAGTACATCAAGTGTCAGGCCGCTTTCAAGGACTTCAGTTCCACGCTCGAAGAAAAAGAGGCCCGCTGCGCAGAGTTGGAAGAGGACATCAAGACCCTGCAGAATTCGATCGGTGGACACAAGACCCAGCTGCAGTCGCTCCTGCGTGATCTGGAGCGGATCAGTCAGGAAAAACACGAGACCGTGGCCGACCTGATCACCGCCCGGGAAGAGCGCGAGCTGTCAGACATGATCGCCGGCATCAGCGAGGACCGCACCAGCCGCGAACTGGAGGATTTGCGCGATCTGCGTCAAAAGGCCCGCGCACAAGCCCGCGTGGCTCGCGAGATGGCCGGCATTGATACACGCCGCCAGGAAGAAGAATTCCTTGAGTACGCCGCTAAGAGTCAGACCGACACCGAGTTCGACAGGCTCATCGGCTTGGCCAAGGAAGGGGAAAAACCCAAGGCAGAAGCCGAAAAGCCGCGGATTCCCGAAGCGTGAGAAGAGGGGACTGGGTTCAGGGGTCGGGGTTCAAGATTTCACTGCAGACTCCCTCGGTCTGACTGGACGCCGGTCGCTCCCTTCCATGCGACTCCTCAAAGCCCCCCATGCCCGGCGCGTTGCCCCCCCCCCCGAACCGCCCGGCGTGGAGTTGGCCTGGGCGGTCTACAGCTACGAATTCTTCACCCGCTTGGCCCGGATTCTCAACTCGGAACAGTCGCGCAGTATCATTCTCTCGGGCAACGTCTATGATCTGTTCGACGCTGGCAACCAGTACGTTCCGTTGATTCCCTTCCTGGTGGCGAAAACCCAAGCCCGAGGACTGATCCGCGTTGTCTATGAGTTGAACGGTCCGGTTCGAGTCCTCGACGAGCCGGAGAAGGTGAAAAACGCCTGGATCGCCTGGAAGTCGGACTCTGATCCCGATTCGCTCCTGCTCCGCGGGCTAAGGGAACGGGGCAAATCGCAGTTCGACCGCCTAGGCGAGCAGTTCGATCAGTTGCTCTTGGACGCCATTGGCAATCCCACCCTCGCCCTGGAACTGCTCCGCCAACTGACAGTCTGTTCCCGCTCAGGCAGCCTCCGGGAGCACTTACTGATCTTCATCGAAGCGGCCGACATGCTCCTGCCGGCCGGAAGCGGCGATGTGGCCTCCTTGGCCGACCGGCAGTTGCATCGGATCAGTATCGTGCAAGACTGGTTCGGCGATCCGGCCTTCCTCAACGGCAACGACGCCGTCTGCCTGATCGCCGAGTCGCGCAGCCTGGTGCATCCCCGCGTGGCGCGACTGCCACAGGTCCTTGGCGTGGAAATTCCTTCGCCCACGGCGGCGGACCGGCTCCATTTCATCAACGACTTCTTAGCCACCGCGCCGCGCAAGCCGCAGCTTTGGAGCACGCCGGAAGACTTGGCCACCTTGACCGCCGGGCTGTCAATCCACGCTGTACGTCAACTGCTCTTGGCGGCAGCCTATGGTGACCAACCGCTACGGCCGGCCGACGTTGTCGGCAAAGTCGAAGAATTCATCCAGGCCCAGTTGGGCGAGGACGTCATCGAGTTCAAGAAGCCCTCGCACACACTTGACGCCGTGGTCGGCTTCTCGAGACTCAAGCGATTTCTGCGCGACGAACTTTTGCCCCGCTTCCAGGCTTCGGCCGATCAGGCCTTGCCGGGCGCGGCCGTGGCCGGTCCCATCGGCGGCGGCAAAACCTTTATCTTCGAGGCCGTGGCCGCCGAATTGGACATGCCCGTGCTGGTGCTCAAAAACATCCGCAGCCAGTGGTTCGGCCAAACCGACGTGATCTTCGAACGGTTGCGTCGGACGCTCGAAGCACTCGAAAAAGTGGTGATCTTCGTCGACGAGGCCGACACGCAGTTTGGCGGCGTCGGGGCCGACACGCACGAGACCGAGCGGCGTCTGACCGGCAAGATCCAGGGGATGATGTCCGACCCCCGGTTGCGCGGCCGAGTGGTCTGGCTCCTGATGACTGCGAGGATTCACCTCCTCTCGCCCGACATTCGCCGCCCGGGGCGAGTCGGCGATCTGATTATTCCCGTGCTCGATCCCGAGGGGGACGACCGCCACGCCTTTCTCCGTTGGGTACTCGTGGGCGTCTTCCCCGAGCCGACCGACGCGATGGTCACGCAACTAGAGGCCCTCACCCCAGGCTACTCGGCCGCGGCGTTCAGTTCGTTGCGTTCGCACCTGAAGGCCATGGCCCCCAAGACGATCGAAGAAGTGCTGGCCATTGTCAACGACCATATCCCTCCGGCTATCGGCCTCACGCGCCGCTACCAGACCCTCCAGGCCCTGGTCAACTGCACCCGTCGTTCGTTGCTGCCCGATCCAACTGTTACCGACAAAGACCGCAACGGCTGGCAACTGGAGATCAACCAGTTGGAAGCAATGGGAATCCGGTGAGTACCCGGTGCAGACAGTGGCGGGTGTCGTCATCGAAGCCGTGGATTCATTCTTGAAGTCGGAATTGCCCGCCTACTCATTGATCCCGCACCGGCCAACACGGCCAACGAAGCGATTCACATCTGGTGGGGATTGTCTGCTCCCTAAGGTGGGCAGCGTCTCTTAATCGCACTTCGGTTGCAGGATGGGAGCGCTCAGACATTTCGTCCCAGCGGCCCCTAGCCCAAAATGGCAGGCCATGGGACAATATGGAGTGTCGTGACGGGATTGTGCCCGTCAACGCCCCTGAGCTACATAGTCTAAAGCCATCCCGTTGCTGGAAGGGCGTACACTTCGGGAGGATTCTGCTGATTAAGGAAGCCGGGCATCCCCTCTGAAGTGGCGCCCAACACCCTCTGAATAGTATTCCCGGACCACTCGGTCCCCGCCGCTCGAAGCAGAAGCGATCTGACAGGAGCCGTCATGACCAATACGCTTTATCTGCCTGAACTGCGCGAGATGCTTGCCGAGAACAACACGGCCGAATTGCAGGAGTTCTGCGCAGCCTTGCATCCGGCCCGAACGGCAGAGTTCATGGAAGGGCTCTCCCCCGACGAGGCCTGGAACGTACTGCGGCATGCCGCGTATCCGGTTCGGGCGGAGATTTTCAGCTACTTTGATCCCCAGAAGCAGCTCGAAATCATCGAGCAGATTGATCGCGTGGAGATTGGCGATCTGATCGCCCATCTGCCGGCCGACGATCGTGTGGACCTGCTGAAGCAAGTTGACCCGCAGGTGGTTAACGAGCTTCTCCCCTTGCTGCCGGCCGCCGAGCGACGCAACATTCTCCGCTTGCGATCGTATGCGGAGAACACGGCCGGGGCCATGATGACCACGGATTTCGCCCGGCTCAGCGAGAACCTCACCGTGCGCGAGGCCCTTGAGGAGATCGGTAAGCAGGCCAGCGAGTTGGAGACGATCTACTACATCTTCATCGTCGACGAACACGAGCACCTCTTAGGCCTTGTCTCCGCTCGCCAACTGGTCTCGGCCATGGGGCGTCCCAACACCTTGATCGGCGACCTGATGGAACGTGAACTGGTCGTCGTCCACGTAGACGACGACCCGGAAGAAGTCGCACGCAAGGTGGCCCGCTTCGACCTCTTGGCGATTCCCGTCGTGGATCAGGAGCACCATATGCTGGGGATCGTCACTCACGACGACGTGATTGACACCGTCGTCGAGGCCGCGACTGAAGATGGACCCCGGCTGGGGGCCGTGGGCCCCCTCGCCGCGACCATCATGGAGGCTCCCTTCCTGACCATCTGGCGCAAACGGGCCGGCTGGCTGTCGCTGCTGTTTATCGCCGAGTTATTTACCTTTACCGCGTTGTCCAGCTTCGAACATGCGATCGAAGCAGTGCTCGCTCTCAGTCTTTTCGTTCCCCTTTGTATTTCGACCGGTGGAAACTCCGGTTCCCAGGCGGCCACCCTCATAACTCGTGCATTGGCAATTGGCCACGTGAACGTACGTGATTGGTGGCGGGTTCTGAGACATGAACTGATGATGGGTTTGGCCCTCGGGGGGACCCTCGGAGCCATCGGCTTCGTTCGTGCCGCATTGACCCCCCAAGGGATACTCGGCGACGCCAATCGTTGGCAACTTGCCGTTGTGATTGGCACGGCGGTGTCGGCAATCTGTCTTTGGGGTACGGTAATCGGTTCCATGCTCCCAATATTGTTCAAACGGCTTGGTACTGACCCAGGTTTTGCGTCCAGTCCTTTTGTGGCGACTTTCGTCGATGTAACAGGGATCGTGATTTACTTCACGATCGCCCAGATGGTTTTGCTTTGAGACAAGAACATCTCGAGCGAAACGACAGTCGCGGAGGGGCATCAGCCTCAGGAAATCTTGTGGAGCCATTTGTTCGAATCGGTTAGACTGAAAAAATGGCATTCTGGCTCGCCGTTCATCGGTCCAACGCCTTGTCGGGGATCGTCGCGAGCCTGGGCAGAGCATACGAGACAGTGCGAACGAGGAGCGAGACTGTGCAATCTTGCAAGCGATGGGCGTTTACCCTGGTAGAACTATTGGTCGTAATCGCGATCATTGGAATTCTGGTCGGCCTGTTATTGCCGGCCGTTCAGGCCGCCCGCGAGGCTGGACGTCGCAATCAGTGTTCCAACAACCTCAAGCAGATCGCCCTGGCCGCTTTGCAACACGAATCGACAGTCGGCTACCTGCCTAGCGGGGGGTGGGGTGAAACCTGGGTCGGCGACCCGGAACGAGGCACCGGCGATCGGCAGTGCGGCGGGTTCTTCTACAGTTGCCTCCCTTATATGGAACAGGCCGCGATTCATGACCTGATCCTAACTCTCACCCCGCTTCCCGCCTGGACCGAAAATGGCCGCCGCGACAAGCTCCGGGAGATGATCCGCAGCCCGATAGGCCTCCTCCATTGCCCCACGCGGCGTTCAGCCAAGAATTATCCCCGTCCCGCCGACGGCACCAGTGGTTTCGAGACTCTGGCCAATGCCTCCATGCCTTCGGTCGAGCAGGGCTGGGCTCGCACCGACTATGCCGCCAACGCCGGGACCTATTTTGTCAGCGGCTGGGATCCCGGAATCCTGTCCGGCAGCGCCACGATCCCCGATCCACCGGGGATTCCGACCAGTAGCTTCGTTGATCGCACCAAGTTCACCGGCGTTAGTTTCCAGGGCAGCACGGTTTCTATGGCCCTGATTCGTGATGGCGCCTCAAATACCTACTTGGTCGGGGAAAAAGCAATGAATCCCGACCGCTACCACGATGGCATGGACCCCGGCGACTTCTACCCGGCATTGAGCGGTTCGGCCTATGACAACTATCGTTGGGCCGCCAATTACCCGTCGCACGACAAGACCAACTACCCGCTGGATTCGATCCGGGCCGATTCCAACTATCCGATGTTGCCTCCCGTGGCAGACCATCGCGAAATCGCTGCCCGTACCCCCAACTATTATCTCCGGTTCGGCAGTGCCCATGCCTCGATCTTCAACATGGCCCTCTGCGATGGCTCGGTACGGTCGATCGCCTACACGATCGACTCGACCGTTCACCTTTATCTGAGCCATCGCGCCGACAAGCAACCGGTCGATCAGGGGAAGTTCTGAGCCCCCCCCGTTTTGTTGTACAACCTTGTCATTTTCACCGCCGTAGCCTCGCACAAGACCTACCACCAGAAAACGGTTATACTTTGATTCGTACTCGTTTTTGAGTAGGGCACTTCGACGATGGGCGGGACAGAGTTCGGGCATTCGCGGCCGGGGGGGTTGCGCAAGAACGGTCCTACCGTGCCGATTCGTATTTGAGCGTGTCGGTCTCTTTCGGTTCCTCTGGGCAAAAGGAGCACTGCAATGGTCCGTTCACAGCCGTCTCGCGCGTTCACGCTCGTAGAACTTCTGGTGGTTATCGCCATCATCGGCATCCTCATCGCCCTGTTGTTGCCAGCCGTTCAAGCCGCTCGTGAAGCAGCACGCCGTGCCCAGTGCAACAATAACATCAAGCAGTTGCTCCTGGGCATTCACCATTTCCACGATAGCTACAAGCGCATTCCCCCCGGCGGCGCTGTTGATCAGATTACCAAGCAATTCGGCACTCATTCGACGGGCGCAGCGTGGGGAGCCTCCTGGATGGCCTACATCCTCCCCTACCTGGAACAGAAACCGCTCTATGACAGTCTGGAGTTCGTAGGCCAATCGGGTTGGCCCAATGTGAACAACGCCGACAAAACGCATCTCGTCTGGATTCCCGTGTTTCGCTGCCCGTCGAGCCCGTTAAAGGAATACGGCAGCGGACCGCCAATGTCTGACGGAGTAAGGGCCTCGGTCCAACTGGCCACCTACGTCGGTGTCTCGGGGGCCGTCAACGGTCTCATCCCCAATTACACGGAAACGCGATGGAACAGCGGCGGCAGCTCGGCCGGTTGTTGCAGCGGCGGAATCGCCGGCGCCGGCGGCGTGCTCTTCCCCAACGGCACGATCAACTTTTCAGCGGTCACCGACGGCACCAGCAATGTCTTCTGCATCGGCGAACACAGCGATTTCCTCAAGACGCTCAATGGCTCCAAGGTTGACTGGGGCACGGGCCACACCCATGGCTGGCTGATTGGCTGCGGCGGGACGGGCATCCCGCCCGATTACAACCCCAACGGCGACGCACGGACCTTCAACCAAACGACGATTCGTTATCGAATCAATCAGAAAGAGGGCTGGCCGGATGCTCCCGGCAACTGCGGCTCGCTCGGCGTCTGCGACAACTCAGGCAACAACATCCCACTAACGTCAACACATCCCGGCGGCATCAATATCGGCATGCTTGACGGCTCGGTCCATTTCCTCAGCGAGACAGTTCCATTGGACCTCGTGGCCCGGCTTGCTACGCGCGACGATGGCCTGCCGGTGAGCGAGTTTTAGCCTCTGTTCTGTATCGTCCATTTCAAGCACCGCCCGGAACGTCTTCCTTTTCTCCGATGGGAGCTTGCGATGCGAAGTCTACCTTGCGCGGCTTGGAGCCTACTGCTGATGACTAGCATGGCGATCGGTTGTCTTCCGGTCTCCCCAACCAAAACCACCTGCCCGGTCCATGGCACCGTAACCCTCGACGGTAAGCCTTTGATGGAAGGCGAGATCTATTTCAAGACCAATGCGACCGGCGAACTGGACGTGTTACCAATCCAGCAGGGCCAATTCGCCGGACAAGCGGCCAAGGGGCACCGCCGCGTAGAAATCTTCGCCTACCGTGAAACGCAAGTCGTCCCCATGCCTGGGATGGCACCGGAGACAACCCGGGAAAACTACCTTCCCCCCCAGTACAACTTCAACAGCTCCTTGACGGCCAACCTCCTGGCCGACGAGCCCAACGAACTGCACTTCGCGTTGACTTCAAAATAGCAGGTCTTCGCCACCACTTCATCCCTGATAGGGATGCTTCCACGGCGCACGATACTCGCGCTTGAGCAGTCTCGCCGCCGGCGTGTTGTCAAGAATCTGCTCGCTCGTCTCATCCCACACCACCGGCGAGCCCGACTCGTAGGAAATCATCGCCAGTTGCACGGTGGTCGTCGACCGATAAGCGTCTTCCATCAAACAGGTCGGCTGGCGGCGTGTGCGCACGGCGTCGAGGAAGTCGGCCATGTGGGCTAGGCCGGCATTGCTCTCGATCTTCTGCTCCTGCCGCTCCTTGTTTTTCCCCTTAGGAATCGTGATCAGACGGTTGTCGGTCACGAAGAGCGTCCCCTGGTCCCCGTAGAAGAACAGCCCGTTATTGACCTCCGGCGCATACTCCTCGGCCCCCCAGATACGATGCCGCCAAACCACCGGGCAGCGGTCGAACTCAAAGGTCACATGGAGTGTGTCGGGCGTGGTGATCTTGTCCTTCAGAACATAGAGCCCGCCGACCGACGTGATCCGCCGCGGCGTAGACAGGCCAAGAATCACCCGGCAGGCATCGATCAGATGAATCCCCCAATCGACCAAGTGGCCATGACCACTGGTCTTTTCGAGCCGCCAATTCATATGCCCGACTTGAGGGCTGTAGGGGATCTTAGGCCCTGGGCCGCACCAGAGTTCCCAATCCAACGACGCCGGCGGCTCTTGCGGCGTGGGATCTTTGATGCCGGCTGTGTAGTGAATCTGAGCCTCAACCTGAACGATCTTTCCCAGTTGCCCCGCTTCGATCAGCCGCTTGGCTTCCTGAAACGCTTTGGCCTGACGCCGCTGGAAGCCGACCTGAACGATCCGGCCGCTCTGTTTGGCTGCCTCGACCATCGCCCGGCCTTCGCGCACGTCGTAAGCAATCGGCTTTTCGCAATAGACATCCAGCCCACGGCCGACGGCCGCGATGAACTGCAACGCGTGCCATTGCGGCGGCGTGGCGATGATCACCCCGTCGAGCCCTTGGTGCGCAAGCAGTTCTTCGTAGAGTTTGTACGTCTGGGGGCGTTTCCCCTGGAGTTTCTCCAGTTCCGCGGCACTCTTCTCCAGGTGCTCGCTATCCACATCGCAGATGGCCGCGATCTCGACCCCACCAACCGTCAGCGCTGCCTTGGCATCGACCATCCCATACCAGCCTACGCCAATCACCCCGAGCTTCAAGCTGCGACTGCCTTCGGCCCCCACTCCAATCCTCGTCCAGGCAGCAGCCGCAGCCGCTGCGGCCCCCAAAAACGCGCGTCGTGTGCTCTTCATGATGCGTTCCTTGATGCAATCGCGATGATCCGGCTCGGTGAGCCAACTCTTTGCCCAGCCTAGCTCCTGGCGTCTAAACCGTCAAGCATCGCCTACCCCTGTGCGTGACCAGGCTTTCTGGCGGTCCTCAGTCATGGTGGCGCTGGTGTTTGGCCCCAAATGTTGCCGTTGTCCGTTCCTATCGAGGGAGTCCAGAGCGGCGACAGCCGTGGCGTTGGGCCAATCCCAGCGACGCCCCAGCCCCTGCGCGGCTTGGTGCAGAGCCTGCACTGCGACTCGCTCGGCGCAGACGCTACCTTTGAGCGTTTCGTCGCCAAAGCCGCTGGCGGCGCACGCAACATACGTTCTCACAGAGGGGGTAAAAGCTCAACCCCCAGGCGGTCAATTCGGCGAACTGCCCCCCGGTTGCTCGCCACTCCTCTTCACTTGGCCACAAGACACCGACCAGGCAATTCCCCCCATAGATCGCGTCACAGGAAACCGTCAGACACCAAGTTGCGTCCCAAACAGGATGCTTAGGCTACTGACGTAGACGAGACGCTGACCGGTTTACACGCCGGCGAAAGCCCGGAGGTCCTTTTCCATGGCCTTCAGACGATTGGCCAGGGCGGCCTTGGTGGCATCCAGGTCGCGGATGGCGTTGGGTGGGTCGAAGGTGAACATGTAGAATTTCACCTTCGGTTCGGTGCCCGAGGGACGTACGGCCACGTAGTTCCCCTCGGCCTCTAAATCGAGCATCACCAGATCCCCCTTGGGACCGGCTAACGGCGACTTCTGGCCATCGGCCGTAGTCACAAGGTTGTCGAAATAATCCCGGCGGCGTGAGACCTTCAGGCCGCCGAGTGACACCGGCGGCGACTGGCGGAATTGGGCCATGAGGGCCGTCATCCGGTCCATCCCTTCGGCACCGGGCATGGTTACCGAGATCGTCTTCTCCGCGTGGCAACCGTACTGGCGGAATAATTCGTCGAGCTTCTCCGCGAGCGTTTGCCCGCGGGTTTTCACCCGTGCAGCCAACTCGGCCAGAAGCATCGAGGAAACAGCCGCATCCTTATCGCGGGCATGGCTGCCGACCAGGAAGCCGTAGGATTCTTCAGCCCCCAGGACGAACTTTTCCGGATCGTTCGCGTCGATCACCCCGCCGATCCACTTGAACCCAACCAACAGATCACCGATTGTCCGCACTCCGTAAGCATCGCCGATTCGGCGGATCAACTCCGTGGTCACCAGCGTTTTGACGAGGTAATGCTGCGGGGTCAGGGTGCCTGCAGCCTTGCCGGTTTCCAGCAGGTAATCGGCCAGCAGGGCGCCGATCTGGTTACCGGTGAGTGTTACCCAAGGGGCACCGGGCTCCAGCGAGGTCGGGACCGCGCAGCCCACTCGATCGCAATCGGGGTCGGTCGCCAGGATCAAATCGGCGTTGATCTGCTGGGCCCGTTCGATAATCGCCGTGAAGACGTCAGGATTCTCCGGGTTGGAAATGTGCTGGGGCACATTGGGAAAATCGCCGTCGGGCGTGGCATGGGGGCCGAAGACCTCGACATCATCGAAACCGGCCGCATGCAGCGCAGGACAGACGGCCGACGCGCCAACGCCGTGTAGCGGGGAGTAGATGATCCGCAGATCTCGCGGGCCGGGCCGACTCTGGCCTTCCACAGCCGCCAGAAACGCCTGATCGACCTCTTCCTGGCAGTAGACAATCTGCCCTGAGCCCATGGCTTCACTGAACGGAATCCGCTTGATGTCCGTGACGCTCATCACCTGTTCGATCACCCCCCGGTCGTGCGGCGGCAACAACTGCCCGCCGGTCAGCCAATACGCTTTAACGGCATTGTCGCAAGGCGGGTTGTGACTCGCCGTAACCATGATCCCGCAGGAACAGTTTTTGTAGCGTACGGCAAACGACAGTTCCGGAGTACTCCGGTAGCCGTCAAGGAAATAGACTTTGAACCCGGCTGCCGCCATGATCTCACTGCATAGTTCAGCAAACTGCCGCGAGCGATGCCGCGTGTCATAAGCGATCGCGCAGGCCAGCGGCCGGTCGGTGACATGCTGCTTGACGTAGTCGGCCAAGCCTTGGGCACTCTCGCCGATTGTACGGTCGTTGATCGCGTTGGTGCCTACCGGGTACATCTTGCCCCGACGGCCGCCCGTGCCAAAGGGGATGACCGTCCAGAAGGCGTCGTCCAGTTCTCTCCATTTCTCGGCTTCAATCAGGTGGAGCACCTGCGGGACGTACTCGGCATAACGCGGCTCAGTGAGCCACGTGCGGATGTTTTTAACCGCCATCGGGCTGATCGCCCCTCGGGCGGCAGCACTCTCAAGATCAAGCAAAGCAGTGGGGACGTCGAGCGGGTGGTTTGGAGCAGGCATCGATCCGTGAACTCAGAAGTCGGGAAATCTCGGTGAAAGCGAACAGGTAACCGGCCCAGCCCCCACACGAAGCAAAAGGGGACCGGTGGATCTTGAATTATAGCACTCACTACCCCAAGCGGCGAGGTGGAGAGTCTGACCAATCGCCAAACCAGGGTGTGATTCGCCTTGCCCACGGATCCGTCCCAATTGTAAGCTTTTCCTTAAACCTTCGCGCATCCGTTGGGAACGCAGACAAAAAGGAGCGACCCAATCGTGGCATTCCAGGACAAAACAAGGAGGGGGTCATGGCGACAGAGCCGATTATCAGTGTTTCAGGACTACGGGGCGTGATTGGCGAAAGCCTCACCCCCGAGGTGGCAATTCGTTACGCCGCCTCCTATGCGGCCATTGCTCCCTCGGGCCCGCTCGTGCTCACCCGTGACAGCCGACCGTCCGGCGACCTGCTGGCCCAAGCCCTCCACGCCGGCCTGCGAGCGGTCGGCCGCTCGACGATTGATGCCGGAATTGCGGCAACCCCCACAACAGGAGTGTTGATCCGTCAGTATCGGGCCGCGGGCGGAATCCAGATCTCAGCCAGCCATAATCCGTCGGAATACAACGGCCTGAAGCTATTCAGTTGCGAGGGGCGGGTGATTCCCGACGCACCCGGCCAAAAGGTCTTGGCTCGCTATCGGACCGGCACGATCAACTGGGTCCGCCACGACCGCCTTGGCCACGAAGAACACTGTCCCGACACGATCTCGTCCCACCTCAACGCGGTGCTGGCCACGGTCGATGTGCAACGGATTCGCAGCCGCCGGTTTAAGGTCGTCCTGGACTCGAACCGCGGCGCTGGTAGTCTGCTGGGGATGCGGCTTTTGGAAGAACTGGGTTGTCAGGTGACGCTCCTCGGTGGCCCAACAGACGGCCAGTTCGAGCATCCGCCCGAGCCTTTGGCCGAAAACCTCGCCGGCGTGCTTCCTGCCGTGCGCCAGGCGGGGGCCGATGTGGGCTTCTGCCAGGACCCCGACGCCGACCGCTTAGCGGTAATCGACGCCACGGGCCGTTATCTGGGCGAAGAATACACGTTGGCCATGTGCGTCGCTCACGTGCTCCGTCAACGCAAAGGCCCTATCGTAGCCAACTGCGCCTCCAGCCGCATGTCGGAAGATGTGGCCACGAAGTTCGGCGTGCCCTATTTCCGCTCCGCCGTGGGCGAAGCCAACGTGGTAGACGCAATGCTGGCTCATGACGCCGTCTTCGGAGGCGAGGGGAACGGCGGCCCGATCGATCCGCGCGTTGGCTTGGTCCGCGACAGTTTCGTCGGCATGGCCCTCTTGCTCGACGCGATGGCCTCCCGCAACTTGCGCGTCAGCGAGTTGGCTGACGAGTTGCCACGCTATCAGATCGTCAAGACGAAGGTGCCCATCTCTCGGGAAGTGATTTCAGCACGCCTGGACGCCCTGGCCCGCCATTTCGACACGGCCCGGGCCGATCGCTTGGACGGCTTGCGTCTCGACTGGCCGGGCCGCTGGCTTCTGGTCCGTACCAGTAACACCGAGCCGATCTGCCGCGCCATCGCCGAAGCTCCCACCGAAGAAGAAGCCCGCCGCCTTTGCGACGAAGCCGGCATGATTCTCCGCGCCGAACGATGAGGAACGTAGGGGTGTAGGAGCGTGGGGGGGACAGCCGTGGATGCAGGCTTTGTCTCACATCCTCCCATCCCCCCATGCCCCTACTTCCCCATTCTCCACTCACTTCCGCGGCTCGATCCGATCCTTGCCGACCCAGGGACGGAGGACTTCGGGAATGACCACGGAGCCGTCGGCCTGCTGGTAGTTTTCTAGAACCGCGATCATTGCCCGGCTGATGGCGATAGCCGTGCCGTTGAGGGTGTGAACGAAGCGGGTTCCCTTCTCCCCCTTAACCTTGTAGCGCACGCCCAGTCGTCGGGCTTGGAAGTCGGTACAGTTCGAGGTGCTGGTCACTTCGCCATAACCGCCACGCCCGGGCATCCAGGCCTCCAGGTCGAACTTGCGATAGGCCGGACCACCCAGGTCGCCCGTGGCCGTGTCAACCACACGGTAGGGGATACCCAGCCCGTCGAACAACCGGCACTCCAGGTCGCGGAGATGGTCGAGCATCCCATCGCTATCCCCGGGGAGCGTGAAGGCGAACATCTCGACCTTGGTAAACTGGTGGACGCGATAAAGCCCTCGAGCCGCACGACCGCCGGCCCCCGCCTCGGTGCGGAAGCAATGGCTGATGCCACAGAGCTTGATCGGCAGGTCTTCGGCGTCGAGGATCGTGTCGGCATAGAGACCGCCAAGCGTGATCTCGGCCGTGGCGATCAGGCTCAGATCGGTATTGGCAATGCTGTAAATCTGGGTTTCCGGCCCGCGGGGAATGTAGCCGGTCCCTTCAAGGATGTCGTTGCGTGCCAAGTCGGGCGTGGTCGTGGGCGTGAACCCCTCGCGGATCAACAGATCCACGGCGTATCGTTGCAGGGCCAGTTCCAGCAAGACGGCCTCGTTCTTAAGGAAATAGAACCCATGCCCGGTCACGTGAGCTCCCGCTTCAAAGTCGAACAGATCGAGCTTCTCACCCAGGTCCACGTGGTCCAAGGGGGGGAAATCGAACTGGGGAACAGGCGTCTTCCCCTTGAAGACTTCCCGGTTCGCCGTGTCGTCCACGCCGACTGGCGCGTCGGGATGTGTCATATTGGGGATCGAGCGATGAATGGCCTCCTGCTCCTGAATGATCCGCTCCAATTCCGCCTGCGCCGCCGTAACCTGCTCGCGCAACTGGCGTCCTTCCTCCTTGCGTGCTTCCCGTTCCGCCGCATCCTTGGCCTTGCCAATCGACTTGGCCACATCGTTGGCCTTCCGATTTAACTCGTCGATTGCCAATTGCGTCGCCTTGCGCTGCTGTTCAAGGTCGACAAACCGATCAACGTCGACCGTGACGTTCCGATTGGCGCAGTTCTGCTTGACCAGTTCCGGGTTTTCAACGATGAATCGACGATCGAGCATGGTGGTGAATGATGAATGATGGATGGTGGATGGTAGATGGCGGTACGCGGTGCGTAGGACACAGAAGGACACTGCGCCACAAGACAGGCCGGGGGAAACGCTGATCCCTACATCCTCAGTCTCCTACCGCCAACTGTGCACCATGTACTGCCTACAGCTTCCCCAATTCTTCCCAGAGCCTGGCACTGGCTTTAATGGCACGGTGGAAGTCGTCCAGGGAGAACTTTTCGTTGGGACTATGGGTATTGTCGTCGTCCTGCCCCCAACCGACTAGTAGCGTATCGACGCCCAGGGTTTCGTGGAAGGTCGAAACGATCGGAATCGAGCCGCCCTCGCGGGTATAGACCGGAGCCCGGCCGAAGGCGTACTCGATCGCGCGGGCAGCGGCCTGGACATAGGGACTCTCCAAGGGGACCCGCACCCCGGGCGAACCGTGGTGATCGTGCAAGACCATTGAGATTCCCGGCGGACAGAGTTCCTTGAGCCGTGCTTCGAGGAGTTGGCTAATCCGAGCAGGCTGTTGGTTGGGGACCAACCGGAAACTGAACTTGGCAGTCGCCGTACTGGGGAGCACCGTCTTGGCCCCTTCGCCTTGGTAACCGCTCGTAAGCCCATTAATGTCGAAGGTCGGCCGGCCCCAACGGCGTTCAAGGGTCGAATAACCGGCTTCACCGCTGGTGGTGGTCACGCCAATCTGGCGGGCGTATCCTGCTTCGTCAAACGGCAGTCGGGCCAACTGCTCCCGCTCGTCCGCGGAGAGCGGTACCACGTCATCGTAGAACCCGGGAATCTGAATCCGCCCCTGCTCATCAATTAAGCCAGCGAGCATCCGCGCCAGGGCGTTGGCCGGATTCGTCACCGTACCGCCAAAGGTGCCGGAGTGAAGATCCCGATTAGGCCCAGTCAGCACCAGCTCATAGTAGGCAATCCCGCGAAGTCCGTACGTGATCGCCGGCTGCCCCGGAGCAAACTGGGCGCCGTCGCTGATCACGCAGCAGTCGCAGGCCAGTTGATCGGCATGCTCGTGGAGAAACATCTCCAGGCCCCGGCTGCCCACCTCTTCTTCTCCTTCGATGATGTACTTCAGGTTGACCGGCAAACGCCCGACCGTCTCCAACCAAGCCTGGGCGCTGAACACGTGGGTCAGCATCTGGCCTTTGTCGTCCGTCGCACCGCGGGCGAAGATCTGCCCGTCACGCTCGGTCGGCTCAAACGGCGGCGTGGTCCACAACTCGATCGGATCGGCAGGCTGGACGTCATAGTGGCCATAGACCAACACCGTCGGCGCATCAGCTACACGCGGCGACTGAGCATAGACCAGCGGATGGCCGGCCGTCGGAATCATCGTGGTCTGAAAGCCCATCCGGCGAAACCGCTCAGCCACCCACTCGGCCGCCCGCTGGGTCTCCCCACGGCAGGCCGGATCGGCACTGACGCTCGCAATCCGCAGCAATTCGCACAGTTCTTGCTCAAACTGCTTCCGCTGAGCATCCAAGTATTGATCTATTGCTAACATAGGGTACACCACCAACAACACGGGGGAGCTTTTCGGAGTTCCCTAGCCTACAATATAATGATTTATGGTCCATCCGGCTATCGGGGCTAAAAGAATGTAACCAACGGAGGGGTCTAATGATGTCCGATGCTGCCTCAACCTCCATTGATCAACCGGTGCAAGCGACGGCTCGTCGCCGTGAAGTCAAAGAGACCGAAAAACACAAGCATCAGCCTCGCTATAACGTCGTCCTTTGGAACGACGATGACCACACGTATCAGTATGTGATTGCAATGATGATGCAGCTCTTTGGCTTCCCGCTGGAAAAGGGGATGCAAATCGCTTTGAATGTCGACAAGCAAGGCCGCTCCATCGTCCTGACCACCACCAAGGAACACGCCGAACTAAAACGCGATCAGATCCACGCCTTTGGCAAAGACCCACTCATCGAAGATTGCGATGGCTCGATGTGGGCCACCATTGAACCGGTGGAAGACGAGTGACGGATTGCAGAATGATGAATGCAGAACGGCATGCGTTCCCATCGTGTCGTCTCCCTCCCCCCTCGCCCCACTCTCCACTCCTCAATGCCGACACTGCGAACTGTCACACTGGGCTGCAAGGTCAATCAGTACGAAACGGAATACGTCCGTGAGGGATTGCTGCGTCTTGGGTACGAGGAGGCCGGGAAGGGAGTACCGGCCGATCTGTGCGTGGTGAATACCTGCACGGTAACGGCTGACGGTGACCTGAAGAGCCGAAAGCTGATCCGACAATTGGCCCGACAGAACCCAGGCACCAAGATTATCGTAATGGGTTGTTACGCCACCCGCGCCCCGGACGAGATCCGCCAGTTGCCCAACGTTACCCATGTCGTGACCGATAAGCGACAACTCCCCGAACTGCTGGCAATGTTTGGACTCGTCGACATCCCCAGCGGCATTTCCTCTTTCGGGCATCGGCATCGAGCGTTTGTCAAGGTGCAGGACGGTTGCCCGATGCATTGCAGCTATTGCATTATCCCCTCGGTACGGCCAATACTCGCCAGCCGGCCTGTGAACGACGTTCTGGAAGAAGTCCAGCGGCTGGTCGATCATGGCCACCGAGAGATCGTACTGACGGGAATTCATCTGGGGCTTTACGGGATCGGCCTGCCACAGCCCGACCTCGCGGTCGACCAACCTCTTGTGCAGCCGAAGTGCGCAACCCCTTCCGGCGATAGGATTACGACCTACACAAATGGCGGCACACAGGATTTAGCAACCGCCCCCTTCACTTTCCATCTGCAGCGTCACAAGAACACCCCCACTCTGGCGGACCTTCTGCGCCGAGTCGTCGCCCTGAGCGGGGCGTTCCGGGTACGGCTGTCGAGCTTGGAGGCGGCCGAGATCACGCCCGAGTTGCTCGCCGTGATGGCGGAACACCCAGCACGTGTCTGTGCTCATCTGCATATTTCCGTGCAGAGCGGCTCAGACCGGATTCTCGCACGAATGCGGCGTCGGAGCGGGATCGCCGAGGTCCAGGAATGCTGCCAGATGATCCGCAAAGCCCTGGAAGAGCCAGCCCTAACGACAGACATCATCGTCGGTTTTCCGGGAGAATCGGACGAAGATTTTCGCCAGTCGTGCCAGGTGGTCGAACGGCTCGGCTTCTCCAAAGTCCATGTCTTCCGCTTCAGCCCCCGCGAGGGAACGCTGGCCGCCGAGATGCCGGATCAGGTGCCCGAGCCAATCAAACGCGATCGGGCCAACGCCCTGATCAAACTGGCCGAGCGCTGTCGACGCAACTACTTTCGACGGTTGACGGGGCGCGAGCTACAAGTGCTTGTCGAATCGCCCCTCAAGACGCCGCTTGGTCGCTTGGTGGGAACTTCGGACCGGTACACCCCTGTAGAGTTAGCGGCACACGGAGTGAGCCCGGGGCAACTAGTCCGCGTCGTGGCGGGGTCGGTCGCTGAAGGACGGATTCAGGCCACGGTCATCGCCTCTTAATCGCTCTGGCACCTGTTCAGGGCTTCTGCTACACTCCGGCCCACTTTTCGACGCTGGCGGATTGTCCACGGAGGGTGTATGAACAGCAAATGCCGAATTGGTATCGGTCTCCTGGTTCTGGGCATAGTGACTTGGCTCACCGCCCTGGCAACAGCCGCCCCTTGGGATCGATTGTTGACGCTCGACCGCGTTGAGGCAGATCCGGACAAGACCTATCCGCTCACCGAGCAAAACGGGCCGTGGATCATCGTGGCTTGTACATTTTCTGGCGACAACGCCAATAAGCAAGCCAAGGAATTGGTCTACGAGTTGCGTAAAAAATACAAGCTGCCCGCCTATATCTACGAAAAAGAATTCAACTACGAGCAGCAGATCACCGGCCGTGGTGTCAACCGGTACAACGAACCGGTCAAAATGCGATATCAACGAGGTTCCGAGGTCCGCGAGATCGCCGTGATGGTCGGAAATTTCCCTTCGGTCGACGACCCCGAGGCACAAAAAACCCTCCAAACCCTCAAATACGCCACGCCCGAATGCCTGGATCTCAAAAAAGGGAAGCAGACCAATCAATCGCTGGCCGCTTTGCGATTGATCCAAAAGGAGATTCACTCTGCCATCGGCAGCGACAAAAAGAAACGCGGGCCGATGGGACACGCGTTTCTCACCACCAATCCCTTATTGCCCGACGACTACTATGCGCCTAAGGGAGTCGACAAATTGGTTCTGGCGATGAACGACGGCAATCGCTATAGCCTTTTGGATTGCCCAGGCAAATACACGGTGCAGGTTGCCCATTTCGAAGGCAACGTGGTCATCGACCAAAACGCGATCAAGGCGATCGAGCGGGGACAGAAATCGTTCCACACCGGACTCGTCGAAGCCGGAGAAAAGGCCGAGAAGCTTTGCGAAGCCCTGCGGATGAAAGGCTACGAAGCCTACGTCTTCCACGACCGCTATGCCAGTCTCGTCACCGTGGGGAGTTTCGATTCAATAGGCACCGCGCACGCCGACGGCAAAAAGGAGCTCACTCCTGAGGTCCAGGCGATCATCAAACACTTCGCGGCCGAACGGCTCCCCAATGGCACCGTCAAGCCCCGGAACCTCGTCGGAATCCCCTTCGACATCCAGCCCATCCCCATCCCGGTCCCCCGGCGGTCAATCAGTGCCGACTACAGCCGTGAGACGATAGGGATGCGGTAAAGGGAGCGTCTAAGCGATCAAAGGCCAAAGGTCACGGCGGGGTTGCCGGACGCCGTCCCCTGCAAAAGCCGGGAAGCGGCCAACGCCCCTTCCTGCTTTATCCTCCTGCATTCATCATTCTGCATTCCCCCATGTCCTCACCCCAATCCTTGCTCGTCCTCGGTACGGCCAATCGTAAGAAAGGGCTGGAACTCGTAGAACTATTTACACCTTGGAGGTTCCAAGTTGAGACGTTGGCCGATTACCCCGAGGCGATTTCGGTAGTCGAGGACGGGACAACTTTTGCCGCCAATGCGGCCCTCAAGGCAACGCAGCAGGCCCGGCACTTACGACGCTGGGTTTTGGGAGAAGACAGTGGTCTGATGGTCACGGCCCTTAGCGGGGCGCCCGGCGTCCTCTCTGCCCGCTACTCCGGCCCGAACGCCACAGACGAAACGAACAATCGCCGCTTGTTGGAAGCTCTCGGACGGACGCCGCTGGAGCAACGCACCGCCCAATACGTCTGCCACATGACATTAGCTGATCCAAGCGGAACCATCCGAGCGGAGAGTGAAGCCTACTGCCGTGGGCGGATCTTGTTTGCCCCGCGAGGCACGCAGGGTTTCGGCTATGATCCGCTCTTCGAAATCGTCGAATACCATCGCACGTTCGCCGAGTTGGGCGCCGTGGTCAAGGCCTGCCTGAGCCACCGGGCGCGGGCCGCCCGGCAACTTCTTCCTGCGCTGGTGGCCCTTCGTGATCGTGGGCAGTGGCGTTGACGCCTGTCAGCTATACATCGACCCAGTTGCCTGAGGTTGTCAATGCAAAGTCGATCGCCGTGACATGCTTGGTATTCAGTCCACCCTCAAGGGCATCGGCCACGACCCAGTCAAAGCCCTGGCCTTCGACCGTCGCCAGCCCATACTGCAAAACGGCCCGGTCGCCGGTCGCCTCGAAGTAATCATCGCTGGAAGAGTCGTAGAACCGTGCGGTGTCATAACCGCCGGCCGTGGCGTAGGCCTTCACCCTATCAAAACCCTTAGCCCGCAGGTAGAAGGCGGAACTGCAAAGACGGGCTTCTCCCTCCCAGCCGTAGAACTGCTCGTTGCCGGCGGAATCGTAGAAGCGGGCCGTGTCCTTGCCGCCGTCGGTGGCGAAGGCGTGGACGTGCGCGAAGCCGCTGACGCGGTTCTGGCCGCCCGACCCAGACAGCCCCGAGCCCAGCGGGCCCCCGACGAACG
>CAZLDQ010000097.1:0-21433 GCA_964558295.1 uncultured Planctomycetaceae bacterium | reverse complement strand
CTTCCTTCTTGATGTCCTCCTCGATCATCTGCTGACCGAGCGAGGAGCACATGAATTTGTAGTCGCGCGACACGGCGACGTCTTTGACATTCGCGCCGGCCCACTTGGCGACGGCCTCGCAATCGACCGTGCCGGCGATGTTGCTACCGCAATGACAAACGTAAACGCCGACTTTCTCGGCCATGATGGTTCTCCCGTCAATTCGTAGGGGTGCTCCTTATGCCGTAACCGCCGCGCCGTTGAGTTTCGTCTTCAGCACGGGCATGGCCGACACTAACTCCTTCCCGAAGCCGAGCTTCGAAGGCTCAATGCCAAAGGCCACGCCAAGCATCTGCGTAAAGTAGATGATCGGCATGTTGAAGTTGGTCTTGAAGAATCCGTTCACGCGGCTCTGGTAGCCGTCGAGGTTCAACTGACACATCGGGCACATGCAGAGGATCATGTCGGCCTCGTAGTCCACCGCGCTCTGCAACAGTCGGCGGATCAACTCAAACGCCTGGGGCTCGCTGATCTGCGTCATGTGGCCGCCACAGCAGTGAGCCTTGACGGGATAGTCGACCACCTCGGCACCCAGCCAGGTGAACAGCTCGTCCATCTCCATCGGGTACTCGGTATTGTCGATGTCGCCAAACGGACGCACGACCTGGCAGCCGTAGTACGGGGCGACGCGGAGTCCCTTGAGCGGCTTGACCACCTTGTCACGCACCGCCGTTTCGCCCAGGTCATGATAGATCACGTCCAGCAGGTGGCGGACCCGAACCCGGCCGGCCTTGTAGCTCAGTCCGCCGGCGGCCAGGCATTCGTTCACCTTGGCGTTCATTTGCGGGTTGTCGGCCATCAATTGGTCGGTCTTCTTCAGGTTCAGATAGCACGCGGCACAGGGGGCCACAAGCTGATCAAGCTTCGGGTCGACCAGGGCCAGGTTGCGGGCGATCACCGAGGTCGCCACCAGTTCATCCTGGGAGAAATACTCCGTCGCGCCGCAGCAGTTCCAGTCGTCGATTTCCAGCAGCTTGATCCCCAAAAGGTCGGCCACGGCCCGGGTCGAAACGTCGTAGGCCGCCGCGTTGCACTCCAACGAACATCCGGGGTAATACGCGTACTTCACGAGGCACCTCCGATCTCTCGGGCCTTTTTGACAATCGCTTGAAGCTGAGACACGTTCTTGATCTTCTTGGGCAGGATGTTCATCCGGCCGCGGGCGAACATCGCCAAGCCCATCTTGCCCATCTTCATCGCCGCCAACGGGCGGTTCAGGCCGTGATAGAGCGTCGCAATGCCAATTTCATAGCTGCGTCCAAACCGCTCGACCATGTCGGTGAACGTGCGGGCCAGGGCCGGGGCCATCGAGTCCTTGGCCATCTGGTCGGCGATCGCTAACCGCTTCAGTCCGTACATGATGTCCGTGATGGGGATGTTCTGCGGACAACGCGTGGTGCACAAATAGCACGACACGCAGTACCACATCGTGTTGGCCTTCAGCACCTCATCCCGCTTATTGGCATTGATCAAGGCGAACAGCGTTCGGGGGGTATATTCCATGTCGGCCCCACTCGGACAGCTTCCCCCGCAACTGCCGCATTGCAGGCAGTGCACGATCCGCTCACCACCGGGTGTCTCCTCGATGATCTCCGCCAGGAACGGGGAGCCGCGCCTCTCGGCGTGTTGCGTCGTCATCGGTCTCCTCCAACGCTACTTCGTGCGTCACATGACGCGTGGCTGACTCGTCCGTGCGGGACACGGCGTCCCACGCAAACCGGATTGGTTTCGGCCACGTATGCTAGCAAGCGCCGTGCCAGATCCCCGCCGCCCTGGTCTGTTTGACGCAACCCCAAAAAGATACGCCAGTTGGAATAAACCCATTCCAACCGGCAAAAATCGCCCCGCCGCCCGATTCACGAGATCCCGTCGCCACCCCCGCGGGAATCCGTGGCTTTGCAAGGGAAGAGCAGGGATGGAGGGGGCGTGGGATGGGAGGAAGCAATATGGGGACGGTGCAGGCAGGATCGCGCAAGAACGAACGAGCAGCGCCGAACCGTGTCGCGCAGGGCTTCCCCCCCGAGTCCACCCTTGCGCGACCGTCCGCCAGCCTCTCTCTTCACCCCCCACTGTGTACTGCGTACTACTCCACCAAATCCCCCAGCAACATCACATGGCTCACCCAGATATTCGTCCCCTGAAACTTGGGGGCTTGAAGCTCCTTCGCCGGGTCCTTGAGCCGGAACGCTACGCTCTGGCGGTTGGGCTGCTCGGGGTGGATCTCTACGGTCACTTCGTGAACCTGGTTCGGATCGGCGTCGGCCACCAAGCCCAAGGTGGCGATGCGGTGATAGGTGCAGTAGCTGTCAAACCGCGGCACCGGCTTCGTTTGCGTCTTGCCATCGACGGTGATCACAACCTGACCGCCGTCGGGGCCGAGCAGATCGTAAAGCTTGGCCGCCGAGCCCTTGAACTTGAAGTGCAGCTTGCTGCCAGGCTGGCCGGCCGTCCAGATTTGTCCCATCCGGTTGCCAAATGCCTTCTGTTTGCTGTCGTCGGCCGGTAGCGGCTTCCAATCGCCGGAGAGCATTTTGGTGTCGAGCGGAACCATCTTCGCCGCTTCCCAGTTGTCGGCTACAAACGTCTTGGCCAACTTGGCCTGATGATCGGCCGGCCGGCTGTCTTTCATCTGCGTAATCGCTTCGGCCATCAGCTTGAGATAAATCTCGTGCCCTTCGTCGCGAGGATGGCAACCGTCGGCGGCAAACCAGATCCGGCCGTCGGCCGGCTGCTTGTCGGCTTTGAATACCAGCTTGTCCTGCTCAAGAAGCTCAACCACCGGCACGGCAAAGTTGACCGACGGGATGCCGTAAAAATCGGCCAGCAGTTCCATGGCCGACATCGACCGGGGGCAGTTGCCCTGTTTCACGTCGTTGATCATCCCCTCGTGGATCGTATAGGCGAACACGATGTCGGTGTTCGGGTCCTTGCGCCATGTCTGCCGCAGGATCCCTTCCATCGCACGCCAAATGTTCTCTGGTGTTGCCCCGCCGTCGTTCACGGCGAACTCGACGAACAGCAGGTCAGGGTTGTATTGCAGCACATCGTGCCCCACCCGATAAACGCCCAAATCGCTTCCCGTGCCGCCAATCGCCGCGTGGATTTCCTTGAACGTGGCGTTTGGGAAGGTCTTTTGCAGCCAGGCCGTAGTCTTCGGACGCCAACCGTTGGCCGCAGTGATCGAGCCGCCCAGGTAGGCCACGGTGACTTCCTTGCCCGCTTGAATCTTGGCCATCACATGGCCGATCCCCTCGCGCGCGCGGATCTTCTGCGTCGGCACGGTCCGAAAGACCGGCGTTTCGGCCGCGGCCAGATTCCACATCCCACCAATCGCTACAAGGGCCACGGTCAACGGCAACACAAATCGTCGCATGGTTCAGTACCTCAGATGAAATTTCCGCACAAACGTCTTTTGCCCCTGGTTGTTTGCAATCACCACACGAATCGTACCTTCTTTGGACGGCGATAGCTGTTCGATGAACAGTCCGTCGGCCGCGACGGGGACCACTTGCCCGTTGACCGTCACGGTCGAGCCCGGCTCGGCCCAGCCGTGGACGTCGATGCTGCCGTTGTTATCCACGCTGGAATGCTCCAAGGGCGTGGTTTGCAGAATCGCCCGCGGCGAGACTTTCAGGGCCAGCGTCTCTTCAATCGCCTGGCGCCGGGCCGCGTAGAGCACCTCGGGATCACGCCGGCAATCCTGGTACGACGGCACGACCTGTGAGGCGATCTCCACGCCACGGCGGCGCGGCTCGATCAGTTCCGCCACCCGCGGGGCAAGTCCACCCTTGAGTTCGCCGATTGCGTTCTCTAGCAGCCACAGACACTCGTAGTCCTGCAGGCCGCCTCGCATCTGCTCCCAACGCAACGAGTTGAGCAGACCGTCTTTCTTGGGATAAACGTGCCAGCCGTCGCCGCGATGTTTGCCCGGTGCGTTGATCGGGTCGTCGGTCCACGCATTGAAGCCCCAGTGCAGATACCCGGTCGTTCCATAGCGGTAGTTCAACCAGTGCATCAAGCGCGAATCAATCAAAGGCATGTCGAGGGTCTTGTTGGGCAACGATCCGTGCTGGAAGATGCCGACCGTGTAGAACCAGAGTTCATTGCCCCGGCGTTGGGCCTCTTCATAGGCCGTCTGCCACATCGCCAGACTGTCGAGCTTGGGCACCCAAACCTCCAGGCGATCCAGGCAGTGCGGCGTTTCAATCGCATCGATCCGCCGCAATTCGGGGGCGTGCTGGTGGATGAAGTCCGACGCCTCGCGCCAGGCCATCACATTGTGGTTGCTCGGTTCGTCGCAGATGTGGAACACCGTCTTGTCGAGCCAGCCCTTTTCGCGGAGATGCCCGACCAATGCCGGCAAGAACTGCGGCAAAAACTCCTTGCCCGGCAGCCGCTGTGACTTGCCAGTCGCCTCGTCCTTGACGGAGAAGTCGCGCAGCTTGACCTCCAGACTGGACCAACCCCCTTCGCCGAAATGGGCCACGAATCCGGTCTCCAGCCGGTCCATGTGTCCGGTGCTCCAAAAGACCTCGGCCCAGCGGTCAAACTTCGCAAAGTCGAAGCGGAGCTTTCCGTCAGTCCCGCGGGTTGACCCGATCAGGTCGATGCTCACGCGAAACACGTTCTGGCGGTGCTCGACCATGTTGTCGGCGTAGAGGCGGAGCATCCGAAAGAACTCGTCCGAATCGGCAGAGTTGATATTGTGCCACTTCGCGAACTGGTGCGTGGAAAGCCACTCGCTGACCATCACGTGCCGCTTCTCAGGGATCGTGAGCGGGTAGACGGTGAGCACCAGAGGCACCGCTGCGCTGCCTGCGTTGGACTTCACCGTCACTTGACCGCGATACTCGCCCGGCTTGGCGTCGCGAGGAACGCGGATCGTCAGATACACGGCCTTGAGCGCCCCCTTGGCAATCGCACACTCCCTCTGGTCGCCCAGGCAATCGGGAAAGCGGGCCGGTGCAGAACGCACCAGATCGGTCTTCACCAGCTTCGGCGTGTTCTTTTCAATGAAGATGCTCTCCACGAAGTTCCACGTGAGGCACTCGGCCGGGAGCGTCGCTTTCGCGTCACAACACTCCAGCGGACTGACCGACACCGTGACCGCCTGAAGATCCTCGCCGGCCCGGATCGCGCACTGTCCCGAGACAATCTCGCCCCGCAGGGCGAAAACACAGATTTCTCCGGCTGGCTGCTCCGGGAAGCCGAGGCCATCCTCAAAGACGCGCACGGCATCGCTTACCGCAGAGACCTCCAAGGGAGCCGCGGAAACCGGCGCCGGAACACCAAGAAAGACAAACGCCGCAAGCGTGCAAATACCCACCAGGTAGCGAAATACGAACGACATGGCAGGGCCTCAGTCAGGGGGGGCGTTCCGGGGAGCCACTCCCCACATCATACCCAGCCCACCCAATGGGGTGCAAGGAGCGGGGAGATCCCCGCGACGATCGCCCCGCCGTCACTTGCGACTGACCATCTGTTTCTTTGGGTTCGGCGGGTTGTAGCCGTGCGTCGCACCTTGGATGTATTCGATCGTCTTGGGTGCTTGGATGTTGTTGTAGACCACTGAGACGCCGGACGGCGGGCAGACATAGTCCCCCAACCCGGCCGTGACGAACGTCTCGCACCGGATTCGCTTGGCCATGTTGGCCGCATCGTAGTAGCCCAGGCCATCGGCAAAGTCGGGACGCCAGCCGCAGAGCCGGCCGAGTTGGATGCCTCCCAGGTCGCAGCACCAGGGCTTGAAGGCCCAACACATGGTCACCTCAGGATCCAACGCCGCGGCCGTGAGCGCCTGGAGGCCCCCTTGGCTGCCGCCGCTGACCACGAGGGTTCGGCCGTCCCATTCCGGCCGCGACTTGATGTATTCCAACGCTCGCATCACGCGAAGCATCATCCCGTTGAAGTAGCACGTCTCCGGCTTGGCATTCTCTTCCAGCTTGAAGGCATAGCCCTTGAGTTCGCCGTTCTTCAGGGCCTCGTAGTAGCCCGGCTCGCGTCCGTTCTCGATCCCATGTGCGTTGATCTGAAGCGTAATCATTCCCGGGCGATAGTCCGGATTGGCCCCGCTTACCCCATATCCCCGGAAACTGACTTGGGCTGGCAAGGTCTTGGGCTTGGCATCCTTGGGCATCGCCAGGTAGCCCGAAACCGGCTTCCCCCCGGCACAATCAACCTTCACATCGAAGACCTGGAACTTCGCATTTTGCGAAGCGACCTCCTTCAGCGAGGCCTTCAGGGGAACCTTCGCCAGACGCGCCTTTTGCGCTTTCCAGAAAGCGTCGAAGTCCGAAGGTTCCGGGTACCCGGCCAACTTTTCGGGCTGGACGCCGGCGCCCCCCTCGAACTTCAGCCACTTGCCCTGGGCGTCCTTGATCGGCGAACCGTCGGCGTTGAACACCGTGATCTCCAACCGCACGAAGCCCGGACAGTCAAGCGAGGTGGTGATTTCCAACGGTGCGGCGACCGAACTGGTCCCCTCGCCCTTGGCGGTCTTCTGGTCGTCCCCCGTGCGCAGCCATTTGAGGATTTTTCCGCCGACCGGCTTGCCGCTGTCGACAAGCTGGACCTTGAAGGTCATCGTCTCGCCGGGCTGATAAGACACGGGCTCCTTGTCGGTCGACCAGTCTAATTCAAAGGCGGCCGCCAACGAAGCCACCGCACAAAAGGCGACCGTCAACACCACTCGAAGGGCACGCGCACGCATCGCAGACTCCTCTCTTCCCTACCTTAGACGGGCCAATCGACGACGATTCCTCACATCATATCTTGCCCATCAGGCGGATTGCAACGGTCTGCACGCGATGCGTGCCCGCCTCTTCAGGGATCGTAGTCGCTCGGCGCCCAGTAGGGCCGTGGCGTACTCGTCGCTGCCGGGGCCGGCGCCGGAGTCGGAACCACATAAACCGGGGGTGGCGTCACATAGACCGGAGCAGGAGGTGGGGCCACATAGACCGGAGCCGGAACCACGTAGACCGGCGCCGGCCGAGGTGCCACATAAACCCGGTACGGATACGGTCGATAGTAATGTGGCCGGGGAGGCGGTGCCGGTACACCAATCCCAATCCCCACGCTTACCCCCCCTGCCTGGACGCCAGCCCCCGAAATCGCCACGGTTGCCAGGGCGATACCGAGCATCCTACTCCAGGTCCGTTTCATTGTCGTTACTCCATTCATTGCCTGTGTCGAAATGGGAAATTGCAGAAGAAGACCGTTTGACTACGAATTCCCGAGCGAAAACGGGATGTCTGGGTAGGTTAGGTCGAGTCGTTCGTCCCCCATGACCTCTGCTCATTCACCCTGACCGTTATAGTTCGACAGCCGCCCCTGCTCCCGATAACTCGGAATCCGCCGGTCTCTCTTGACCCCTCACCAAAGTAAATCGTCTCCCCCGTACAGGTGAAAGCCACTTTCCCAGACCGGTACGATTTACCGAACGAACGTGGAAACCGGTTCTACGAGGGATATCATGAGGGGCTTAGCTTCCTCCGGCCCAAAAGGAGCGGAACGCTCCTAATGTATACGACGCCTCTGAACGTATTTTGGATCGCGCTGGCCGGCATGGCGACCGGCGTGATGGGAGCCATTTTGGGAACCGGCGGCGGCGTTTTCTTGATCCCCGTACTGGTCCTCTGCCTCGGAGTGCCCATGCACTACGCGGTGGCGACCAGTCTCGTCTCGGTCATTGCCACGTCGAGTGCGGTGGCTAGCGCAAACGTCGAACGGGGAATGGCGAACATGCGTCTGGGAATGACGCTGGAGATTGCCACCTCGATCGGAGCGATCCTGGGAGGTTTTGCAGCCAGCTGGTTGTCCTCGCATGTCCTGGAGGGGCTGTTTGGACTCGTGCTCGTACCCGTCGCTGTGCTGATGTGGCAGGGACGCGTGGAGTCTGAATTCGGCGAACAACCAAACGCCAACCAGTCGCCTCCCTCGGAGATCCCTGAAGACCTCGGCATCCTCGGCGGGCGGTACTACGACGATCAGGAACAGCGTCTCGTGCCTTACCGCGTGCGCCGTCTTGGTGCCGGGTTGGTGGCCTCCTCCTTTGCGGGAGCCGTCTCTGGACTTCTGGGGATCGGCGGCGGGATCTTCAAGGTCCCGGCCTTGCATCTGTTGTGCAACATCCCCATCAAAGCGGCCGCGGCCACCTCCAACTTCATGATCGGTGTGACTGCGGCGGCGAGTGCCTTTCTCTACTATGGACGGGGAGAAGTCCGCCCTGTCCTGACGGCCACTGCGATGTTGGGAGTTCTCCTTGGCTCCGCCCTGGGAAGCTCGTTGAACCGACGCATCCGGCCCAGTCTTGTGCGGCGTCTCTTCGCCCTGCTTTTGCTGGTCGTGGCAGGACAGATGCTCTATCGTGCGTGCTTTCCAGGATAATACCGTATGATACCCACGAATCAAGCAAAGACGCTGGAACATTGGGTCCATCTTGCCCTGCTGTTGGGTGTGATAGCCAGCGCCATATTGGCCTGCCTGGGGATACTGCTCGTCTTCATCCAACAGCAACCCCGGCCCCAAACGATCCCGCCCAGCATCGTCCCCCTCCTGGCCGCGGCCTTGCATGGCAACGGCGTGGCGATTCTCAATCTCGCCTTGCTGCTCCTGATGGCAACACCCCTGGTGCGCGTCGCCGTGTTGGCCATCGGCTGGGCAATGGCCGGTGACCACCGCTTTGCGACCGTGGCTCTCGTCGTGCTCGGCCTCTTGGCCCTAAGTCTCCTGCTCGGCGTGGGGTGACATAGCCCAAGAGACTTGCACACGCCCTTCAGTGCAACTCGCACCGCCTACCACTCCCGCACACTCCGAACCACCCGAATCCGATCACCGGCGCCGCAAGCCTCGTAACAGTCCTTCGTCCACTGGTACGCCTCGGGGATTTTGCCCACGAACGTGATCGGTCGCGGAAATGCCAAGGCCAGGTTGTGAGGCAAATCGCCGACCTTCAGCACTGCGAGAAACTCGGGGCCGGAGTCCCAATGTGTGGTCACCGGATCGTCGAGAATAATCTCCTCAATTTGCGGATCGATCAGCGCGGCATAGATGGCCAACGCTGCATTGCGCCCCTTGCCGTACACGACGATGCGACCCACATTGGGCTGCTTGCGCAACATCGCGATGGCCTGCAACAAATCGAACGTCTGTCGCTCGGGCAGACTTTGGCCCAACAACGGGTAGGCCCGCCGCACGGTCCATTCCAGGCCCGGCCCGATCGAACCTTCCCCAGTACCTCGCACCGAAACCGAAGCCACCCCTGCCCGGTCGGCCAACGCCCCCGCAATTCCCGTGTTCTGCAGCGAGAAGGACGTTTCGGCCTCGGGCGACATCGGCGTGACTACCAGCGGATAAGGCTGCGGACCGTTGAGCGGAATCCCCAGGTGGGCGCGAATCGGCATCCCCGGCTCCGAGGAAAACTCGTAGGTCCGAAAAGCGGTCGTTTCCGACTGACCTTGCCGACGCTCCACAGCGCCGGTCACCTCAAAAGTCGCCGGCATCCAGCGGAACGTCGTCCGACGCAGCCGATCGAGCGATTCCTGCTGATGACGTTCCCATTGGGTACGATCCCTCACCTTGGGCGTTTGAGGGAGCGGCAGGAAAAAGCGGTCAACCTCCTTGAGCCGATCGTCGGCCGGCGGTGTCTTCGTTCGATAGACGGCCAGCGCTTCGTCGGGTTCCATTTCGTCTCGCAAATCCTCGGTAACCGGCTGGTCCGACCCCTTCAGGTGCTTTTCAAACCAATTGAAGATCGCCAGCCGTAGCTTGGGCGTGTAGCCGTGGCGAAAAACGTCTTCCACCAGTCCGATTCGATCCTCGCACCCTTCCAGCCGATAAACCATGCGAGCCCGATGCACCAGGTCGCGAAAGGCGTACGGGCGGAACAACACATCCTCGGTCGAGGCCGCCACGAGCAACGCCCGCGGGGCAATCAGGCTGGCCACGTCCGGAAAATCCCAGCCGTAGGTATTCACCCAATAGGTGCAGTCGCAATGGCCGTCGAGGGTCCGGTCGCGAATGTGCTGATAGATCGTGCCGGTCTGGCAGGTGGGCACGACCACTTTGATCCGTTCGTCGGCCGCCCCGGTAAACCACGAGATGGTTCCCCCGCCGCTGAGCCCAGTCATCCCAAACCGCTCGGGATCGACGTCCGGCCGGGTCGTCAGATAGTCGAAAGCCCGCATGGCCGCCCACACTTCCACCCCCGCCGGCGAGTAGCCCTGACTATACCAGTGCCACCACCGGTTGCGATACACGCCATGGTGAAATCCTCCGTTCTCGCCCACCTGGATCGGGTCGAGGATCAACGCCACATAGCCATGTTCGCCGAACCAACGCGGATGGGGCTGATAATGGAACTTCCCCGCCTTGCTGTGCCCACACACATAGACCACCGCCGGCAATCGCCCCGCGACGGTCTTCGGCCGATAGAGATTGGCCGCGATGCGGCACCCGGGAATCGGTTGGAAGTGTAGTTTTTCGATGACATAGTGGCCCCGGTCGAGCGTGCCGGTCACGGTGACGTGCATTTCCGTGCGCGGCGGCAGCGGGTCCAACCCCAACATCTCCAGCCACTGCTTTCGCTTGGCCGGTACGTCGGCCTCCCATCCGGAACGCGACGGCAGTTCAGCAAGCGAACGGGCCGAGAGGGCTTCCGCCCGCTGGATCAGCACACTGTAGATCGCCGTCGGCTCTTCGCCCCGTGCACCGGCCGCCGCCATGGCCGTAATCAGTCCAAGACACCACCGCATGTCCGCCCTCCCGTCTTCTCGTTGGTTGACGTGACTGCTGCCAAGGCTTACAGTGTAACCCCGCTTGGCCAAAAAGGCCATGGCTGCGATCGCCAAACGACCTGACATTGGATAACGACCCGATATTGGATTCTGTGCAGAATCCGCATCGATCGCCGGGAGCGTTGACGCTGGAGTGCCTGTGATTCGCCAGAAGCGGACCCAGGCAAACCGGATGGTTGCCAAGACAATAGCGGAAAAGGGGTCTCTTGATCGGGGGGACGCGATAGGGCCCCCAAACTTCTGCGTTGGTTTACAGATGGCGAGTCATATTTGCGCCCTTTGGGTACGTTAGCATAACACACAAAGCAGAGTCGTCGAGCAATCCCCCGGAACTGATTCCCACGCCGCAGGCAAAGCGGATCGCCAAGGCCTTTGCCGCCGGCCAAGCCGAGGGGTTGTTCTTGCTGGCCGCCGAGCGGCGGGAGGGCTTGGTGGGGGCGTCGTTTCGCTACTGGCGGGAGTTCGCCGCACGCTACTTGACGGCCTTGTGCCATGTCCCGGAAACCACTACGGAGCTGCCGGCGATTCCGCCGCCCGATCCAACGGAACTGGCCGCGTTCTTAGCCAGTGCGCCACCGATGCAAGGGGCCGAAGACCTGACCGAACCGGCCCTCGTCGGAGGCTGGAAAGACCTGGACACCTGGGTCCGCGGCCAGATCGTTGCCGGCAAGGAGGGGCTTTCCGGATTTCTCAAACGCCAGACGCCGCTTTGGTATCCGGTAGGCCGGGTCTGCTTTCACCTGGCCGAAAACCGTTGCGACAAGGACTACCCGTTTGCCTTTCTTGCCACCTACGCTCCCGGCCTGACGGGCACCGCCCGTATCCAGTATCAGCCGTTGAGTCAGGCCCTGCGGGAAATGGCAGGGGCAAGAACAGACAAGCCCTCGTCCGGCTCCTCTCGTCCGTACAGTTGGCCTCCGAACAAAGTCCCCTCGTCAAGGAGTTGCTCGATTCAGGCGACCTCTATCAGCCGTTGGCCTGGGCGTCCCGCGAGGCCTATCGGTTTCTCAAAGACATTCCCGTGCTCAAGGAAAGCGGGATCTTGGTGCGAATGCCCGACTGGCGGAAGAAACGTCCCCGGCCGCGCGTCGGCGTGACGATTGGCAACACCCCACAGAATAAGTTCAGCCCCGCAGGAATGCTCGATTTCAAAGTCCAGTTGGCCCTCGGCGACCAAGAACTGACCGATGCGGAATGGCGCACGCTGCTCGCCCGAATGCACATTCCCGAAAACCTTCCTCCTCCTGCCGAAGACGGTGCACTCCAAGCCAGGTTGCGCATCTATCAAAAGACAGGCGTCAATTGGCTGCGAGTTCTTACAGGGCTCGGGCTCGGTGCCTGCCTGGCCGACGACATGGGCCTCGGCAAGGCAATGCAGGTCTTGACGCTGTTCTTGACGCTCAAGACGCAGAAGCCCCAAGCCCCTCGCTCTGAGTGCTGCCGGCCTCGCTCGTGGGCAACTGGAAAGCGGAAATCGCCCGGTTCGCCGCCGACCCGAAATCCGCGATGGGCAGCGTCGATCTGGTGGTGACTACCTACAGCATGCTCCTGCGCCAGGATGGGCTCTTGGCGCATCGTTGGCGTTTGGTCGTGCTCGACGAGGCTCAGGCGATCAAGATCTGGGGGCCCGGCAGACAAAACTCGTTCAGCGGCTCCGGGCCGACGCCCGCGTCGCCCTGACCGGCACGCCCGTGGAAAACCGCTTGTCCGACTTGTGGTCGCGGTCTGACTTCCTTTGTCGAGATGGAGGAGGCCGCACCGGCCGATGATGGGCGGGCGTCCGAAGTCCCCCAAAAGACGCCCGCCCAGCGTCGCACTGCGAAGAAATCCGCCAAGAGGCCAACCAAGAAGACTGCGAAAAAGAAGGCCAAAAAGTCAGCAAAGAAACCAGCCCCTCGGAAGAGGGTTGCAACGAAGGCTCGAAGCGTCTCGAAAAGAGCAAAAAAAGCTAGAAATTGGGCCACGCATTCGTCTAGACTCACAAGCACTGGAGCCGAACAGGCTGCTTGAACTGCTCTTTGGCAATTTGACGGTCTCCCCCCATTGCAGCGCGGGCTCGTTGATCCCCGGCACGTGTGCCGAGTTTTGTGAGGGATATGGCCGGCCTTCCACCCCACTCATGCGGTGCAATTCGCCACCCCCTGCAAGAAACGGTCCGGCAACCGTTTTCGCCGTTGGTTGACGCAAACAAAACCGGCCTACGGATCGAATCCGTAAGCCGGGGGTTGCTTGTCACGACGTCGGTCGTCCGCTAGTCGAGCGGGAACTTCTCGTCGGTACTCTGCTTGCGATAGATCGGCAGATGGCGGTAGTAGACCTCGAGGATCATCGTGGCCATGGCCGTGCAGTAGAGCCGGCCGCCCATCTTGGTGCTGTGATCGGCGCCTTCGACGCACCAGCTTCCCATCTCATGCCCCTTGGTGGCCTGCGACTTGACGAGCATGTCGCGCATCACCGCGTTCCACTTCTTCCACTCTTCCCCCTCCCAGTGACGCATGACTTGAGTGGTGTAGTAGTTGTAATACATGTTTGATTTGCTGGGCCCCTGCGCGGACAGCCACTTGACGCCTTTTTCCAACGCCGGCGTTTCGTGCTTCCAGCCCAAGTACATCCGGCACAACAGACCGATCGCCGAAGTCGCCGGCCCCAAGCCCGGATCGGTGTAGCCGTAGTTGGCCCCGCCGTTGGCCTGAACGGAGTCAAGGAAGTTGAACGCCTTTTTGATCGTGATCGGCGGGATTCGCAGATAGGCCATGTGACCGCTCTTCAGGGCCATGATTTGCCAACCGACGACCGACGTGTCCCCTTTCTGCCGCGGCTGATAGCGCCAACCGCCGCCCACCGGATCCTGGGCATAACAGATGAAGTTGATCGCCTGCTGGGCCGGCGTATAGAGTCCCTTGTCATGGGTCATCGCGTAGGCTTCACAGAGCACAATCGCCCCAATCCCGTGCGAATACATGTTGCCGCTGTCGACGAGTGACCCACCCTGAGGGCTCACCTTCATCTGATTGACCAAGAAGTAAAGTCCGCCTTTGACCTCCTTCTTGTACTGGCCCGCCTTATGCGTTTGCCCGGCCCCCAAGAATGGCAACAAGGCGAGCCCCGTCGCCGCGACCCGAGCTTTGACGTTCTCACCCGGATTGCGACACTGGTTGTGGCAGTTCGGCGCCATGCCGTGGGCAAACGTCCAACCGCCGTCGGGCATTTGGTGATTGGCCAACCACTTCAGTGCCGCGGCCACCGCGCGTTCGCTTTCGTCGCTCCCGCCCGCGGCGGCTACCAGTTTTGCTTTATTCGTGCTCCGACCCGCCAGGGCATTACCCGTATAAGCACCGACCGAAGCGAGCAAATCACTCTTGGGAGCATGCTCCAAGCCAATGTCACTCAACTCCACCGCCACCGTTGCCGTGTCGGTGTCGGCAACGGCCACCTCCATCTGCTCGGTCTGCGTCTCCTGCGGAAGCAACTCGGTCTGCGAGACATCAATCTGCTCGACCGGCTCCTCGATCTCCGTCAGCTCTTCCAACTCTTCGGCCTCGGAGACCGACGCCACGACCTGATGGGCCACATTCTTCGGCGGCGCCTCGGTGTTGATGATCGCCAGCACGAGTAGGGCCACAATATGCACTACCATGCTCACCAGCCAACTCGGCGCCATCTGCAGAATGCCGGTGAATAGACCCGTCTTCCGTTCGTAATCGAATTCCGGCACCGCATCCTCGGTCGCCTTGGGAGCCTTCGCCGCCGGCTCCTTGGCCGCCGGCTTGGCGGCTTTCGCGTCGGGCTTGGCTTCCGGCTTGGTCGTTGCCGCTGGTTTCTTTGCTGCGGCCTCGGGCTTCGACTTCGCCGGTGTCTCCGGCCCTGGGGTCTGTCCCTCGGAAGGCTTTTCAGAAGGCTGGTCTGCCATGGCTTCTCACTCCAGAATATGCGTCGGTACGGGGAACCAGATACCCGTGGCCTGTCGTCGATGTCGCCTTGAACAGTTCAGGTTAACCGCCCGCCTAACGAAACGCAAGCACTGCCCCACTTTGTCCTACGCCCCTCCTGGCGGTGGGGTGACTCAACCGTCAGCCCCCACCCCCTGTTGTTCGTCCTGCCTCGGCCGACTTATTCCCGTTCCCTTCACCTTCTTTTCGTCCCCGGCGAGTGAAACCTGCCCAGACTGCCAGTTCCAAAAATCGGCTCATCGAGTACAATAACGGATCTAACTGCAAGCCGAGACCCCACTTTAGACTTGTTTGGAGAACGCCCAATGGCCAAAGGCGGCAAGAAAAAGAAGGCGGAGACGGTCTTCCTCGTCTGCGAAGAGACCGGCGACTACAACTACATCTTGCGGCGCAAGAGCGGCGGCGAAAAGCTCCGGCTCAAGAAGTACTGCCCCAAGCTCCGCAAACACACCGTACACACCGAGAAAAAGAAGTAGCGCTTCGCGCAACTTGGTCCCTTCATGGTCAAGCGCTGGCGCATCTATCCGCATGACCCGGAGCACATCGCGGCCCTCCAGCACGCGGCTGGCATCCCGGCCGTCATCGCCCAGGTGCTCATCGCACGCGGCATCCACGATCCCGGCACGGCCCGCCAGTTCCTTGACCCGAAGCTCTCCCACCTCCGTGATCCCGAGCTGCTGCCCGGCTGCTCGCAGGCTGCCCAGCGCATCCAAGCGGCCCTGCGAGCAGGCCGCCGGATCGTCGTCTACGGCGATTACGACGTCGATGGTATCACCGGTACCGCGATCCTCTGTCAGTGCCTGCGAATGCTGGGGGGGAATGTGGGCTATTACATCCCGCATCGCCTCGAGGAAGGCTACGGCCTGAATCACGAGGCCGTCCGCCGCCTCGCCTCGGAAAAGGCTGAACTCCTGGTCACTGTCGATTGCGGAATCACCAGCGTCGACGAGGCCGAAACCGGTCGCCAGTGTGGCCTCGAGCTGATCGTCACCGACCACCACGAACCGGGCCTCCGGCTGCCCAACGCCAGCGCGATCGTCCATCCCCACCTGCCGGGCCAGGACTATCCCTTTGCCGGCCTGAGCGGCTCAGGCGTTGCCCTAAAGTTGGCCTGGGCCCTCTGCCAACAGGCTACCGGGGCGAAGAAGGTCGGTGAGCGGATGCGGAATTTCCTCCTCCAGGCGGTTGGGCTGGCCGCTCTGGGAACCGTCGCCGACGTCGTGCCGCTGATCGACGAGAATCGCGCCCTCGTCCGTCACGGCCTGCTTGCGCTCCGCGAATCGCCCGTGCTGGGCCTCGAATGCCTGATCCAGGCCGCTGGTCTGGCCGACAAACGACCACTCGATTCGGAAGACGTCGCCTTCACCATTGCCCCCCGCTTGAACGCCGCCGGCCGCCTCGGCGAAGGCCGCCTGGCCGTCGAACTGCTCACCACCGACCGCCCCGACCGTGCCCAGGAACTGGCCCAATACATCCACCAGCTCAATGAACGCCGCCAAAGTGTCGAACGCAGCATCTACCTGGCCGCCAACAAACAGGCCAAAGAGCAGTTCGACCCTGAAAACGACGCCGCCCTGGTCCTGGCCGACCATGACTGGCATCAAGGGGTCATCGGCATCGTCGCCGGCCGCCTGGCCGAAAAATATCATCGGCCGGTCGTCATGGTCGCCTGGGATTCGCTCGGCATCAAACCGGGCCACGGCTCCGCCCGCAGTATCCCCGGCTTCAACCTCCATGCCGCCTTGGCCGCTTGTGCCGAACACCTCGTCACCTTCGGTGGCCATGCTGCAGCCGCCGGCCTGACGATCCAACCCAATAACATTGAGGCCTTTCGCCACGCCTTCTGCGAATACGCCGCCACCCACATCCACTCGGAAGATCGGATCGCCGAGCTACACATCGATGCCGAGGCCCCTCTCAGCGCGTTCACCCTCCAGGTGGCCGACCAGATCGAGCGGTTAGCCCCCTTTGGTCAAAGCAACGCCCGACCGCTCCTCTGCGCCAGCGGCGTCACTCTGGCGGAGCCCCCCCGCCTGATTGGTGCCGATGGCCGCCATCTCGCCTTACGGCTGCGTCAGCACGAGATCGTCCTCCGCGCCGTCGCGTTTGGGGGGGGCGAGTGGGCCGAGGCCCTTGCCGCTGTCCCCATCCCTCTTGACATCGCCTTCCGTCCGGTGGTTAACACCTTCCGCGGCCGTCGCAGCGTCGAACTCCACCTAGTCGACTGGCGTCCCACGGTCCTCCCGCCCCGCGAGTTGTTTAGCCCCCGCCCCGGGCGTAAGTTTTGGAAGAGCCGTGTCATTCACCGATAGAATTGGCCCCTGTTGTCACCGATAGAAATGTCCCCATGCTGGGATCTCTGAAGGAGGCCCAGAATGGAGACAATTTCGATGAGTCAGCGGGAGCGGCATCGCCTGGAGGTTTTTGCCAGGGTACGTCGGGGAGAGATCACGCTGGTGAAGGCCAGTGAGTTGTTGGGGTTGAGCTATCGCCAGACGAAGCGTTGTTTTGGTCGCTACCTAGAGGAAGGGGACCGGGGGCTGGTCCATCGCCTGCGGGGACAACCGTCGAACCGTCAGGCAGATGCGAAGCGCAAACGGCGAGTCTTGGCCGTGTACGCGAAGAAGTATTCGGACTATGGCCCGACGCTGGCCGCGGAAGGAGTATTTTGGCGAGATGGTGCAGATGGACGGTTCCCACCACGACTGGTTCGAGGGCCGGCGTAAGAAGGCGGTGCTGATGGTGATGATCGACGATGCCACGAGTGAAGTCTTCGCGCGGTTCTCCGAACAGGAGACGACGATCGCGGCAATGGAGGTATTCCAAGGCTACGTCGCTCGTTATGGCCTGCCACGGGCCTTGTACGTGGATCGGGACAGCCTCTACCGGCCGAACCGGGAGGCCACGTTAACCGAAACTTTGGCCGGAAACGAGCCGATGACGCAGTTTGGCCGGGCGATGAAAGAGTTGGACGTGGAGTTGATCCTGGTCCACAGGCCAAGGGACGAGTGGAACGGGTCAACGGGACACTCCAAGACCGGCTGGTGAAGGCCTTACGGCGGGCGAACATCTGCGACCTAGCGGTGGCCAATCGCTTCCTCAAGGAGAAGTTCCTGCTGACGTTCAATCGACGGTTCGTGAGAAAGGCGGCGCGAGCGGGGGAGCTGCATCGGCGCGTGCCGCGTGGGGTGGATTTGGCTCAGGTGCTTTCGATTCACGAGACACGGCTGGTGCAGGAAGACGGGACGATACGGTTTGAGAACCGCTGGTTCCAGTTGGCCGAGGTGCATCAGAAGCTTACCCTGGCAGGGCGGCAGGTGACGGTGTGCCAGCGGTTGGACGGGCGGCTGGAACTGCTCTACGGTGGCCGTACCTTGAGCTACTGGGAGATTCCCGCTCCACCGCCGAGGGAGTCGGTGGTCCCTGACAAGGTCAACGCCCGGCCGACGATCACCCCTGGCGTCGAGGCCTACCCGGGGCCCACCGGCGCAACCAACGGATCCACCAAAGCGAGCGATGGGACGCGTCTTGAAATGAACAGGTCAGCGGTAGCGTTCAGTGGACTTACCTCGGTCGCGACCACCGAAGCGTCCCGACCCTCGTTGCGAGATCCGTCTTCATCTCAGCATCCCAAGGTCAATAGAGGGCAGGAGAGACACCCAGCCGCCCCTGCCCCGATGGAGTCCCTCAAGCATAAGTCAGTTATTCGTCGGATCGCTCCGGCGGATCTTTCGTGCAGGCTTCGTCACTCTGTTGCCGCTGCAGTGGTAGACTCCGGCTGCTTCAGCATCCAGACACCGTCTACTCGCCCACCCCCGCAGCCGTTCCACCGATTCGCTGGCCGTCACGGCGACCGGCACGACGTTCTGGGCGGCGGCCGTCAGCGGCACATCCAAGAGGGCCGCCAATCGGCAACAGGCCCGGATCTCCGCCCCTGTCCACAACTCATCTCGTGGCCGGGGCCGGCTTGCGTCCAACTCGAACAGATCAAGATAGATGTCCCAGATGGCGTCCTTCTGCTGACGCCCCGGCAGGTCGAGAAACCAAAGCGCGTCGAAGCGTTCGGCTCTTGAGAACTCCAAGGGCAGCTTGGAGATGTCGTTACACGTACAGACGACATAGCAGTCGCTCGTCCGGTCGCTGAGCCAGGTCAAGAAGGTCCTGAACAGCCGGGCGGTCACGCCCGAATCCGTCGCCCCGGAGCTGGCCACACCGGCCAGGGCCTTTTCGACCTCATCGACCATGATGACGCAGGACGCCATCGCGTCGGCGATCTTGAGCGTCTGCCGGATGTTGGCCTCCGTGCTCCCCACCAGCAAGCCCATGAGGGCACCGATGTCCAGGATGAGCTTGGGACGGCCCGTTTCCGTCCCCAGGGTCTTGCAGAATTGGCTTTTCCCGCTCCCCGGAACGCCGCGCAAGAGAATTCCCCGAGGCCGCTTGAGCGGATTATGGTGCCCTTGCTGACGCATCAAGCGGAGACAGAACGCCTTGAGGGCCTGAAGGCCCCCGAGGCTGTCGAATCGCTCGCCGCCCCGGTGCAGCGGAAGCAGGCCGCTTTTCTTTAGCATCTGGCCCTTCAGTTCCCAGACCATCTCGGGCCGCAGGCCCTGGTGGCGAACCAAGCTCAGGGCGAACGAGATTTCCGCCTCCAGCCGGGTCAGGCCGCTGGAGGCATCCAAGAGCCGGGCCCGTTCGTCGCCCTCGGGCAGTTCTCCCGGCTCGACGGCCACGCCCCAGGCGATTTCCTCCAGCTGGCCGCGATCCGGCAAGTCATGCGTGAGCACGACGAAGAGCTTTTCCAGCTCCAGAGGGATCTGCACCACCGGGGACAAGACGATGACGAAGGCCCGGTTCTGCTTCCCGGCGACGATCTGTTGGGCTAGAGCCTGGACGATCTCCGCCGATTGCAGAAAGCGGTGAAAGTTCTGAAGGACCAAGACGGCCGAACCATTGGGGCTGGCCAGGGCATTGATGGCACGGATGGCCGCCAGCGGGTCACTGGCACCGCCGTCGGCGGGCGTATCGCCGCCGGGGACCTGAAGGCCTCGCTCGACATCCCAGACAACCAGCCGCCAGTTCTCCTCGCGGCAGAGCCCGGCGATCTCGCCGATCGCGTCTTGGTACTCGTGCGACTCGATCCAGATGCCGTTAAAACAGGCGGCGACGTACTCGCGTAACCGGTCTGATAGCGTCATGAACAGACTCCTGAAAGATGAATTGGAAAGGCAAGCATAGCCGTTGCGAATGTAGTCAAGTGCCCGGGCCGATCTCCACGTGCGCAGGGCAGTATCCGGGCACCATCCATCTGGTCATAGGTCCGAGAAGCACCCCTTCACGCAGCCGGTGCAATAGTCGCGAGCCTCCTTGCCCTCTCGTTTGCTGCGATCCGAGTCGCTCTCGAAGCACTCTTCGACGCGGGGCTCGCTGGCCGGGCACCCGCTGCTTTGGAGCGTGACGGCGGCTTGGTGACAAGCTCGGAACCGGTCGTCGAGCAGGATCAGACCGCGGAGTAGGCCGTTGGCCTGAATCGCCCGCTTGCCGAACTCCAAACAGGATAGTCCGCCGTAGAGAGCCGCATGGGCACAGTGGTGGCCCTTGAGGGGCGAGAGGTAACGTTGGTAGCCGCTGATCGCCAGGACAGCCGCAGGTCTCGCGCAGGCCAGGGCGACAAGGCAGGCCACGAGAATTTCAAAGATCCATTTCCGGTGTCGGAGCCCGCCGGAGATTGTGTCCTTGCGCACAGTGAAGGTTCCTTTCGTGCAAGGGGGATGTGAATGGGTTCAATGTTGTGACACTCCGTCCCAAGGCAACAGGTGGTCGTTCAGATTCGTTGTTGCTGGCTCTGTTGAGCCGATTGGGACTGGTGGAACTCGGCGGTCAGGTACTCGCCGGTCCGTTGGCCCAGGGCCTGTTCGAGGAACCGGCTGGCGTCCCGGCAAGAGGTTCCAAGAAAGCCCTTGGTCGTGACCGTGCTCTCGCCCTTGGGGCTGATGATGATCTCAATCGTCTTCATTGTGCGACACCTCCGGCGACCTGGATGGTGAGCTTGATCGAGCCGTCCGCCTGTTGCTGCTCGGTGACCGTGTGCCCCTTCTTCCTCGCCTCCAGGCGGCACACTTCGACGGCATAGGCTTGGAGGAACCGATCGAGGTGTTTGGGATCGCCCCAACGGCCTCCGAAGTTGTCAAACCGTAGTTGGCCGGTGGCCAGGTCGGCGACTGCCGGGTAATGCCAGCCGGGCGGATGGATGGCGAGCCCGGTTGCTTCGCCGCTAAAGAGTCTGACTGTGCCTTGAACCGGTGCAGGCTACCCCAGCCGCGAAACATGCCTGCGAGGCCCTGGCGGCCTTCAGTGGCCTCGAAACTGACGGCCACCGATCGTACCTGACGTGCTCCCTTTCGCTGCCCGAAAGGTATCTCCAAAGGTATCTCCGAGCCCAAGAAACGACATCGGCCGCTCATGGCGGCCGTCTCGCACGTCCTTTCGGGAGAAGGACTTAATCTCAAGTCGGGGCGACTGGACGCCAGTAGAACTTTTCCGACGCGGTGCCGCGTCCATTGCGCCCGCCATTCGACGCCTGATTCTCGTCTTCGTCCCCAAGCCCCCCCCTCCGGGAGAGGGTTAGGGTGAGGGCGGGCCGCTTCGTGC
>CAZLDQ010000096.1:0-21729 GCA_964558295.1 uncultured Planctomycetaceae bacterium | reverse complement strand
GATCCGCGCATGCCGCTTCGCGCGATCGCTGGGCGGCCGGCCGATCGAATCGTAGGAGCCCGAGGGCGAAACCTGCAGGACGTCGCACAGGACACGGACGGGAAACGCGTCGCGGTGCCGCGTGATCCAGGCGTACTTCACAGCGACTCCTTCGCAAAATACGCCGTCGCTTTTTTTAGGAGTTCGCGTTCCAGTTCCGCCCGTTTGAGTTGCCGCCGAAGCCGTCGATTCTCTTCCCGCAGCTCCTCGACCGTGGCATTCTCCCCACACGCTTCCGGCGGCGGGGCAAACCTCTGGTGCCACTCCCGGAGACTCTTGGCACTCACCCCCACGGCCTTGGCAGCCGCCGCAAAGGTGTATTTCTCCTCGACCACCAGACGCACGGCGTCGCATTTGAAATCCTCGGAAAACGATCGTCGCCGTTCCGGCTTCACTGGTGACCGGTCGGCACTGCTCTTCAATTTGCTCATCATCGGCTCCTCTGCGGGAAACCATTACCCCGCCCCCGTCGGGAATCCGTCAATCCTGGGCTGCCGCAACTGGAGAAGACTTGGCTTCGGCGGACATCACGTAACGGTTGTTGAAAGGAAAATCGAAGGGATTTGGCAACAATGAAAGAGACAGTCTCCACCGTCATCCCCTGCTACAACGCTGCGCCGTTTCTCCGTGAAACGCTCGATTCGGTACTTGCGCAGACCGTACTTCCGTTGGAAGTGATCGTCGTCGACGACGGTTCGACGGACGACTCGGCGGCGATTGCCGAATCGTATGGCCCGCCGGTCCGCGTGATCCGTCAGAAGAACCAAGGGGAATCGGTGGCTCGCAACCGGGGAATCGACGAGGCGAAAGGAGAGTGGGTGGCCTTTCTCGATGCCGATGACCTGTGGAGGCCCACAAAGCTCGAAAAGCAGATCGCTTTGATTGCTGAGGACGTTGTCTGTGTTCACACGGCCTACTACGACTTCGGCGGATCCAACGATGTCATCGACTTGTCGCACATTCCGGCCGACGTCAGGTACTCCCTCGAACAAATCTGTATGCGCACTCCGTTTAACACGTCGACTCTTCTTGTTCGCCGGGTTGCGTCGCCACGGTTTCCCGAGTGGACCCAGTACGCGGAAGACCTGATTTATGGTCTTGAATTGGTGCGTAAGGGTGAGATTCGCTACGTGGCAGAATTGCTTACAGGTTATCGAGTTCATGGCAAGAATCAGTCCAAGGGGCCGGCTGTCGAAACGTATCGCCACGAAACGTTCCTCCGGTGGCTGGAGCAAAACGCATCCTCCATGGCAGCTGAGGAGGTAGAGAAAATCAAACAATACTGGATCAAACGGCTCGTGAAGCGGGCTGACGACGCAAAGTGGACTCGCCAATGGCCGCACTACTGGGCCATACGCCGGTACTTGGAGCAATACCGCTCGCTGCCGGAGGTAGCTGCACTGGTGAACGAGAGGATCTATCCGCCGGTTCTGTATCGGATTAAGGATCGCTTTGACCGTTGGCGGGCGTCGTCGAAGAAGGTACAGTGACCCCCGGGCAGCCTGTCAGTGTTCATGCCTTCCTACGACCTTGTCATCATCCTGCGCGTCAACGCCTTTGGCGGCTCGGAGCGGCATACGATCGAGTTGGTCAACTATCTCGTGGCGGCTGGGCGGCGCGTGGCATTTGTTCAGTCGGGAATCGATCTGGTGGGGCGGGGAATTGATCGGTCGGCCAAGAATCTGGAGGTTATCCATACGCCGCTTCCGGTACGCGACTTGTCAGGCGGCGATTGCCACGCGTGGCGCCAACTGTTGCGCCGCCTCCCAGCGGATCGGGTTCTGTTGGTGAAGCCCTGGTATTACGCGGCGCACCTACCCCTGCTCAAGACGCTACGGCGTTGCTATCGAACCGTGTACGTCATCGAACACTCGATGCCCGAACCTTTAGGACCTTGTACTCGTCGTCGCCATTTCGGAATCTTGCCCGGGCTGGGGCTCTGGTGGCACCGGGAACGATGGTTCCGGCGACGTGTCGCCCGGCTCGTCGATCATGTCGTGGCCGTGTCGGAGACGCAACGGAAGGCGTTGATTGCCGAAACGTTTTACGGAGCGAACCAGGTGATCGCCTGTCCCAATGGCGTTGATCTGGCCTATTGGCAGCGCGATCCACAAGCGGGCGAAGCGTTTCGTCGCCAGTGGAAGATTCCCGACGACTGGTATCTGTTTGGGTACGTGGGGCGTCTCTCGGAACTCAAACGGGTCGACGTCGCAATCCGCGCGCTCGCGAGACAGCGCGACCAGAGTGTGGGGCTTTGCATTGTTGGAGAGGGTGAACAGCGCTATTCGCTGGAGGAACTTGCGAGTCAACTGGGAGTTGGAAACCGGGTCTTCTTCGCGGGCTCGATGCACGATGTGCGGCCGGCTTACTCTGCCATGCAAACCGTGCTCCTTCCGAGCCGCATCGAAGCCTTCCCCTTGGTTTTGTTGGAAGCGATGGCATGTGGCTGCCGGGTGATTGCCTCGGACGTCGGCGGGGTGCGGGAGGTTGTATCCGGCGCAGCGGGCGGCACGTTGCTTGCCTCCGGAAGCCCTCAAGACTGGGCCCAAGCCATGCAGCAGGACTTGCAAACCCCGGTATGCGAATACGAGGAACTTACCAAGGCGATTCGCGGCTTTGTAGAACGAACCCATGCGAAGGTGGCGCGGATGCAGCACCTGGAAGCGGCTCTCTTCAAGCAGCGTTGAACGTGGGCAGGTACTGGAATGGCCTATCACATACGCATCCTCGCCGGCCAGCTCAACCGCAATGCGGGGAGTCACGTTTACCACCTGGAACTGACACGAAAGCTGGCGGCACGTGGACATCGAGTGTCGGTCGTATGCTTCGGATCAGGAGCGGCCGTTCGCGACGTGGCGGAAGTGGCCGAAATCGACCCGCTTGAAGTTCAGAATGTGCCGCTGGTGTGGAGGTTTGCTACCGTGGTACGAGCCTGGAGTTGCAACCGGCAGCTTCGTCGAGAGTCGCTTGCTGAGCCCGACATCGTTATCGGAGGTGAACACCTGCTGTTGCGGCCGCATTGCGCAATGTTCCCGGACACACCGATGGTTTACTTGCCGCATTCCCTCCTGATTGAACATGAAATCGTCGGGTATCAATTGCCGTGGTTCATGCAGGTAGTGAGCCTTGCTGTGTATCAACGAATCCAGCAATGGGCGCTACGGCATGCAAATCGTACTGTGCGATTCACGCAAGCCGCGTGCGATGTGCTGGCAAAGGAACACCGTACGATCCGCCCCCGGTTCTTCGTCAATCCGATTGGGGTCGAAGTGCCACCGGAAGAGATCGCCCGTACACGTCGAAACGAGGTCCAATTGTTGTATGTCGGTGCCTTGAACGCGAGAAAGAACCTGCAAATGGCGTTTCGAGCTTTGAGTGCTCTGAAGAAATACGATTGGAAGCTTGATGTTGTAGGCAGCGGTGTACTCTGCGAAGAGCTTGTGAAGTTGAGCGAAGATTTGGGAATCTCTGACAAGGTCCTCTTTCACGGATTCCGGGAGGATCCAAACCCGTTTTACCGGAATGCCGATTTGTTTGTATTCCCGTCGCGGTCGGAGAGCCTTGGCTTGGTCCTGCTGGAGTCGATGAGCCACGGGGTTCCGTGCCTGGCAATGCGTGCGGACGGAAAAGAGTACTTCAATGCGAATGAGGAACTAATCGACGACGGCCGAACGGGACTGCTGGCCAATGGTGAAAGGGATTTTGCCGAACGGTTGGAGCATGTGCTGCGACAACCGGGGCAGCTTGGGCCGCTCGGTCGGGCGGCACGCGAGCATGTGGCCCGACATCATACCTGGGACCGCCATCTGGAACGCTACGAAGAGCTTTTCGACGAGTTGTGCAGCAAATGACCTCGGCTTGCAGTGGTCACAGCAACATAGTGAGGACTGGGAATGTCGCTTTCCTCTGAATCGGAAATCGGCGTCGCCTACCAGGGGGCGGAGGTGGCGGCGCAGTACGTCGAGCAGCGTTTCGCGAGCGAACTGAACTGCCTGTTGCACGAGCGCCAGGTGGCCGCGGTGAACGAAGTGATTGGCCAGACGCAGCCCCGGCGTGTACTGGAGATCGCCCCCGGCCCCGCGCGGCTGACCCGCGACGTACGGTTTGACGGCGAGTTGATCTGCCTGGAATACAACCGCGGGATGATCGACGTGGGCAAAGCGACCGCGACCGGACGGGTGCGGTGGGTACAGGGGAACGCGTTTGCCCTGCCGTTTGCGGGGGGGAGTTTCGATCTGGTCTACTCGTTCCGCTTCGTGCGCCACTTCCGGCACGACGACCGGACGCGCCTGCATCGGGAGATCCGGCGGGTGCTTCGCCCGGGCGGGACGCTGGTCCTCGACGCGGTGAACCAAGAGGTTTCCGGCCCGCTGCGAGCCGCATGCCCGGAGGACTATCCGATCTATGACAAACTTTACGCCAGCGAAGCCGAGCTTCGCGAGGAACTGGACGAGGCTGGTTTTGCGGTGAACCGGATTGTCGGCGTCCAGCGTTGGTACAATGCCCAGTATTGCGCCCAAGTGTTGCTCGGACCGCGCAGCCGCCGGCTGTGCCGGCTGGCCGTTCGAACCTTGGAGGCACTGCGCCGCGGGCCTTCGTTGGAGTGGATTGTCACATGCCGCCGCGCATAGCCTATTGGGTCAGTTCGTTTGAGCCGGAGATGGAAGCCGTGGCCGGAGAGGTTGCCTGCCTGCGGCGAGCCTTTCCGGGGAGTGTGGCCTGGGGCGTCAGCCCGCGGAATTGGGTGCGTCTGTCGTGGCGACGGGGAATCGGCGTTCATCCTCGCCTGCACCTCGTCTTTCGTGCGATGACGCGGGTGATGCAGCATGCGTTTTCGGTCAACCACATTGTCGGCGGCGTGGGCGATTGGTTCCACTTGACCGCAGCACGCAAACGGCCGATTGTTCTGACGGTCTGTCTTCCCGGCCCGGTTTGCGATGCCAGGTTGCTGGGGAAAGTGGACCAGTTTGTGGTGGAATGGCCCGGTGCGTGTGAGGATTTGGAGAAGGCGGGCGTGGAGCGCGAGCGGATTCGCGTGATCTTTCCCCCGGTGGATCTTGAGCGATTCTCGCCTGCGGCGGCTCCGGCGGGGCCGTTTACGGTCACGTTTGCTTCGAGTCCGGAAAAGATCGATTGGCTGGAAGCCCGTGGGGTACATGTGATCCTCGAAGCGGCGGCGCTCTGCCGCGAGATGCGTTTCCGGCTCGTATGGCGACCGTGGGGCGAAAGCCTGCCGGAGGTTCGCCGGTGGATCAAGGAGCGAGGGTTGTCGAATGTCGAACTGCTGGTGGGGCGGTTTACCGAGATGGCGAACCAGTACCAGGCGGCACATGTGTGCGTTGCGCCGTTTACCGACCCGTCTCGCTGCAAGGGAGTGCCCAATTCGCTCCTGGAAAGTCTGGCCTGCGGCCGGCCGATTGTGGCGACGCCTGAGGTGGGACTGGCTCGCGTAGTCGAGGACGAGCGGGCGGGTGTGGTTTGTACGGCCAATGCGGAGAGTCTGGCGCAAAGCTTGGAACAGATCGCTTGCGATTGGGAGGCGTATTCACGCCGTGCGAGGGAACTGGCAGAACGCCGGTTTGCCTGGGAACGGTTTGTGGAGGCGTATGATCACGTGTACAAGAGTCTGATCGGATGCCACAGGTGAAACTGCTCCTTAGCGAAGTCTTCCCGCCGAGGATCGGCGGGAGTGGACGCTGGTTCTGGGAGATCTACCGGCGGCTGCCACGCGAGGAAGTGGCGGTCCTCGCGGGGGAGAATCCCGGGGCCGAGGCGTTTGATCGTACCCACAACTTGTCGGTAACGCGAATCCCGCTGACCTGGAACGACTGGGGGCTGTTCAGCCTGCGAGGCATGTGGAATTACGGCCGGGCGTTTGAGAGGGTACATCGGTTGGCCTGTCGCCAAGCGGTCGGTCAGATTCATTGCGGCCGGCTGCTGCCCGAGGGATGGATTGCTCGCATGGTCAAGAAGTCCACGGGACGGCCCTACCTGTGCTATGTTCACGGCGAAGAGATGGGTTGCGGCGAGACGAGCCGCCAGCTTGGCTGGATGATGCGGCGAGTGCTAGACGACGCCCAAATCGTGATTGCCAACAGCCAGAACTCGGCCACGATTCTCTGCGACCAGTGGCACGTGCCGCCGGAGCGTGTGCGCGTGATGCACCCGGGCGTGGATATTGAACGCTTCACGCCGGCCCCACGCGATCGGCTAACCCGCGCCGGCTTGGGCTGGAACGAGCGGCCGGTCGTACTCACCGTTGGGAGGTTGCAACGACGCAAGGGACACGATCAGATGATTCGGGCGATGGCTTCCGTGCGGCAGGTTATCCCCAGCGTGCTCTATGCGATCGTAGGGGAAGGCGAAGAACGGCCGTATTTGGAAGCGTTGGTTCGCGAGAACGAATTGACCGGGCATGTTCAATTCCTCGGCGAACTGGATGACGACCGTCTGGCGACCTGCTACCAGCAATGCGACCTTTTCGTATTGCCGAACCGCAACATCGGCGGCGACATTGAGGGGTTTGGGATGGTGCGTCTGGAGGCCCAGGCTTGCGGCCGTCCGGTGTTGGCCGGCGATTCCGGCGGCACGGCCGAAACGATGCGGCTGGACGAAACAGGCCGCATCGTCGACTGCACCAGCGCCACGAAACTGGCCGCGGTGGTGGTCGAGTTGCTGACCGATCCGGCGCGGTGTGACGCGATGGGCCGGGCCGGCCGGCGTTGGGTCGTCGAGCAGTTTGCCTGGGATACCCTCGCACGGCAGGCCGCCCGTCTGTTCGCGGAGGATATGTTCCCATGAAACACCTTCTCAAAGCCACGGCGAACGCCCTGGCTCTGGCGGTGGTGGTGCCGGGGTGGGTGGTGTATTGGCTTCAGGCACGCGTGGTCGGGGTGGAACGGGCGTTTGCGGGGTGGTCGCAGGCGTGGGCGCTCGTGCCGGGGATGTCGGGAGTCTATCTGCGGCGGGCGTTTTATCGGCTCACGTTGGCTCGCTGTGAACGGGATGCGTGTTTGGGGTTCGGCACGATCTTCTCCCATTCGACCGCCGAGATCGGCCGCGCGGTCTATGTGGGTTCATACTGTTTGCTGGGGGATGTGACGCTCGAAGACGACGTGCTATTGGCCTCTTTCGTCTCCGTAGCCAACGGCACGGCCCAACATGGCATCGAGCGGGTCGATATCCCAATCCGTGAGCAGCCCGGGGTGTGGCCCCGCGTGACCATTGGCACGGGCTCCTGGATTGGTGAGCGCGCCGTGGTGCTGGCCAACGTCGGCCGCCACGCTGTCGTCGGCGCCGGCGCCGTTGTCATCGACCCGATCCCCGATTACGCGGTCGCCGTCGGCGTGCCGGCGAAGGTCGTGAGGCGGAGGGGAGTGGAGAAGGCAGAATGATGAATGATGAGAATGGGACGCGGGGTGTTGAAGTTGCGATGAAATAGGGTTGACTCTTTTCTGCGTACTGCGTACTGCGTACTGCGTACTCTCCACTTATGTGCGGAATCGCTGGAATCCTCTATCGTGACCCGAAACGGCCGCCTGAGATGGGCGTGCTCAAGGGGATGGGTGCGGCCATTGCGCATCGGGGGCCGGATGGGGAGGGGTTTTGGGCGGAGGCCGGCGTGGGGCTCGTGCATCGGCGGTTGGCGATTATTGATTTGGCCGGAGGGAATCAGCCGATCGGCAACGAGGATGGGTCGGTCCAGGTCGTGTTGAACGGGGAGATTTACAACTACCGGGAACTGCGCGCGGGGCTTGTGGCCAAGGGGCATCGCTTCCGCACGCAGTCGGATACGGAAGTGCTGGTGCATCTCTACGAGGAGGAAGGAGAAGAACTCGTCAGACGCCTGCGCGGGATGTTTGCTTTGGCCTTGTGGGATCGCTCGCGGCGGCGGTTGCTCTTGGCCCGTGACCGGGTGGGGCTCAAGCCGCTGTACATCTATCGCGATGCGGACAAGTTGCTCTTCGGCTCGGAGTTGAAGGCAATCTTTGCCCATCCCGAAGTCGATCGGACGATCGATCCGGCGGCGGTGGACGATTATTTGGCGCTCGGGCTGATTCCTGGTTCCCGGGCCGTGTTTCGCCGGATGGAAAAATTGCCGCCCGGCCATCTGGTCAGCCTGCGAGCCGAGGAACTGGACCGCCGCCCGCGCCGCTATTGGCAGTTTCAGATCGAGCCCGACATGACGCGGAGCCCGGAGGAATGGCAAGAGGCGCTGGAAGCGAAGATCACCGAGACGGTCCAAGCTCATCAGGTGGCCGACGTGCCGGTGGGGGCCTTTTTGAGCGGTGGGGTGGATTCAAGCGTGATGGTGGTTACCCAGGCGGGGCTGTCCCCCACAGAGCCGGTCGAGACGTTTTCGATCGGTTTTCGCGAGACGGGCTTTAGCGAGCTGCCCTACGCCCGGCAAGTGGCCGAGCAAGTCGGCAGTCGGCATACGGAAGAACTGGTGACGCCCGAAGCGGCTGCGGCGCTTGACGACCTTGTGTACTACTACGACGAGCCACTGGCCGATAGTTCGGCCCTGCCGACGCTCTGGGTTTCGCGTTTGGCACGAAGACGTGTGAAGGTAGTCCTCTCGGGCGACGGCGGCGATGAGGCCCTGGGCGGATATCGGCGGTATGCCCACGACCTGCGCGAGGCATGGCTGCGACGGCAATTGCCCGGCTGGCTCCGGAGCGGAGTTCTTGGGCCGCTGGGGCGCGTGTGGCCCAAGGCCGACTGGCTTCCGCGCGTGCTTCGGGCGAAGACGCTCTTGACGAACCTCGGCCTGGACAATGCGGCGGCATATGCCAACACGGTTTCGCTCTGCCGACAGCCACTCCGGCGGCGATTGCTTGCGGGTGATTTGGTTCGCGAGCTCGACGGGCATGAGCCCGAGCGGACGATTTGCGAACATTTCCGAGCGGCCCCGACCGCCGATCCACTGGCCGGAATGATTACGGCCGATGTGCATACGCTGTTGCCTGACGGGTTCTTGGTCAAGGTTGATCGGGCGAGCATGGCGTGTGGACTGGAAGTGCGTCCGCCGCTGGTGGATCACGAGCTATTGGAGTTGACCGCCCGGATGCCGTCGGAGTACAAAATCCGCAACGGTCAGACCAAATGGATCTTGAAGAAGACCTACGAGAACCGGTTGCCGGCCGGCTTGGCCTGGCGCGGTAAGCAGGGGTTCGAGGTGCCGGTGGACGAGTGGCTCCGCGGCCCGCTGGCGGAGATGTTTCGTGCGGATGTGCTGGAGCCGGCGAGCCGGGTGGGCGGGCTGATCGACCAGCGCGTAGCGAGGAGATTGTTCGAGGCGCATCAATCGCGTCTGGGTCGGCATGGCCCGGTGCTCTGGTCGCTCTTGGTGTTGGCCCGTTGGGCCCAGCGGTATGGGGGCTCGTGTTAAACAAGGTTTTGTGTCGCGTGCGCATTGTGATTCCACTTCGGATTGTCAGTCCGGTTGAGTTGGGGACGGCCGTACAGCCGGTGACGTTTGGCGTGCCGGTTCCCAAGGGCGTTTGGAGGGGGGAGGAACTGCTTTGGTTGCGGGACGAGATGGGCCGGACGTTTCCCGTGCAGACTGAGACGCTGGCCCGTTGGTCGGACGGGAGCGTGAAGTGGTTGCTGGTCGACGGGCTTTTGGACGGCACGCTGGCCGGTCGCACCTCGTGGACGCTGCAGCTTGAAGAAGCCGCAACACCGGTCGTGCCGGGGGGATTGCGTGTGTGGGAAGACGGTCCGCGGCTGGCGATTGACGTGGGCCGGCAAACGTGGGTGATCGACCGCCGTGCCCTAGCCCTGCTGGCCTCGGAAGGCCAGGGCAGCGACGGGGGGGACCTGTACCTTTCGCTGTTGGACCACCAGGAGCGGCTGATCCGGCCGAGGTGGTCGAAGGTGGCGATCGAGACCCGCGGAGCGCTGCGCACGACGGTGCGGATCGACAGCCGGTTGGCCGAATGCCGCGGGTTGCGGCTCGTCGGCCGATTGTCATTCTACGCGGGGACCGGCCTGGTGCGCGTGCAAGTGACCCTTCACAATCCGAATCGTGCGCAGCATCCCGGCAACCTTTGGGATCTCGGCGATGCGGGGTCGGTGCTGTTTCGCGACCTCTCGTTGGAATGGATCACGGGCACCGAGACGACGAGCCTCGTCTGGAAACCGGAGGTCGACGCCCCGGCGGAAGAGACCACGGGCGAAGCGTGGCAGATCTATCAAGACTCCAGCGGCGGGGAACACTGGCAAAGCCGGAATCACGTGACCCGGACGGGGGAGACGCTCTCGCGGTTTCGCGGCTATCGGATGCAGGCCTGCGGCGGAAAGGAAAAGGGGCTCAAGGGGAGTCCGGTCTTGGCCGTATGCAGCCAAACCGGCACGCAAATGGTGGCGGTGCCTGAGTTTTGGCAGCAGTTTCCCAAAACACTAGAGAGCGACGGCCACGGGCTGCACGTCGGACTGTTTCCGCGGCAATGGAAGGGACCGTTCGAGTTGCAAGGGGGCGAGCAGAAGACCCACACGGTCTGGTTTTGCTTCGAGCCGGGGGAGGTGAAGACGCTTGAATCACTCGACTGGGTGCACCGCCCGGCCCGCGTGACGGCCACACCCGAGTGGTATGCTCGCTCGGGTGCCGTGCCGCATCTCGCGCTGGTGGAGAAAGAGCCAGAGGAGCGGTTCCAGACCCTGATGGACGAAGCGCTCCGCGGCCCGCAAAGCCTAGTGGCCAAACGTGAGATCATCGACGAGTATGGCTGGCGCAACTACGGCGAGGTCTATGCGGATCACGAGAACGCCTACTATCCGGGGCCACCGCCGGTTATCTCGCACTACAACAATCAGTTCGACGTGGTCTATGGCGCGATTCTCCAGCAGATGCGTACCGGGGACGTGAGTTGGAGCGAGGTGTTTGATCCGCTGGCCCGGCATGTGATCGATATCGACATCTATCACACCACGGAAGATCGGGCGGCCTACAACGGCGGATTGTTTTGGATGACCGACCACTACCGCAGTGCGGAGACAGCCACCCATCGCACCTACAGCCGCTCGAACGCCCGCCCCGGCGAGCCTTACGGCGGCGGCCCGTGCTGCGAACATAGCTACGCCACGGGCTTGTTGCACTACTATTATCTGACCGGCGACCGGCTTGCCCTGGAAGCCGTGGTTACACTGGCCGACTGGATCGCGGCGATGGACGACGGGCGTACGACGATCTTCAGTCTCCTGGCTCCAGGCCCGACAGGGTTGGCCAGCGCGACACAGTCGGTCAATTATCACGGGCCGGGACGCGGAGCGGGCAATGCGATTAACACCCTCTTGGATGGCTACCTGGCCACGGGCCACCGCAGGTATCTTGGCACGGCCGAACAGTTGATCCGTCGCACGATTCACCCGCACGACGACATTGCCTCGCGGAATTTGCTGAACGTCGAGGAGCGGTGGTCGTATACGATGTATCTGGCGGTGCTAGCTCGCTACTTGGAGCTAAAGCGTGAGGCTAACGAGCTGGACTTCATGTACGCCTACGCTCAGGCGAGCCTGGTACACTACGCCGCGTGGATGGTCGAGCATGAGCGGCCGTATTTCGATCACCCAGAAGCGCTGGAATACCCGACCGAAGCCTGGGCCGCTCAGGAGTTTCGCAAGGCCAACGCCCTGCGTCTGGCGGCCAAACATGCGGAGGAGCCGTTGCGAAGCGAACTGCTTGCACGCGGCGGACAGTTGGCCGACCGGGCCTGGGACGACCTCTGGCGGTTTGAATCGCGGCACGTGGCTCGGGCGATTGCCGTCATGATGGTCGAGGGGGTGCGCGATAGCTATTACCGCGCGGTGGTGGAGGAACCGGCCCCGCACGCGGCGGAAGCGTATGAGTTTGGCGAGCCGGAAGCGTTCGTGCCGCAACGCCAGCAGGCCTTGGCCCGACTAAAAACGGTCAGTGGCGTGGCCCAGGCCGTATTGCGGTTGGCCAATCCCTGGAATTGGGGAAGAATTGCCCGATTGCTCCGCAACTACTAACTCTGATCAGACCGAATCACGGCATGCTCCATTGGATGATTCCCGACTACCGCATTCAAAGCGTCCTGGAGTTGGACGTCCAGCGGCTCCGCGCCTTGGGGATCGATGCGCTGTTGTTGGATGTGGATTGCACGCTGAAGAACTACCGGGCCAAGGAAGTCCGGCCCGAAGTGGCGGCGTGGTTCGACAGTCTGCGTGCGGCGGGAATCGGCATTTGTCTGGTATCCAACGGGCGGGGACGGCGGATCGGGGCGTTTGCCGAGAAGTATGGGGTGCCGTTTGTCGGCAAGGCCTGTAAGCCGCTGCCGTTCGGCTGTTTGCGGGCGATTCGCAGGGAGGGATTTGACCCCACGCGCACGGCAATGGTCGGTGATCAGGTGTTTGCCGATATCATGGCTGGCCACCTCGCCGGGCTCCGCACGGTGCTGGTCGAACCGATCCAACCGGAAGAGGAGCCGTGGTTTACGCAGCTCAAGCGCCCGTGGGAGCGACGGCTGCTGGGCTGGCTCCAGCGGCGTGGGCGCATGGGTGACAGACTGTGAGCGGTCCGCCGACAATCTGCCAGCTCCTGCACAGCCTGAGCGTGGGCGGGGCCGAAGTGCTGGCCGCACGGCTGGTCCGTGGCCAGTTACGCCAGCGGTACCGGTTTGTCTTCGCGTGTCTCGATCAACTCGGCACGCTCGGCGAAGAGCTTCGCGCCGAAGGTTTTCCGGTTGAGGTGTTCGAGCGGTGTCCGGGCGTCGATCTCCGGTGCATGCGTCGCCTGCGAAGGTTCTGGCAGCGCGAGCAGGTCCAGTTGATCCATGCCCATCAATACACCCCGTTCTTCTACGCTCTGGCTGCTCGCGGATTCGGACGCCGACCGCCCGTGGTGTTTACCGAACATGGGCGCTGGTTTCCCGACTATCCACGGCGCAAGCGAATCCTGTTCAACCGGCTGATGCTTCGACGCCGCGACCGCGTGGTGGCGGTGGGCGATTCGGTGCGCCGAGCGTTGGTTGATAACGAAGGCATTCCCGACCACCGGATCCAGCGGATCTACAACGGCGTCGATTTCTCGGCTTTTGGCAGAATTCCGGCCGACCGGGCGGTGTTGCGCGGGCAACTGGGGTTTGCCGCCGACGATCTCTTGATCGTCCAGGTGGCCCGGCTCGATCACTTGAAGGATCATCCGACGGCGATCCGCACGATGCGTCGCGTGGCGGCCCAGCGGGCGAATGCCCGATTGGTACTCGTGGGCGAAGGGCCGGAACGGGCCACAATCGAGGCGGAAATCGAGCGGCGGGGCGTAGGACCGCATGTGCGCCTGCTCGGATTGCGCAGCGACGTGGCCGACCTGCTTCATGCGGCCGACCTGTTCCTGCTGACAAGCATCAGTGAAGGAATTCCCGTGACGCTCATCGAGGCGATGGCCGCCGGACTGCCGATCGTGTCGACCGATGTGGGGGGCGTGGGGGAAGTGGTCGACGATGGCACTACGGGGTTCCTGGCTCCAAGCGGAGACGACGCGGCGTTGGCCCGGGCCATCTTCCGTCTGGCCGACGATGCCAAGTTGCGCGATCAGATGGGCCAGCGTGGTCGGGAACGTGCCCAGGCGGTGTTTTCCGAGACGCAGATGCACGCTGGATATGGGGCGGTGTACGAGGAGTTGCTCGGTGGCTAAACCGGTGCTCTTGGTATTCGCCGACGATTGGGGGCGGCACCCGTCGAGTTGCCAGCACCTGATGGGGCATCTCCTGGCCAAGTATCGCGTCTGGTGGATCAACACGATCGGCATGCGCCCGCCACGATTCGATCGGGCGACGTTCGCCCGGGGATGGGAGAAGCTGCGTCACTGGTTTCAGCCTCATCCCGGGCCAGACGGATTGCCCGAGAATCTCACGGTGGTCAATCCGCGCATGTGGCCCTGGTTCAGCCGACCGCACGATCGGCGGATCAACCGTCGCTTGTTGCTGAAGCAGCTTCGACCACTCATCCATTCAGTCGGCAGCGAGGTTCTCGCGGTGACGACCATTCCGCTGGTAGCCGACTTGATGGAATCGCTCCCCGTTGTGCGATGGGTCTACTATTGTGTCGACGACTTTGGCCATTGGCCGGGCGTGGATCAGGCGGCCGTGCGGGCGATGGAGTCGCTCGTGGTTCACCGGGCCGATGTGCTCGTGGCAGCCAGTGAGCCCTTGCAGCAACGACTTGCCGAACAAGGCCGGACGGCCAGCTTGTTGACGCATGGGGTCGACTTGGAGCATTGGATCAGCGAGAACCGTGAACCGCTGGACGCATTGGCCGGCCTGGAGCGACCGCTGGTAGTCTTTTGGGGGCTTCTGGATCGGCGCATGGATGTGGCCCTGGTGCATCGCGTGAGCAAAGGCTTGGACCGTGGCACGCTGGTCCTGGTCGGTCCGGAGTCGGAGCCCGACCCGGCGCTTTACCAGAGTCCGCGGGTCGTTCATTTGCCCGGCATGCCGTACGAAGAGCTGCCGCGATTGGCCGCGGCGGCGTCGGTCCTGGTGATGCCCTACGCCGACCTGCCAGTGACCCGGGCGATGCAGCCGCTGAAACTCAAGGAGTATCTGGCTACCGGCAAACCGGTTGTTGCCCGAGATTTGCCTGCCATCCGGCCTTGGGCCGACGCCTTGGATCTGGCCAGTACACCGGAGGCTTTCGCATGCCTCGTGCGGCAGCGTATGGCCGAGGGGCTGCCGGCCGCGCAGGCCGAAGCCCGGCGGCGGCTGAGCGAGGAGAGTTGGGCTTCCAAAGCGCGACAGTTCGAGCGGTTAGCACTGGAGTGACACAGAAAGCGAAGACTCGCCACACTACTGGAATGATCTTGGAGAAACGACCTCTGATCCTTCATGTGCGCGTCGTCTGTGGCACCGGCGGCGGGCCGGAGAAGACGATACTCACCTCGCCGCGGTATCTGACGCCGTTTGGCTACGATGCGCTCTGTGCCTATCTGCATCCCCCCGGCGATCCGGGGTTCGAAACGCTGCGCCAGCGCGCCGAGAAGCTCGGGGCGCCACTGGTGGGCATTGCGGATCGTGGGGCGTGGGACGTGTCGGTCGTCGGCAAAATGCTGGCGGTCTGCCGGGAGCATCAAGTGGACATCTGGCATGGCCACGACTACAAAAGCAATCTGCTAGGGCTGATCCTCCGGCGGTTCTGGCCGATGAGACTCGTCAGCACGGTTCACGGCTGGGGTGCTCTCGTGCGCCTGACCCCCTGGTACTATAAGATCGACCGGCTCTGCCTGCGCAAGTACGACCGGATCCTCTGCGTTTCGGACGATCTGGTGACGCAGTGCGTTGCCAGCGGCATTTCTGCCGAGCGGTGCGAGTTGATCGAAAATGCGATCGAGACGGACCGTTATCAGCGGAGGCAATCCGCTCAGGCGGCCAAACGCCAACTTGGCTTCAACCCCGAGCGGCTTTTGATTGGCGCCATCGGCCGGCTTTCCGCGGAGAAGAATTTCCCGGCGATCATTCGTGCGGTGGAACGCCTGGTTGGCGAAGGCCGGAACGTCGAACTGGTCATCATCGGCGAGGGGGAGCAACGCGGGCCGTTGGAATCGCTCATCGACGAGTTGAGACTCAAAGATCGCGTTCGGCTCCTCGGCCATCGCTCCGACCTCATCGAACTCTACGAGGCCTTGGACCTCTTCGTGCTTAGCAGTCTTCGCGAAGGGTTACCCAACGTCCTCCTGGAGGCGATGGCCATGGAGGTGCCGGTCATTTCTACCGCGATTGCCGGCATTCCTCGGCTGATCGAACATGAGGTCAACGGCTTGTTGGTCAAACCGGAAGACCTCGAGGGACTCACCGTCGCATTGGGCCGGTTGCTTGACGATCCGGATTGTCGCCGGCGTTTGGCCGCGGCTGCGAGGCACACGATCGAAACGCGCTACAGCTTTACGGCCCGCATGGCCAAGGTCCGAGCGGTGTACGAGAGGCTGCTGGGGGCAACTCCAGAGGTGAAGCGTGACTGAACGCCTGGAAATCCGCCGTCTTGCCGGCGGGGAGATCCGCCAGGGGATCGCACGCCTCGAGGCGTTCGTCGCCGCGCAGGGGCCTTGGTCGCTCAGTCGCCATCCCGGCTGGCTGTCTGTGCTCCAAGAAGGGCTGCGTCACGAGCCGTATTGCTTGGAGGCGGTCCGCGACGGGCGCACGGCGGGCCTGCTGCCTTTGGCTTTCGTGCACAGTCGACTGTTTGGACGATTCCTGGTGAGCCTTCCCTATCTGAATACCGGCGGGGTGCTGGCGGCCGACGACGCAGTGGCTGGGGCCTTGGTCGATCGGGCGGTAACGCTGGCCGATGCGTTGGACGTGCGTTACTTGGAATTGCGACACGAGACGCGGCTTTCCCATCCAGCCCTGACACATGAACTGACCAGCAAAGCCCACCTGCGTCTGAATCTGCCCGCCTCAACCGACGCCCTTTGGGAAAGCTTTAAGCCCAAGGTCCGCAGTCAGATCCGCAAGGGGGAGAAGGCCGGGCTGACTGTGCATTGGGGAGCTGAGGAACTGCTCGGCGACTTCTACCGGGTCTTCGCCCACAATATGCGCGATCTGGGGACGCCGGTGTTCAGTCGCCGGCTCTTTGGTCAGATTTTGGCCCAATTCCCCAGCCAGGCGGAGTTGTGTGTCACCCGGCTTGACGGCCGGCCGATCGCCGCCGCCCTGCTGGTTCACGGCCAGGGCCTGACCGAGGTCCCCAGTGCCAGTTCACTACGTCGCTATAACCCAACCAATGCCAACATGCTGATGTATTGGCATCTGCTCTGCCGGGCGGTGGAGCGAGGCCAGGGGGGATTTGACTTTGGCCGTAGCACCATTGATAGCACAACCTACCGATTCAAACGCCAGTGGGGTGCCGAACCCTACCCTGCCGTATGGCAATACTACGTCCGTTCTGGTAGCATCAGCCAGATGCGTCCCGACAACGGCCGCTACCGGCTCCTGATCCGCCTCTGGCAGCACCTTCCCGTTACCCTTAGCCGTATCCTCGGGCCGCCGATCGTGCGCGGCATCCCGTGAGGGAAATGCAGAATGATGGATGAGGAATAGTGGCCGGCGGTCGAAACCAAAATGGTGCCAGATTTGATCTAGATATTGTGCCACCACCTAGAGTCTACTGTCCTCTGCGTACTGACCACTGACCACTGACCACTGACCACTCTCCACTCCCATGTCCATTCTCATCACCGGCGGGGCCGGATTCATCGGAAGCAACTTTGTTCGGCAGTGGCTGGATAAAGAAGAGACGCAGTTGATTAACCTGGATAAGTTGACGTATGCCGGCAATTTGGATTCGTTGGCTGAGGTGGCCTCGCATCCGAGGTATCGGTTTGTCGAAGGGGATATTGGCGACGGCCGGCTGGTTGCCCGGCTGCTGGAGGAGTATCGCCCCCGGGCGGTGGTGAATTTTGCGGCCGAGTCGCATGTCGATCGTTCGATCGATGGGCCGGCGGCGTTTGTGGAGACCAACGTGGTTGGCACGTTCCGGCTTTTGGAGGCGGTGCGGCAGTATTGGACCGGCCTGCCGGAACCGGAGCGGTCGCGGTTTCGTTTCTTGCACGTCTCGACCGACGAGGTATTCGGTTCGCTTGGTGCTGAAGGGAAGTTCTGCGAGACGACCGCGTACGCCCCGAATTCCCCCTATTCCGCCTCGAAGGCCGCTGCCGACCATTTTGTCCGGGCTTACCACCACACCTACGGCTTACCCGTGCTGGTGACCAACTGTTCGAACAACTACGGCCCCTACCAGTTTCCCGAAAAGCTGATCCCGCTTATCACGCTCAACGCCGTGGCCGGCAAGCCGCTGCCGGTCTACGGCGACGGCGGTCAGATTCGCGATTGGCTGTTTGTGGAGGACCACTGCCGGGCGATTCGTGTGGTGCTGGCCCGGGGCACGCCGGGCCAATCGTACAACATCGGTGGCGATTGCGAACGGACCAACCTGGAAGTGGTCCACGCGATCTGCAAACTGGTCGACCAGCTTCGCCCCGGGCTGCCCCACGCCCCGTGTACGTCGCTGATCACTTATGTAACCGATCGGCCCGGCCATGACCGTCGCTATGCAATCGACGCCACGAAAATCCGCACCGAACTCGGCTGGGCCCCGCAAGAAGACTTCACCTCCGGCCTTCGGCGGACCGTCGCCTGGTATCTCGACCACACCACCTGGGTCGATCGTGTCACCACCGGCAAATACCGGCTCGAACGACTTGGACTGGGAATTTAGGCTTTCCAAATCATCCATCAAGAGTGTTCATGACTACCTGCTGCACCAAAGGAATCGTCCTCGCCGGAGGTTCGGGAACTCGACTGCATCCGATCACGCGGGCGGTCAGCAAGCAACTGCTGCCGGTGTACGATAAGCCGATGATTTACTATCCGCTATCGGCCTTGATGCTTGCCGGCATCCGCGACATCCTGTTGATTTCCACACCGATTGACATCGGCTCTTTCCAGCGTCTGCTTGGCGACGGGAGCCAACTGGGGCTTTCCATTCGCTATGCCGTGCAGCCGAAACCGGAAGGGTTAGCGCAGGCGTTTTTGATCGGCCGGGAGTTCATCGGTCCCGACCATGTGGCCCTGGTGCTCGGTGACAACATCTTCTATGGCCAAGGCTTTCAACGCGTCCTGCAAGACGCCGTCTGCCAGCCGGTGGGGGCCACGATCTTCGGCTATGTGGTCAAAGACCCGCATCGCTACGGGGTCGTCGAATTGGATCGGGACGGCCGTCCGGTGTCGATCGTCGAGAAGCCCAAGACGCCGCGATCGAAATACGCGGTGACGGGCCTCTACTTCTACGACAACCAGGTGGTCGACATCGCTGCCCAGTTGAAGCCGTCCGCCCGGGGGGAACTGGAAATCACTGACGTCAATCGGACCTATCTCGAACGGGGCCAGCTCCGGGTCGAGGTCTTCAGCCGCGGTTTTGCTTGGCTCGACACGGGCACCCACGAGTCGCTCTTGCAGGCGTCGAACTTCGTGCAGACGATCGAACACCGCCAGGGGCTGAAGATCGCCTGTCTCGAAGAAATCGCCCTCCTCAAAGGCTTCATCACTGTTGATCAGTTCATCCAGCTTGCCCACGAACAGAACAGCAGCTATGGCCAATACCTGCTCGATCTGCTTGCCCGGCCCGACGCGAATGGCCATCCGCAGCAGACCTGACGGCCTCATGCAAACCGAACAATTTCATCTGAACTACGAAATTGAGCTGCGGCACTGGTGGTTTGTCGCTCGGCGGCGGATTCTGCGAGGGCTATTGTCGCAGCTCGTGCCGGCCTGCCCGGAAACCGTGGTCGTCGACGTCGGTTGCGGCACCGGCGGCAATATCGGGGCGTTGAGCGATACGTACACCTGCGTGGGAATTGATCCATCGGCCGAGGCGATTGCGCTGGCCCGAAGCCGGTTCCCGAAGGTCCATTTTCTCTGCGGCCGGGCACCGCATGACCTGGGCGATTGGGCCGCCCGGGCCAATGTCGTACTGGCCACCGACGTGCTGGAACATGTGCCGGAGGATGCCGCCATGCTTGCCGAGTTGGTGGGCGCGGCAAGTTCCGGGACGTATTTCCTCCTGACCGTGCCGGCCGATATGGCCCTCTGGAGCCCCCATGATGAAAGCCACGGCCACTACCGGCGCTACGATCTGGCCGGCTTTGCCAAGCTGTGGCAAGACTTGCCGGTTCGTACACTGTTGGTCTCCTACTTCAACACACGGCTCTATCCGATCGTCCGCCTCATCCGCCTTTTGAATGGATGGCGGGGAAAGGCAAGCGGTGACGCCGGTACCGATCTTCGCATCCCCTCGTCGCTGACCAATCGGCTTCTGGATCGCGTTTTTTCCGGAGAGCTTCAGCGTCTGACCGACCTGTTTCACGGCCGTCGCCGGCAGGGATATCGGTATGGGGTGAGTCTGATTGCCATTTTGCAGTGTGAGAGTCGGCGGTAGGCTGTAGCAGTATGCGGCACACAGTATATAGTACGCAATCACCATCGCGACGTGGCCACAACCCTGAAACCTGAACCCTTCGCGCTGTTGTCACACCATCCCTTGAAGTTGGCATGAGCACTGCGATTATTGTGATCCCCTGTTACAATGAGGCCGCGAGGCTGGACGTCGAGGCGTTCCGGCGGTTTGCGGACGAGGGGCATGCGCCGCGGTTTCTCTTTGTCAACGATGGCAGCACGGACGAGACACTCGCCGTGCTCGAAGGGCTGTGTCAGGCCGACCCGGAGCGTTTTCTCCTTTATAGCTTGCCGGAAAACCGCGGCAAGGCGGAAGCGGTGCGCCAGGGCCTCTTGCAGGCGTTGGAACAGGGGGCCGAAATGGTCGGCTACTGGGACGCGGATCTGGCTACGCCGCTGGAGGCAATTCCTGCATTCCAGACCTTTTTGGAGGCCAACCCAGCGGTGGAGATCGTTTTGGGAGCGAGGGTCCAGCTCCTGGGCCGGAAGATCCAGCGGCGGCCCTTGCGTCATTACGTGGGACGCGTATTCGCCACGGCCGCCTCACTCACCCTGGGCCTGGCCGTCTACGACACGCAATGCGGGGCGAAACTGCTGCGGGTGACTCCGGCCACCGGCCGCTTGCTGGCCGAGCCGTTTCGTACCAACTGGGTGTTCGACGTGGAATTGCTTGCCCGCTTTGTTGCCCACTGCCGTCGGGCCGGCCGGTCGCCCGAAGAAGCCCTGTACGAGATGCCGCTGGACCATTGGCGCGAAGTACGCGGTTCGAAAGTCCGAATCCGCGATTTTATCAAGGCCTTCTTCGACTTGGGCGCGATCTACTGGACCTATCTCCTCAACACTCACCAACGATCATGAAAGTTGCTGTCACCGGCGCACAAGGCCAGCTTGGCTCGGAGCTTCTCCGGCAATTGGGGCCCGAGGCGATTGGGCTCGATCTGCCGGAATTTGACCTGACCGATCGGACTCGCCTGCTCGACACGCTCCAAACGCTTCGCCCCGAGGCCGTGATCAATACGGCCGCGTATACCCAGGTCGACAAGGCCGAGGACGATGTGGCCGTCTGCCGGGCGGTCAATGCCACAGGCGTGGCTTATCTGGCCGAGGCCTGCCGCCGGCTCGACTGCCCGCTGGTCCAGGTCAGCACCGATTACGTCTTCGGCCGCGATCAGACCCGATCGACCCCCTACCGTGAGACCGATGCACCCGGCCCGTTGGGCGTCTATGGACAGACCAAACTCGAAGGTGAACAGCACGCCGCCGCTTGGCCCAAGCATTACATTGTGCGTACCTGTGGACTGTACGGCCAACTCGGCCCGCGTACCCCGGGCAACTTCGTTATGACCATGCTCCGCTTGGGACGCGAGCGCGACCATTTGCGGATCGTCAACGACCAGCACTGCACGCCCAGCTACGTGCCCCACGTCGCCCGGGCGATCCGCTTCCTATTGGGCACCGGCCGGTACGGCCTGTATCATCTCGTCAACACCGGCCAAACCACCTGGTACGACTTGGCCGTCGAACTGTTCCGCCTGGCCAACCTGTCCGTCCACCTCGAACCGATCACCGCCTCCCAATACGGGGCCAAGGCCCCTCGTCCTGCCTACAGCGTCCTTGACACCGCAAAGTATCATGCCCTCCCAGGATGTGCAGTCATGCCGCCGTGGGAGGATGCCTTGGCCGAGTTTGCGAAGCGTGGGGGGCTAGGGGCTAGGGAGTCGGG